>NZ_JBHVPH010000030.1:0-99718 GCF_042887425.1 Kitasatospora sp. NPDC057940
CGGCGGAGACCACCACGGTGTGGGACACCCCGGGGGTGTTGTCCACGAAATTGGTGATCAGCCAGTTCAGGTTCTGTGCGGCCTGGCTCATCTGATTCAACTCAACGCTCCTGGTGATCTGCGCCGTTGCCGTCGGTCCGGCCACCGAAACTATCGAATCCGGGCTGCTGGGCACCATGCTGGGAGCCCGGCTGGTTGGCCTGTTCGGCTCCGGCCCGGCGGCCCTGCTGGATGCCGCGGCGCAGGTTGGTCAGCCGGCCGCGGACCTCCTCGGGGGCCCGGGAGACCTGCGGACCGGTCAGCGGCGAGGCCTCGGCGGTGCCGGAGACCAGGTTGGCCTGCGGGGTCCGCCGGGGGAGACCGGACATCGTGACGCCGTTGGTCGAGGGCTCGCGGACCTGCTCGGCACGGCGCCAGCGCTCGTCGTTCGCGGACGGGCGCCACGGGGCGTCCCCGGTGCCGGGCTGCGGCTGCTGGCCCTGCTGCGGCTGCTGCTGCGGCTGCTGCTGACCCTGCTGGGGGGCCTGGGGCTGAGGGGCCTGGGGGGCCTGAGCCTGCGCGGCCTGCTGCGGAGCCTGGGGCTGCGGGGCCTGGGCCGGTCGGCCCTGTCGGCCCTGCGGGTCGGACGGCTGGAACTCCGGCGCCGAAGTGCCGGGCCGGCGCGGCTGGTACGTCCGCGGCCGGGTCTCCTGCCCGCCCTCCTGCGGGTACCACGGCTGCTCGGCCGCACCCCCGGACGGGCCGGTCGGCAGCGCCATCGGCTCCGGCCGGGCCTGCTCCTGGCGCACCGGCTCGGGCCGGGCCTGCTCCTGACGGACCGGCTCCGGACGCGCCGGGTTCGGCACGCTCGGCAGCACCGGCTCCACCAGACCGAGGCCCAGCGGGTCACGCGGGTCGATCTGGCTGGCCTCGAAGCGCGGCCGGGCGAACTGCTGGGTGCTCTCCATCGGCGCCGGCTCGGCCGACGGCAGCGGCTGGGCCTGCTGCTGCGGCGGCAGTTGCGGCTGGCGGTCGCGCTGCGGCGCGTCCGGGCCGGGGCGCTGCGGACGGCGCTGGCCCTGCGGACCGGGCTGGCCCTGCGGGCCGCCCTGACCGGGGCCGCCCTGGCCCTGCGGGGCCGGCCGGCGCTGCGGCAGGCCCTCCTGCGGGCGGTTGCCCGGGCGGGCGCCGCCCTGCTGCTGCGGAGCGCCACCCGGCCGGCCCGGCCGACCGTGCTGCGGCTGCTCGCCGGTCCGGGGGCCCGGACCGCCGTCGAACTCGCCACCCGGGCGCGGCCGTTCCTGGCCGGGGCGGCCCTGAGCGGGCTGCTGCTGACCGGGGCGGCCCTGGTCGGGCTGCTGCTGGCCGCGGCGGGGCAGGCCACCGAGGCCGCCCTGCGCCGGGCCCGGCCGGTTCGGGGCGCGCTGCGGCAGGCCGCCCTGCGGCGACTGCTGGGGCTGCGGGGACTGCGGGGACTGCGGGGCCTGCTGGGCCGGCTTCTGGCCCTGGGGCTGGGGGGCCTGTCGGCCCGGTCCCTGGGGTCCCTGGGGCTGCTGGCCCGGCTGGACGGGGTTCTCGCGCAGCGACTTGCCGACCTGGCGGGTCGGCAGGCCGCCGGCCCGGCCGCCGGGCGCGGCAGGGGCACCCGGAGCGCCCGGAGCGTTCGGTCCGGCCGGAGCACCGGGGCCGGTCGGGCCGCCCTGGCCGAGCTGCGGGCGGCCGCCCTGCGGGGCACCGCCGGCCGGGCCCTGGCCGAGCGCGGCCGGGCCGCCCTGGCCGGGCGGCACCTGGCGCTGCTGGCGCGGCGTCGGGGCGACCCCGCGCTGCTGCTTGGCCTGGGCGGGGCCGGGCCGGGCCGGGCCGCGGCGGTCGGCGGAGTTGGTGACGTCCACCGGGAGCATGACCAGCGCGGTGGTGCCGCCGGAGTCGCTGGGGCGCAGCTGGATGCGGATGCCGTGTCGCAGGGACAGGCGGCCGACCACGAAGAGGCCCATGCGGCGGGAGACCGAGACGTCCACCGTCGGCGGGTTGGCGAGGCGCTCGTTGATCTCGGCGAGGTCGTCGGGGCTCAGGCCGATGCCGGTGTCGTGGATCTCGACCAGGACGCGGCCGTCGGGCAGCGCGTGGCCGGTGACCCGGACGCGGGTCTGCGGGCTGGAGAACGAGGTGGCGTTCTCCAGCAGCTCGGCGAGCAGGTGGACGAGGTCGTTGACGACGCGGCCGGCGACCTCGGCCGACGGCACGGCGGCGAGTTCGATGCGCTCGTACTGCTCCACCTCGGAGGCGGCGGCGCGGAGCACGTCGACCAGCGGGACGGGCCTGGTCCAGCGGCGGCCCGGGTCCTCACCGGCGAGGACGAGGAGGTTCTCGCCGTTGCGGCGCATGCGGGTCGCGAGGTGGTCCAGCTTGAAGAGGTTGGCCAGCTGGTCCGGGTCGGCCTCGCGGCTCTCCAGTTCGGAGATGAGCGACAGCTGGCGCTGGATGAGGCCCTGGCTGCGGCGCGAGAGGTTGGTGAACATCGCGTTGATGTTGCCGCGCAGGAGGGCCTGCTCGGCGGCGAGGCGGACGGCCTCGCTGTGCACCATGTCGAAGGCGTGCGCCACGTGGCCGATCTCGTCGGTGGAGTCGACGGCCACCGGTTCGACCGTCGTGTCGACGTCGTGCGGGTCGCTCTCGGAGAGGGTCTTGACCAGCTCGGGCAGGCGGCGCTCGGCGACGTCCTCGGCCGCGGCCTGCAGACGGGTCAGCGAGCGCACCATCGAGCGGGCGATCAGACCGGCGCCACCGAGGGCGACGAGCAGCACCAGGGCGATGGCGGCACCGATGATGATGGCCTCGGTGTCGGCCTGGGACTGGAGGTCCTGGGCCTTGCCGTCGAGGTCCTCGATGAGCTTGGACTCGATCCGGCGCTCGGCGGTGATCTTGGCGCTGGCCTTCTCGTACCAGTCCTTGTAGGTCACCGGGTCGGTCTGGTGGATGCCGCTCGGCTGGAGGATCGAGCGCGCGTACCGGTCGGCGTCGGCGATCACCGAGTTGTAGCTGAGCTGGCCGCGCAGGTTGTCCAGGTCGTGCGCGGTGTAGATGTTGTTGAAGCTGGTGAGCGAGTTGTCGTACGAGGTGCGCAGGCGGATGCCGAAGGACTCGTCGCTGGGGCTGAGGTCGGGGCCCTTGGGGTTGGCGAGTGCGGCGCCGATCAGGGCGCGCTGCTGCGAGGTGGCGTTCTTGGCCAGCGAGAACTGCTGCAGCGAGCGGGTCGCGACGAGCAGGTCCTTGTTGTTCGACGCGAGCGCGATGTCCTGGGTGATGGCCAGCAGGTCGCGGATGATCACGTCGTAGGCGGTGATCGTCGACTGGATGTTCTGGTTGTTCTGGTACGGCGTGTTGCGCGCGTCCGAGATCGAGTTCAGGTCCCTGCGGATCTGGAACAGCAGCGCCTTCCCGCCCGAGAGTTCGAGGTTCTCGAACTTGTCCGAGGACGCGGTGAAGGTGCGGCTCAGGTCGTCGGTGGCCCTGCGGGCGGTGACGATGTCGTCGTCGAGCGGGTCGTTGGGGCGCGCGGTGATGTAGCCGGCGCTGATGTCGCGCTCGGTCTGCAGGGCGTCCGCGAGGTTGGTCGCCTTCTTGGCCAGGTCGGACAGGTTGGCCATCTGGGAGAGCTGCTGCGAGTTCTGCATCGAGGCCTGGATCCGCAGGCCACCGAGGACCAGGGAGACCAGGACGGGCAGGGCGAGCAGGGCGATCAGTCGGGTCCGGATGCGCCAGTTGCGCATCGCGAGCCGGCTCAGACCGGTGGCCCGCCGCCTGGTCAGGGTGGTCCGGAGCTTGTCCCGGGTGGACTTCCGTTCCTGGCCGTCGTCCTCCGCGTGGCCGGGGGCCTCGGGGATCACCGGCTCGGGCGGGCCGCCGGGGGCCGCCGCCTGCTGGGGGGCTGCCACGGGCTCGTGCGACTCCGGGTTACCCGCGGCGCCGCTACCCCTTTTGAAACGTCCCTGCACTGGCGTCGCAACCTCTGGACCGGGCGTCCCGCCGCGTCGCCGCGGACCGGACGGTGTCGAGTTTCCTTCCGCTCCCCGGCTGGTCCGGGTGAGCGCGTCGCCGGGGTGGACTTCTCCCTACCCACGGTCCGTGGCATTCCAGCACAGCCGGGGAATCCCAACAAGGGCCGCCAGGACACGCCGCGCGGCGCTACCGAACGCGTGCGTGACTTCACTGACTGTGCCGTAACAGGACCGGAATACCGCATTTTTCGGACACTCGCCGGATACATGCCAACCCGGCCCGAGATCGAGAAGAGTCACAGACCTTCCGGAATGACCGTTATCGGAGATATGCCGGAAAATCCCGTTGCGGCGATATGTCGGATATCTGCAATTCGCTCATGAATTTGTGAGCAAAATCACAGTCTAATGTGTAGCTTTGGTCACGGTCCCTGTGGAATGAGATCTCGTAACCTGGCTGTCTCCGGAGCACGGCCCCGATCAGCCTGCCCAGAACCCCTCCGAATCATTCGGAATCACTCAGGTCGGTGACGATCCGCCGCGATCCGCCCGGCCGCGACCACGAGGTGCTCTCGATGTCCCAGGCGAAGAAGGCCGCCACCAAGTCCACGCTGCCCTGCCGCTCCACGGCGAACCCGCGCCGGACGACGCTGGCCTCGGTCGCGGACTTCAGCGCGATCCCGGGTGCCCGCAAGCCCGAGGAGGCCGTCACCTACGGCACCGAGCTGCCGGCCAGCACCGCCAACCCGCGCCGCACCCAGCTGATGGTCGCCCCGGTGCCCGTCGTCGTGCAGGACTGACCCGACCCCCGCTCCGACAGGGCGTCGCGGCCGCGCCACCGAGGGCGGCCGCGGCGCCCTGCGGCGTTCCCGGGCGGTTGCCGGGGCTCGCGGCCCAACCGCGCTGAACAGGGGCAAAGCGGTCAGCCGGGGCCCCACGCGATAGCCTGGACGACGATTGACGGGGCCGCGCCCACCGTGGGCGAGGCGCCCACCAGCGCCCGGGCGCGCCCCGGGCGGTCGACGAAGCGAGGGGTATCCCAGCCGTGCGCATTGCCAGGTTTTCCGTCCGGGAAGGGAGCCCTGCCGCCGGCAGCGTCTCCTTCGGCGTGGTGGAGGGCGACCCTTCCCAGCCCGACTCGCTGGTCGTCCACGCGCTGGCCGGCCACCCGTTCGGCCAGCCCCAGCCGACCGGCGAGAGTTACCGCTTCCAGGACGTCCGGCTGCTCAGCCCGATGCTCCCCAACAAGATCGTGGCGGTCGGCCGCAACTTCGCGGCGCACGCCGCCGAGCTGGGCAACGACGTCCCGGACGTGCCGCTCACCTTCTTCAAGCCGTCCACCTCGGTGATCGGCCCGACCGAGAACATCGCGTACCCGCCGTTCTCCTCGGACGTCCAGCACGAGGCCGAACTCGCCGTGGTGATCGGCCGGATGTGCCGCGAGGTGCCGCTGGACCGGGTGCCCGAGGTGATCCTCGGCTACACCTGCGCCAACGACGTCACCGCCCGGGACGTGCAGAAGCGCGAGGGCCAGTGGGCCCGGGCCAAGGGCTTCGACACCTCCTGCCCGCTGGGCCCGTGGATCGAGACCGACCTGGACCCGGCCGACCTCGCCGTCACCTGCACGGTCAACGGCGAGCTCCGGCAGGCCGGCCGCACCTCCCAGATGGTCCGCTCGGTCGCCGAGCTGATCGTCCACATCTCCGAGGCCATGACGCTGCTGCCCGGCGACGTCATCCTCACCGGCACGCCCGCAGGGGTGGGCCCGCTCAACGTCGGCGACGAGGTCGCCGTCTCCATCGAAGGCATCGGCACTCTCACCAACAAGGTGATCAAGCGTGGCTAGTGAAAAGCTCAGCGGCTCCGCCGCGGGCAACCCGGCCGTCCGGGTTCGTTTCTGTCCGTCCCCGACCGGGAACCCGCACGTGGGCCTGGTCCGCACGGCCCTCTTCAACTGGGCCTACGCCCGCCACAACGGCGGCACGCTGGTCTTCCGGATCGAGGACACCGACTCGGCCCGCGACTCCGAGGAGTCGTACGACCAGCTGCTCGACGCGATGCGCTGGCTCGGCTTCGACTGGGACGAGGGCCCGGAGGTCGGCGGCCCGCACGAGCCGTACCGCCAGTCCCAGCGGATGGACATCTACGCCGACGTCGCCCGCCGCCTGCACGAGGCCGGCCACGCCTACCACTGCTACTGCAGCACCGAGGAGCTGGACGCCCGCCGCGAGGCCGCCCGCGCGGCCGGCAAGCCCTCCGGCTACGACGGCCACTGCCGCGAGCTGACGGACGAGCAGGTCGCCGTCTACAAGCTGGAGAAGCGCGAGCCGATCCTGCGCTTCCGGATGCCCGACCGCACCCTCAGCTTCGACGACCTGGTGCGCGGCACGCTCACCTTCGAGCCGGAGAACGTGCCGGACTACGGCATCGTCCGGGCCAACGGCGCCCCGCTGTACACCCTGGTCAACCCGGTGGACGACGCCCTGATGGGCATCACCCACGTGCTGCGCGGCGAGGACCTGCTCTCCTCCACCCCGCGGCAGATCGCGCTGTACGCCGCGCTCGCCGAGATCGGCGTCGGCGACGGCACCACCCCGCGCTTCGGCCACCTGCCGTACGTGATGGGCGAGGGCAACAAGAAGCTCTCCAAGCGCGACCCGCAGGCCTCGCTCAACCTGTACCGCGAGCGCGGCTTCATCCCCGAGGGCCTGCTCAACTACCTGTCCCTGCTGGGCTGGTCGCTGGCCGACGACCGCGACCTGTTCGGCATCGACGAGATGGTCGCCGCCTTCGACATCGCGAAGGTGAACGCCAACCCGGCCCGCTTCGACCTGAAGAAGTGCGAGGCGATCAACGCCGAGCACGTCCGCAAGCTGGCCCCGGAGGACTTCGTCCGCCGCCTGGTGCCGTACCTCCAGGCCCCCGGGCTGCTGCCGGCCGAGCCGACCGCCGAGCAGCTGGACCTGCTCGCGAAGATCGCGCCGCTCACCCAGGAGCGGATGGTCGTGCTGAGCGAGATCGTGAACATGGCCGGCTTCCTGTTCGTCGACCCGGCCGACTTCACCGTCGACCCGGACGACGCCGCCAAGGCGCTGACCGCCGACTCCCGCCCGGTGCTGGAGGCCAGCGTCAAGGCGCTGGAGGCGCTCGCGGACTTCAGCCCGGAGCCGATCCAGGCCGCGCTGCGCGAGGCGCTGGTGGACGGTCTTGGCATCAAGCCCAAGTTCGCGTTCACGCCGCTGCGGGTGGCCGTCACCGGCCGCCGGGTCTCGCCGCCGCTGTTCGAGTCGATGGAGCTGCTCGGGCGCCCCGAGACGCTGCGCCGGCTGAACTCCGCCCTGGAGGCCCTGCCGGCCGCCTGAACGGGCCGCTGAGCGGACTGCGGGCCCGGCCTCGTGCCGGGCCCGCGGCGCGCCCGGACGTCACCGCCAGGTCGCCCGGCCGCTGCCTGGGGTTATCGATTTTGGAGCCGGGGCCGGCGTCGGGTAATGTTCTTTCTGCGCCGCCCGGGAGGGAACGGACGAGGGAGCGAAACCCTCCGCCCGGTCCCGAACGAGAGGCGCAACGCCTGAGAAGGCCCCGACAGGGGTTCAACTCTGGTGGGGTATGGTGTAATTGGCAGCACGAGTGATTCTGGTTCATTTAGTCTAGGTTCGAGTCCTGGTACCCCAGCGCAGTACGCAAGTCCAGCAGTACAAGTGAAGAACAAGCCCCCGTTGTGTAGCGGCCTAGCACGCTGCCCTCTCACGGCAGTAGCGCCGGTTCGAATCCGGTCGGGGGTACTGATCC
Source organism: Kitasatospora sp. NPDC057940 (assembly GCF_042887425.1). Classification (NCBI taxonomy): domain Bacteria; kingdom Bacillati; phylum Actinomycetota; class Actinomycetes; order Kitasatosporales; family Streptomycetaceae; genus Kitasatospora; species Kitasatospora sp. NPDC057940. Next base: position 7,767 of record NZ_JBHVPH010000030.1, read on the forward strand.
CGCAAGGGATCACCTGGAAAGCCCCCGTTGTGTAGCGGCCTAGCACGCTGCCCTCTCACGGCAGTAGCGCCGGTTCGAATCCGGTCGGGGGTACTGATCCCGCAAGGGATCGCCAGGAAGCCCCCGTTGTGTAGCGGCCTAGCACGCTGCCCTCTCACGGCAGTAGCGCCGGTTCGAATCCGGTCGGGGGTACTCCAGAGCATGAAGCCGGTGGGTTATCCCACCGGCGCTTGCTTTGTGTTGGGGTATGGTGTAATTGGCAGCACGAGTGATTCTGGTTCATTTAGTCTAGGTTCGAGTCCTGGTACCCCAGCCAGAAATTCAAGGCCCCGGTTTCCGGGGTCTTTTTTTGCATTCCCGGAGCATTCCGAAGGGCCCCGCGCGGTGGTGCTGCGCGGGGCCCTTTCCGGATGGCGGCGGTCAGCCGCGGCGGAGTGCCTCGGTGAGCCGGTTCGCGGCCTCGATGATGGCCTGGGCGTGCAGGCGGCCCGGGTGGCGGGTCAGCCGCTCGATCGGGCCGGAGACGGAGACGGAGGCCACCACGCGGTTGGAGGGGCCGCGCACGGGAGCGGAGACGGACGCGACGCCCGGCTCGCGCTCGCCGATCGACTGGGCCCAGCCGCGGCGGCGGACGCCGCTGAGCGCGGTGGCGGTGAAACGGGCGCCCTGCAGGCCTCGGTGGAGCCGCTCGGGCTCCTCCCAGGCCAGTAGGACCTGGGCCGCCGAGCCGGCCTTCATCGGCAGGGTGCTGCCGACCGGGACGGTGTCCCGCAGACCGGAGAGCCGCTCGGCGGCGGCTACGCAGATCCGCATCTCGCCCTGGCGGCGGTAGAGCTGTGCGCTCTCGCCGGTGACGTCGCGCAGGTGGGTCAGGACCGGGCCCGCGGTGGCGAGCAGCCGGTCCTCGCCCGCCGCGGCGGAGAGTTCGGAGAGACGGGGGCCGAGGATGAATCGCCCCTGCATGTCCCTGGTGACCAGACGGTGGTGTTCGAGTGCGACGGCGAGCCGGTGGGCCGTGGGGCGCGCCAGACCGGTGGCGGCGACCAGCCCCGCCAACGTGGCGGGGCCCGACTCCAGTGCGCTCAGCACCAGAGCGGCCTTGTCGAGAACGCCGACGCCGCTAGAGTTGTCCATGCGCTAAGACTGCAGTCTCAGTCCGCGAGACGCAAGTTCAATCTTCCGGGAAAAGCGCCACTCTGGATGCAGCAGCCCGGGAGACATCCAGGATGCGACCTCACCAGAGTGTCCGCATCGTGGACAGCGATCCGGCGTGCAGGTCGCGCGAACGCGCCCGCCCCAGGGCGGCGGGAGCTCCGACCTCGACGACACGAGAAGGCCGGCAACGCGGCCGGCTGGAGGGAATCCGATGGGACGGACACTCGCAGAGAAGGTCTGGGACGACCACGTCGTGCGGCGCGCGGAGGGAGAGCCCGACCTGCTCTTCATCGACCTCCACCTGCTCCACGAGGTGACCAGCCCGCAGGCCTTCGACGGGCTGCGGCTGGCCGGCCGGACGGTCCGCCGCACCGATCTGACGATCGCCACCGAGGACCACAACACCCCCACCGTGGACATCGACAAGCCGATCGCCGACCCGGTGTCCAAGGTGCAGTTGGAGACGCTGCGCCGCAACGCCGCCGAGTTCGGCGTCCGGATCCACTCGCTCGGCGACATCGAGCAGGGCGTCGTGCACGTGGTCGGCCCGCAGCTGGGCCTGACCCAGCCCGGCATGACCGTGGTCTGCGGCGACTCCCACACCTCGACCCACGGCGCCTTCGGCGCACTGGCGTTCGGCATCGGCACCAGCCAGGTCGAGCACGTGCTGGCCACCCAGACGCTGCCGCTGGCGCCGTTCCGGACCATGGCCGTCACGGTCGAGGGCGAGCTGCCCGAGGGCGTCACCGCCAAGGACCTGATCCTGGCCGTGATCACCAAGATCGGCACCGGCGGCGGCCAGGGCTACGTCCTGGAGTACCGCGGTTCGGCGATCCGGGGCCTGTCCATGGAGGCCCGGATGACCATCTGCAACATGTCCATCGAGGCCGGCGCCCGGGCGGGCATGATCGCCCCGGACGAGACCACCTTCGACTACCTCAAGGGCCGTCCGCACGCCCCGCAGGGCGAGGACTGGGACGCCGCCGTCGCGTACTGGTCGACCCTGGGCACCGACGAGGACGCGGTCTTCGACCACGAGATCTTCATCGACGCGACCGCGCTGACCCCGTTCGTCACCTGGGGCACCAACCCCGGCCAGGGCGCCCCGCTGGGCTCCGACGTGCCGGACCCGGCCTCCTTCGCCGACCCGCAGGAGCGCGCGGCCGCCGAGAACGCCCTCGCCTACATGGGCCTGGAGGCCGGCACCCCGCTGCGCGAGGTCACCGTCGACGCCGTCTTCGTCGGCTCCTGCACCAACGGCCGGATCGAGGACCTGCGCGCGGCCGCCGCCGTCGTGGAGGGCCGCCGGATCGCCGACGGCGTACGGATGCTGGTCGTCCCCGGCTCCGTCCGGGTCGCCCTGCAGGCCGTGGAGGAGGGCCTGGACAAGGTGTTCACCGCGGCCGGCGCCGAGTGGCGCCACGCGGGCTGCTCGATGTGCCTGGGCATGAACCCCGACCAGCTCGCCCCCGGGGAGCGCTGCGCCTCCACCTCGAACCGCAACTTCGAGGGCCGGCAGGGCAAGGGTGGCCGGACCCACCTGGTGTCCCCGCAGGTCGCCGCCGCGACCGCCGTCCTGGGCCGTCTGGCCGCACCGTCCGATCTGCCCTCCGACCTGGCGGACACCAACGTGGCTGTGGAGGCCTGAGAACCATGGAGAAGTTCACCACCCACACCGGCCGGGCCGTTCCGCTGCGGCGCTCGAACGTGGACACCGACCAGATCATCCCGGCCCACTGGCTCAAGAAGGTCACCCGTTCCGGTTTCGAGGGCGGCCTTTTCGAGGCCTGGCGCAAGGACGAGTCGTTCATCCTCAACCAGCCCGAGCGGCAGGGTGCCACGGTCCTGGTGGCCGGCCCGGAGTTCGGCACCGGCTCCTCCCGCGAGCACGCCGTCTGGGCGCTGCAGAACTACGGCTTCCACGCGGTCATCTCGTCGCGCTTCGCGGACATCTTCCGTGGGAATTCCCTGAAGAACGGGCTGCTGACGGTCGTCCTGCCGCAAGAGACCGTGGAACAGCTCTGGGCGCTCACCGAGAGTAACCCTTCGGCCGAGATCACCGTTGATCTGGAAGCCCGCGAAGTCCGGGCCGAGGGCGTCACCGCGTCTTTCGAACTGGACGACAACGTCCGGTGGCGGCTGCTCAACGGGCTGGACGACATCAGCATCACCCTGCGGAACGAGGCCGACATCGCGGCCTTCGAAGCGACCCGTCCGACCTTCAAGCCCCGTACTCTGCCGGTTGCCTGAGATCCCCTCAGAACAAGCATTCTGGCGATCCACCGGATGGCCCGCCTCCCCTTCGGGGGGGCGGGCCATCCGCCGTTCCGGAGCACGAGTTAGCGCCGCGGCCCACCCCGGATTGCCCATTTGGCTTTGCCGGAGAGGGCCCCGCGCAAGTACAACTGCGGGTAGATGGCACAATCAGTACATGCACCGGCACCATGAACCTCCGTACGCGGGCGGCGAACCCGCGGCTCCGGAGTCCGTGGGCCGGGGATCCGAACGCCGAATTGACGATCGGCCGGACGTCGCCTCCGCACCAGCTGAGGGGCCGGACGACCAGGAAGTCGCAGCGCTCTACGCGCTTGTGGCCGAGCGGTTGAAGCAAGCTCACGCCCGCGTGCATGCGCTGAACGTGTCTGCCGATGCAAAGACCGCTCTCTCCCGTCAACTCCTCATCGTCACCGAGACCGCCAAGCGCGATCTTCCGGAGGCGGCAAGGCGGTTGAGTCGCTTTGTACATGACCTCGACGAGGGGCGCCCGCCCGTCGCCTGAGGTCGCCGACGCGCAAATCCATTGCGACACTAGGGTGATTCGCGCGTTTGGTAATTGAAAGTCCGCAGATACATACCTAACGTGCGAAAAGAACGGATGGAATCATCCGGCGCCCGTTTCCGAAGGGGAAGACGTGAACAAGGCTCAGCTTGTCGAAGCGGTGGCCGAGCAGCTGGGCGGTCGCAAGGCTGCCGCAGAGGCCGTCGACGCAGTGCTCGACACCATGGTCCGTGCCGTTGTGGCCGGTGACCGGGTTTCGGTCACTGGTTTCGGCACCTTCGAGAAGGTGGAGCGCTCCGCGCGCTTCGCCCGCAACCCGCAGACCGGCGAGAAGGTCAAGGTCAAGAAGACCTCGGTGCCCCGCTTCCGTCCCGGCCAGGGCTTCAAGGACCTGGTCAGCGGCAGCAAGAAGCTGCCGAAGGAAGGCCCCTCGGTGAAGAAGGCCCCCAAGGGCTCCCTCACCCCGGGCAAGAGCGGCGTCGCCGCCACCCCGGCCGCCAAGCGCGCCGCCACCAAGCGTGCCGCCACGGCCGCCGCCGCCGCTCCGGCCAAGAAGGCCGCCGCCAAGAAGACGGCGACCACGGCCGCGGCCAAGAAGGCGACCACCACCGCCGCCGCGAAGAAGGCGACCGCCACCAAGAAGGCGACCACCACCGCCGCCGCGAAGAAGACCACCGCGACCGCGACCAAGAAGACGGCCGCCGCCGCCAAGAAGGCGACCACCACCGCCGCCGCCAAGAAGACCACCGCGACCGCCAAGAAGGCGACCGCGACGGCCAAGAAGACGGCTCCGGCGAAGAAGACCGCCACCCGCAAGACCACCGCGCGCAAGACCTCTGCCAAGTAGTCCCGCGCAGCGGTCCTCGGACGGCCTTCGGCAGAGAGCCGCGGCACCCCCCTCCGTGAATTGCGGAGACCGGGTCGCCGCGGCTCTTTCGATTTCCGGGCGCTTAGTCAGGATTCCGCGACCGACGGTGACCAGGCACGGAACGCGGCGGCGGGCACGCCGACGGCGGGGGAGGACCGGCGGCGGGTGGTCGGCGCGGGGCGGTCAGCCCGCGGCCGGGTCGGGGAAGGTCTGCAGCGTCAGGAAGACCACCCGGCGGGCCTCGCCGGCGCCCTCGGTGCGGATCCGCACCCGCTGGCCCGGTCGCAGCAGCCGCAGGCCGCCGGCGTCGAAGGCGGCCGCGTCGAACGGCACCGGGGTCCCGTCGTCGAGCAGCACGGAGCCGGCCCGGGTGGCGGGGTCGAAGGTGAACGCGGTGGCCTGCATGGCAGCAGCATAGCGAGCGGCCCCGGTCGGCCGGGCGGCGTCCCGCTGGGCGCCGGTCAGGCCCGCGCCAGCCGGGCGAACAGGGCGCCGGTGTACGGGCCGAGGCCGAGCGCCGCGGCCTCGCCGAGGTCCGCGCCGGTGTCGACGTCCCGGCGCACCGACTCCACGTCCGCCAGGCGAAGTTCGAGTGCTCCGCCGGCCGCGTGCCGGGCCCGCGAGCCGTCCCCGAAGGCGGGCGAGAGCGGGCGGCCGGGGGTACAGGCGAGCAGTGTGGTGCCGAGGCCGGGGGAGTCCGGCAGGAAGGCCCGGCCGTCCGGTGGCACGGCGCCCAGCACCTGGGCCAGTTCGACCGGGCGCAGGGCCGGCAGGTCCGCCGAGAGGGCGGCCAGCGGCGAGCGCGGGGCGAGCGCCAGGGCGGCCGCCGCGCCGTGCACCAGCGCCTCGTTGAGGCCCTCCCCGGGTTCGTCGGCGACCACCACCGCGCCCAGTGCCGCCAGCCGGGCGCCGGCCGCCGCGTCCCGGGTGACCACCAGGACCCGGGCGACGCCCGGGGTGGCCAGTGCGGCGGTGGCGGTGTCGAGCGCGAAGGCCAGCGCGAGGTCCGCCCGGTGCGGCCCGGCGTACGGGGCCAGTCGGCTCTTCGCGAGGGCGAGCGGCTTGAGCGGGAGCACCAGCGACCAGTCGGTGGTGGGTGCGGGGGGCGCGACGGGCCCGTTGGGGCGTACGGTGTCCTGGGTCATCGGCGTCATTGTGACGCCGGTCCCGGAGCCCTCGCCAGGCCGTCCGATCTGTGCGGACGTGCGTTTGATCACGCCTGCCGGGCGGGTTGGCGCGGTCGCTCGACAGCCGGTGAGCAGCCGGGCGAGACTGTTCCGCGCCCGTCACCCGGGCACCGGTCCCGTACCGGTGCGCGGCACCGGGAGGTTATGACCGCGGCACCCCACGTGCCGCTTCGGATGAGGAGGACCTGGGGTGGCCCGCCGCTCGTACGCCAAGTTCGGCAACGCCGACTACGGCATCTGGTACCGCTTCGCGGCCGTGCTGGTGAAGCCGGTGACGACCGCGCTGGTGAAGCCCGACTGGCGGGGCTGGGAGCACCTTCCGAAGGAAGGCGGCTTCATCGCCGCGGTGAACCACAATTCGATCATCGACCCGGTGATCTACGCGCACTGGCAGTACAACAGCGGCCGTCCGCCGCGCATTCTCGGCAAGTCCTCGCTGTTCTCGATTCCCTTCATCGGATTCATGCTGCGCAAGACCGGCCAGATTCCGGTGTTCCGCGAGTCCACCGATGCCGCGCAGGCTTTCCGGGCCGCTATCGACGCCGTCAACGGCGGCCAGTGCGTGCAGTTCTACCCGGAGGGCACGCTCACCCGGGACCCGGACCTGTGGCCGATGACCGGCAAGAGCGGCGTCGCCCGGGTCGCGCTGATGACCGGCGCGCCGGTCATCCCGGTCGCGCACTGGGGAGCGCACGAGATCATCCCGCCGTACGGCCGTCCGGGCTTCGGGAAGGGCAAGTTCAACCTCTTCCCGCGCCACCGGGTCACCGTGGCGGCGGGGCCCGCGGTGGACCTCAGCAAGTACCGGGGCCAGGAGCTCACCGCCCAGGTGCTCAACGACGCCACCGAGGACATCATGACGGCGATCACCGCCGTGCTGGCCGACGTCCGCGGCGAGGAGCCGCCGGCCGAGCGCTACGACATGCGCAAGGCGGCCCGCAACCGCGCCGCCGCGGCCGCGGCCGAACGCCGGCGCGCCAAGGGCGGCAACGACGACGAGGAGGGCGGCCGGTGACCCGCTGCGCAGTGATGGGGACGGGCTCGTGGGGCACCGCCTTCGCGATGGTGCTGGCCGACGCGGGCAGTGACGTCGTCCTGTGGGCCCGCCGCCAGGAACTCGTCGACGCCATCAACACCACGCACGAGAACCCGGACTACCTGCCGGGCGTGCCGCTGCCGGGCTCCGTCCGGGCCACCACCGACGCCGCCGAGGCGCTGGCCGGCGCCGACTTCGCCGTCCTGGTGGTGCCCTCGCAGACGCTGCGCGACAACCTGGCCGCCTGGACGCCGCTGATCGAGCCGCAGACCGTGCTGGTGAGCCTGATGAAGGGCATCGAACTCGGCACCGCCAAGCGGATGAGCGAGGTGATCGACGAGGTCACCAAGGTCGGCCCGGAGCGCGTCGCGGTGGTCAGCGGGCCCAACCTGGCCCGGGAGATCGCCAACCGGCAGCCCGCCGCCAGCGTCGTCGCCTGCGCGGACGAGGCGGTCGCCAAGCGGCTCCAGGCGGCCTGCCACACGCCGTACTTCCGCCCGTACACCAACACCGACGTGCTGGGCTGCGAGCTCGGCGGCGCGGTCAAGAACGTGATCGGCCTGGCGGTCGGCATGGCGGCCGGCATGGGGCTCGGCGACAACACCAAGGCGACGCTGATCACCCGCGGGCTGGCCGAGACCACCCGGCTCGGCGAGGTGCTCGGCGCCGACCCGCACACCTTCGCCGGGCTCGCCGGGATGGGCGACCTGGTCGCCACCTGCTCCTCGCCGCTGTCGCGCAACAACACCTTCGGCATGAACCTGGGCCGGGGCATGTCGCTCGCGGAGACCATCGCGGCGACCCGGCAGACCGCGGAGGGCGTCAAGTCCTGCGAGTCGGTGCTCGACCTGGCCCGGCGCAACGGCGTCGACATGCCGATCGTCGAGGCGGTGGTGGACGTCGTGCACAACGGGCGGCCCACCCAGGAGGCGCTCCAGGCCCTGATGTCCCGTTCGGCGAAGGCCGAGCGGCGCTGAGCAGGCGCTGAGCGGTGCTGACGGCGGAGCGGCGGTCGGGGGCGGCGGTCAGGAGCGGTGGGCCGGGGCGGCGGTCAGGAGCGGTGGGCCGGGGCGGCTGACGCCCCGGAAACCCTTCGCACGGTAGTCTCAAACCCGATATGAGCATCGAACAGTCCTCCCCGAACCCGTCCGCTGCGAAGCCGCGCGTCGCGCTGGTCTTCGGCGGACGCAGCTCCGAGCACGGCGTCTCGGTGGTCACCGCCGGCAGCGTGCTCAAGGCGATCGACCGCGAGAAGTACGAGGTGCTCCCGATCGGGATCACCCCCGAGGGCCGCTGGGCGCTGGTCAGCGACGAGCCCGCCCGGATGGCCATCACCGACGGCCGGATGCCGGACGTCCCGGGCGTCGCCGAGTCCGTGGACGGGCAGGTCGCGCTGCCGATCGCCCCGGGCGACCGGGAGGTCGTCCTGAGCGAGCCGGGAAGCACCCCCAAGGCCCTCGGCGAGGTCGACGTGGTGTTCCCGCTGCTGCACGGCCCCTGGGGCGAGGACGGCACCCTGCAAGGCCTGCTGGAGCTGTCCGGCGTGCCCTACGTCGGCAACGGCGTGCTGTCCAGCGCGGTCGGCATGGACAAGGAGTTCACCAAGCGGATCCTGGCCTCGCACGGCCTGGGCGTCGGCCGGTACACCATCGTGCGGCCGCGCGACTGGGAGAGCGAGGCCGGCCGCGCCGCGGTGCGCGAGCGGGCCGCCGAGCTCGGCCTGCCGCTGTTCGTGAAGCCCTGCCGGGCCGGCTCCAGCATGGGCATCACCAAGGTCAAGGACCTCGCCGACCTCGACGCCGCGATCGAGGAGGCCCGCCGGCACGACCCCAAGCTGATCATCGAGGCCGGCGTGAGCGGCCGCGAGATCGAGTGCGGCGTGCTGGAGACCGAGGACGGCCCGAAGGCCAGCCTCCCGGCCGAGGTGCTGGTCGGCGACGGCTTCGACTTCTACGACTTCGAGGCCAAGTACATCGACTCGTCCGAGGTGCAGATCCCGGCGAAGCTCGACGACGAGCAGACCGCCGAGATCCGCCGCCAGGCGGTGGCCGCGTTCGACGCGCTCGGCTGCGAGGGCCTGGCCCGGGTGGACTTCTTCCTGCTGGAGGACGGCACCTGGATGGTCAACGAGATCAACACCATGCCCGGCTTCACCCCGATCTCGGCCTACCCGAAGATGTGGGAGGCCACCGGGCTGTCCTACCCGGAGCTGATCGACCGGCTGCTCCAGGCGGCGCTGCGCCGCTCGACCGGCCTGCGGTAGCCGCACGCGAACGACGGAGGGCGGGCCGGGAAGCTCCCGGCCCGCCCTCCTCGACGCCCTCGCGGGCTCAGCCCGGGATGGTGGCCTTCACCGCGCCGGTGAGGGCGGCGGCCGGGTCCAGCGGGCTCGCGTAGACGCCGGCCGGGGAGGTCACCTCGACGTACGCCGCACGCATGGTCGCGACGAAGCGGTAGCCGCCGTCGTCCAGCTTCTGCGACCACCACGTGAGGTCGTCGACCGTCGGCGACATGTCCGCGGCGTGCGGGCCGTTCAGCTCCTCCGGGCGGTCGATCCCGCAGCGCAGCACCGTCCGGGGTTTGGTGTCCCACGCGGCCACGTACGGCGAGGCGGGCGACGGGTCCTTGCGGGCGTGGCCGAGCAGCTCCTGCGGCAGGGCCGCGGCCAGCGCGCGGCAGTACTCGGCCGCCTTGCCGCCCGGTCGGGGGGCCGCCACCGATTCCTCGGCGGAGCCCCAACTGCCGAGCAGCACGACGACCGTGCAGGTCAGGGCGAGCGGCAGGGCGAGCCAGCGGACGGGCGCCGGCAGTGCCGTCAGCGCCCGGGGGATTCGGAGTTCTCTGGCCACCCGCCGATGGTAGCCGGGTCTTACAGGTGCACCACGGGACAGGTGAGGGTGCGGGTGATGCCCTCGACCTGTTGGACCTTGGCCACCACCAGGCGGCCCAGGTCGTCCACGGTGTCGGCCTCGGCCCGGACGATGACGTCGTACGGGCCGGTGACGTCCTCGGCCTGGAGGACGCCGGGAATCTCGGAGATCGACTGGGCCACGGCGGTGGCCTTGCCGACCTCGGTCTGGATCAGGATGTATGCCTGTACCACGGGGACCTCCGGCGGCCGGTTACGGGGATCGCCGCCGTGATCGCCCGGACGGTCGTCGGGGTGGGAACGGGCTCACCGGCAGTCTGATCACCACGCTACCGCGCGGTGGGCCGGGGAGGGGAGACCCCGACACCCCGGAAGGGCGTACGCTGCGCGCGGGGGCGCGACGGGGACGAGTTCAGATGGACATGCGAGAGGACGGCAGATGCAGGGGACCGTGGGCGAGCTCGGCGAGTTCGGTCTCATCAGGGAGCTGACCGCCCGGGTGCCGCTCACCGACGTGGTGGACCTCGGCCCCGGTGACGACGCCGCGGTGGTGAAGGCCCCGGACGGCCGGGTGGTGGCCACCACGGACGTCCTGATCGAGAACCGGCACTTCCGCCGGGACTGGTCCACCGCCTACGACGTGGGCCGCAAGGCCGCCGCCCAGAACCTCGCCGACGTGGCCGCCATGGGAGCGGTGCCCACCGCGATACTGCTCGGCCTGGTCGCCCCCGCCGACCTGCCCACCACCTGGGCCACCGAGCTGATGGACGGGCTGCGCGACGAGTGCCAGGTGGCCGGGGCGACGGTGGTCGGCGGCGACGTGGTGCGCGGCGACACCGTCACGCTGGCCATCACGGCGCTCGGGGACCTCCAGGGGCGCGCACCGGTGACGCGCGCCGGTGCGCAGGTCGGCGACGTGGTCGCGGTGACCGGCTGGCTCGGCTGGTCGGCCGCCGGACTCACCGTGCTGCAACGCGGCTTCCGCTCCCCGCGCGCCTTCGTCGAGGCGCACCGCCGGCCCGAGCCGCCGTACCACGCGGGCCCGGCCGGCGCCGAGTTGGGCGCGACCTCGATGATCGACGTGAGCGACGGCCTGGTCGCCGACCTCGGCCACGTGGCCCGGGCCAGCGCGGTGGACATCGACCTCAAGGCCGCCGACTTCGACGTCCCGGCGCAGATGGCCGACATCGGACAGGCGGTCGGGGTGGACCCGTTGGTCTGGGTGCTGTCCGGCGGCGAGGACCACGCGATCGTGGCGACCTTCCCGCGCGGTGTCCAACTCCCGGCCCGCTGGCGGGTGGTGGGCGAGGTGGCCGGCCGCCCCCGGGGCAGTCGCAGCGGCCGGGTGACGGTGGACGGCGCGCCCTGGGACCGGGTCGGCGGCTGGGACCACTTCGCCGAGTGACGGGCGGCCGCGCCGATTGTCGTACGGCACACGGCGGGTGACCCCCGGACACCGGCGCGCGGCGGACGGCGCGTGACCCCAGGACTCGCGGCGCACGGGCTTCGCGGGTCCGTTTTGCGTAGGCTGGCGACAACCGAGCCCGCCCGCCGTCTGGTGTGGGTGGTCTGAACCACTGCGAGCGGGAGCGCACCCAGTCATGCGTATCGGTGTACTGACCAGCGGCGGCGACTGCCCCGGCCTCAACGCGGTGATCCGCTCCGTCGTGCACCGGGGCACGGACGTGCACGGCGACGAGATCGTCGGCATCCTGGACGGCTTCCTCGGCCTGATCGAGGGCCGCACCAGGCCGGTCTCGCACGACGACGTCACCGGCCTGCTCACCCTCGGCGGCACCGTCCTGGGCTCCGCCCGGGTGCAGCGCGAGCGGATCTCCTGGGCGGTGGAGAACGCGAAGACGCTGGCCCGGGACATCGGCATCGACGCGCTCATCGCGATCGGCGGCGAGGGCACGCTGACCGCCGCCAGGCTGTTCAGCGACGCCGGACTGCCGGTCGTCGGGGTGCCCAAGACCATCGACAACGACATCAACGCCACCGACGCCACCTTCGGCTTCGACACCGCGGTGCACGTCGCGACCGAGGCGATCGACCGGCTCAAGACCACCGCGGAATCCCACCAGCGCGTCATGGTCGTCGAGTTGATGGGCCGTCACACCGGCTGGATCACGCTCACCGCGGGCATGGCCGGCGGCGCGCACGGCATCCTCATCCCGGAGAAGCCCTTCGACATCGAGGCGGTGGCCCGGATGGTCGACGACCGCTTCGACCGCGGCAAGAAGTTCGCCATCATCGCCGTCGCGGAGGGCGCCGCCCCGATGCCCGGCACCATGCGCTTCGACCACGGCGAGGTCGACCAGTACGGCCACCGGACCTTCGGCGGGATCGGCAACCGGCTCGCCCACGAACTGGAGAACCTGCTCGGCAAGGAGGCCCGTCCGGTCATCCTCGGGCACACCCAGCGCGGCGGCACCCCGACCGCCCGGGACCGGGTGCTCGCCACCCGCTTCGGCTGGCACGCCGTCGAGGCCGTCCACCAGGGCGCGTTCGGCCACTTCACCGCGCTGCGCCGGACCGGGATCGAGCTGGTGCCGATCGCCGACGCGGTGACCAGGCTGAAGACGGTGCCGGAGGACCGCTGGGTGGAGTCCGAGGCCGTGCTCTGAACGCACGCGGGTAGGTTGACCTCATGGTTTCGACTGCCCCCCCTCGCGTGCTCACCGTCGCCGGCTCCGACTCCGGCGGTGGCGCCGGCATCCAGGCCGACCTCAAGGCGATGCTCGCCCTCGGCGTCCACGGCATGAGCGTGATCACCGCCGTCACCGCGCAGAACTCGCTCGGCGTCCAGGGCTACTGGGAACTGCCCGCCGAGGCCGTCCGGGCGCAGTTCCGCAGCGTGGTCGACGACATCGGGGTGCAGGCCGTGAAGACCGGCATGCTCGCCTCGATCGAACTGGTCGAGACCGTCTCCGAACTGCTGGCCGGGGTGGACGCCCCGGTGGTCGTCGACCCGGTCGGCGTCTCCAAGCACGGGGACGCCCTGCTGGCCGCCGAGGCCGTCGCCACCGTCCGTGAGCGGCTGCTGCCGGTCGCCACCCTGGCCACCCCCAACCTGCACGAAGTGACCCAGCTCACCGGCCGGACGGTCGAGGGCGAGGGGCAGATGCTGGACGCCGCCAAGGCGTTGGTCGACCTCGGGCCGCGCTGGGCGCTGGTCAAGGGCGGCCACCTGGAGGGCGAGGCCGCGGACCTGCTCTACGGCGGGCCCGGCGAGGTGCACTGGTACCGGGCGCCGCGCTACGACAACCGGCACACCCACGGCACCGGTTGCACCCTGGCCAGCGCGATCGCGGCCGGGCTGGCCAAGGGCGAGTCGCTGCCGGAGGCGGTCGGCTCGGCCAAGGAGTACATCACCGGCGCGATCGCCGGCGGATTCGCGCTCGGCTCCGGGATCGGCCCGGTCGACCACGCCTGGCGCTGGCGCTGACCCGGCCGGTGGGCGGGCCCCCGGGCCCGCCCACCACCTCGGGTGTGGCGGGGAACACGGGTGCGGCGGGCGGTCGGCGGGAAACCAGCGGCCGGAAAGCGCGGTGGAAAAACAGTGAAGCCGGTTCATCCGAGGATGAACCGGCTTCACTGGAGGACCGGCATGCCGGTCTGCGCGTCAGCGCGAGACCTTACCGGCCTTGATGCACGAGGTGCAGACGTTGAGCCGCTTCGGCGTCCGCCCAATCACAGCGCGCACCGTCTGAATGTTGGGGTTCCAACGACGGGGGGTACGGCGGTGCGAGTGGGAGATGCTGTTGCCGAAGCCCGGCCCCTTGCCGCAGACGTCGCAGTTGGCAGCCACAGGAGTCACTCCAAGACTTCAGATCATTTACGTTCGAAAACCCCGCTGGACCAGCGGAGCACTCGCGTGAACCTGACCGGACCGAGGGGTGAGCCTGGATTGTTCCAGGCAACCGGAAGAGCATACAACGCCTCTCCCGGTTCAACGAAACTACCATGTCCGGCAGGGTGATCGCTCCGGTCGCCGGTCCGGGCGACCCTCCCCGGCCCCCGATAACCTGCCGGTATCACCCCTCGCCGCGGCCTTGGCCGTGCTGCTGCCCCGCAGGCCGTCGCGGCGTCCCACCCGGAGGAGACCTGGTGCTGCACACGCTCGACGCCCCGGCCGTGCGCACCTGGTGCCAGCTCGCCCTGCGTGCGCTCGGCCAGGCCCGCGAGGAGATCGACGCGCTCAACGTCTATCCCGTCCCGGACGGCGACACCGGCACCAACCTCTACCTGACCGTCGAGTCCGCCGCCGCCGAGGTGGAGAGCCGCTTCGCCGACCCCGCCGCCGACCCGGCCCCCGGCCTGGCCGACACCGCGCGGGCGATGGCCCGCGGCGCGCTGGTCGGCGCCCGCGGCAACTCCGGGGTGATCCTCGCCCAGTGGCTGCGCGGCACCGCCGAGACGCTCGCCGAGGGCGGCGGCGCCGACCAGCTGCGGGCCGCCCTGCAACGGGCCGCCGACTCCGCCTACCAGGCCGTAGCGGAGCCCGTCGAGGGCACTCTGCTGACGGTCGCCCGGGTCGCCGCCCGGGAGGCCGTCCGGGCCGGGGACGGGCTCGCGCAGGTCGCCGACACCGCCTACCGGGCCGCCCGGGACGCGCTGCGGCACACTCCCGAACAGCTCGCCGTGCTGGCCGAGAACGGGGTCGTGGACGCCGGCGGGCGCGGCCTGGTCGCCGTGCTCGGGGCGCTCGCCGACGCCGTCGCCGGGCAGCAGCCGATGGGCCCGGTCGCGCTGCGCGGGGACGTCCGGGAGGTCGAGAGCTGCGCGGTGCACCTGAGGCCGCCGGGCCCCGGCCACCCCGCGTTCGAGGTGATCTACCTGCTCGACGCGCCCGACGAGGCCCTGCCCGCGCTGCGCGAGCGGCTCGGCGCGCTCGGCGACTCCCTGGTGGTCGGCGGCGGCGACGGCCTGTGGAACGTGCACGTCCACGTGGACGACGCGGGCGCCGCCGTCGAGGCCGGGGTCGAGGCCGGGCGGCCGCACCAGATCCGGATCACGCACTTCGCCGAGGCCGCCGCCCGGGCCGGCAGTGCCGCCGAGCGCGGCGAACGCCGGGAACGGGCCCGCGCGGTGCTCTGCGTGGTGTCCGGCGGGGGGCTGGCCGAGTTGTGCGAGCAGGCCGGCGCCGTCGCCCTGCACGCCGACCCGGACCGCCCGCCGGCCAGTGCCGAACTCGCCGCCGCCGTGCGCCGCTCGGCCGCCCGCGAGGTGGTCCTGCTGCTCAACGACCCCGAACTGCGCGCCGCCGCCGGGGCCGCCGCCGACCAGCTGCGCGAGGAGGGCGTGCGGATCGCCGTGCTGCCGACCCGCTCGCCGGTGCAGGGCCTGGCGGCGCTCGCGGTGCACGAGGGCGGCCGCCGCTTCGACGAGGACGTGGTCGCCATGACCTCCGCGGCCGGCGCCACCCGGTACGCCGAACTCGCCGTGGCCGAGGGGGAGTCCTGGACGATGGCCGGGGTCTGCCAGGCCGGGGACGTGCTCGGCCTGATCGACGGCGACGTCGCGGTGATCGGCACCGGGCTGGCCGAGGTCGGGGCGAGCGTGCTGGACCGGATGCTCGGCGCGGGCGGCGAACTCGTCACCCTGGTCCTCGGCGAGGGCGCCGACGAGGCGCTCGCCGACCGCCTGGTGGCGCACGCCCGGCACCGGCGGCCCGAGGTCGACGCGGTGGTCTTCCACGGCGGCCAGGAGTCCGCGCCGCTGCTCATCGGGGTGGAGTAGGGCACGCCGCGGAGCCCGGAATGTCGGCCCCGTGGTGTAAACAGGGGCCTGATGGGCGCTCTCGATGAACCACTGACCAAACTCGTCGGCGACCGCACCGCGAAGGTGCTCGCCGACAGCCTCAAGCTGCGCACGGTCGGGGACCTGCTGCACCACTATCCGCGCCGCTACGTCGAACGCGGCCAGCTCACCAGCCTGGACGAGCTGGAGATCGACGAGCACGTCACCGTGCTGGCGCGGATCGAGAAGGTCACCCTGATCCCGTTCCGCGGCCGCAAGGGCGACCGGCTGGAGGTCGTCGTCACCGACGGCCGCAGCCGGCTCTCGCTGGTCTTCTTCAACCAGGGCTGGCGGCAGAAGGAGCTCAAGTCCGGCGCCCAGGGCCTGTTCGCGGGCAAGGTCGGCGTCTTCAACCGCAGCCGCCAGCTGGTCTCGCCGGACTACCAGCTGCTCGACGAGGAGGCCGGGACGGACGCCGCCCGGCAGTTCGCCGGCCGGCTGATCCCGGTCTACGGCGCCAGCGCGCAGATGCCCAGCTGGAAGCTGTCGATCTGCATCGAGACGGCCCTCACCAAGCACCTGGGCGACGTCGGCGAGCCACTGCCCGCCGAACTGCGCGAGCGGCACGGGCTGATCCCGCTGCCCGAGGCGCTGGAGCTGATCCACCGCCCGCGCGGCCAGGCCGACCGCGAGCTCGCCCAGAGCCGGCTGCGCTGGGACGAGGCCTTCGTCCTCCAGGTCGCCCTGGCCCAGCGCCGGGCCGCCGAGTCCGCGCTGCCCGCCGTCCCGCGCAGGGCCCGCGCGGGCGGCCTGCTGGACGCCTTCGACGCCCGGCTGCCGTTCACCCTCACCGAGGGCCAGCAGAAGGTGTCCGCCGAGATCGCCGCCGACCTCGCGAGCGAGCACCCGATGCACCGGCTGCTCCAGGGCGAGGTCGGCTCCGGCAAGACCCTGGTCGCGCTGCGCGCCATGCTCGCCGTGGTCGACGCGGGCGGCCAGGCCGTGCTGCTCGCGCCCACCGAGGTGCTGGCCCAGCAGCACCACCGCTCGATCGTCGAGATGATGGGCGACCTGGCGCAGGGCGGCATGCTCGGCGGCTCCGACCTCGGCACCCGGGTGGTGCTGCTGACCGGCTCCATGGGCGTCCCGGCCCGCCGCCAGGCGCTGCTCGACATGGCCTGCGGCGACGCGGGCATCGCCATCGGCACCCACGCGCTGATCGAGGACAAGGTCCAGTTCCAGGACCTCGGCCTGGTTGTGGTCGACGAGCAGCACCGCTTCGGCGTCGAACAGCGGGACGCCCTGCGCGCCAAGGGCGAACAGCCGCCGCACCTGCTGGTGATGACCGCCACCCCGATCCCGCGCACCGTCGCGATGACCGTCTTCGGGGACTTGGAGACCTCCGTCCTCGACCAGCTGCCGGCCGGCCGCTCGCCGATCTCCACCCACGTCGTCCCCGCGCTGGAGAAGCCCAACTTCCTCACCCGGGCCTGGGAGCGCGTGCGCGAGGAGGTCGCCAAGGGCCACCAGGCGTACGTGGTCTGCCCCCGGATCGGGGACGAGGAGCCCGCCGCGGAGCCGAAGAAGAAGCGGAAGGCGGCCGAGGAGGACCTGGAGGACGTCGCCGACGCCGGTGCCGGGAGCGACGAACGGCGGCCCCCGCTCTCGGTGGTGGAGACCGCCGGGAAGCTGGTCGGGGGGCCGTTGCAGGGCCTGCGGGTGGAGATCCTGCACGGCCGGCTGGCCCCGGAGGCCAAGGACGAGGTGATGCGCCGGTTCACGGCCGGCGAGGTGGACGTGCTGGTCGCCACCACCGTCATCGAGGTCGGCGTCAACGTCCCCAACTCCACCGCGATGGTCATCATGGACGCCGACCGCTTCGGCGTCTCCCAGCTGCACCAGTTGCGCGGCCGGGTCGGCCGGGGCAGCGCCGCGGGCCTGTGCCTGCTGGTCAGCGACATGCCCGCGGGCAGCGCCGCCCGGGCCCGGCTGGACGCGGTGGCCGGCACCCTGGACGGCTTCGAGCTGTCCCGGATCGACCTCGAACAGCGCCGCGAGGGCGACGTGCTGGGCCAGGCGCAGTCCGGGGTGAAGTCCTCGCTCAAGGTGCTCTCGGTACTGGAGGACGAGGAGGTCATCCTCACCGCCCGGACGGAGGCGACCAGGCTGGTCGCCGAGGACCGCGAGCTGGCGGCCCACCCGGAGCTGCGCACCGCGCTGGAGAGCCTGCTCGACGAGGACCGCGCGGCCTACATGGAGAAGGGCTGAGCGACATGGAGAAGGGGCTGAGCGGCCGCCGCCGGCCCCGGAATTGTCAGACCCCCGCGAGAGAATGAAGGTGTTCAGGGCGCACCCCCAAGGTGCGCACCTGGCACGACATTTGGGGGTCCTGCCATGGCATTCCGTCATCTCAACGAGCTCCCGCTGGGCGACAAGGTCTTCCGGATCGAACTCGCCAGCGACGACGACCGCGAGGTCACCCTCACCCTGACCGGCTGGCGCGAGGGGGCGGCCGCCCAGCCGCTCGCCTCGGGCAAGCTCCGCCTGCCGGTCGAGGACGTCGCCTCGCTGCGGATCGCGCTCAACCGCGCGCTGCGGGCGCTGGCGATCGTCGCCGACGTCTCCGAGCCCATCCCCGACCGCGACGTGCTGCGCGAGCTGTACCCCGGCCACGGCGCCCCCTGGGTCCCGCAGCACGAGGAGGAGCTGGTCCGGCGCTTCCACGACGGCGAGACCGTCGCCCGGATCGCCGCCCGCTTCGGCCGCACCCCCGACTCCGTCCGCACCAAGCTGCGCGAGCTCGGGCACGACCCGCGCCGCCCCGAGTTCTGCCCGCCCGACGGCTGCCTGTCCTGGTCCCGTTACGCCTCGCCGGCGCTGCTCGGCGCGGCCGCCCCGGCCCCGCCGGCGGGCTCCGGGGCGGTCTGAGCCGTGACCCGGAGGCCCCACCGATCCGTCGGTGGGGCCTCGACCCGTATAGCGTGGTCGGGCAGCGACGAAAGGACCTTTCCCCACCATGACCCGCGTGATCGCCGGGCTGGCCGGCGGCCGCCGGCTGGCCGTACCGCCAGGCCGGGGCACCCGCCCGACCTCCGACAAGGCCCGTGAGGCGATGTTCTCCACCCTGGAGGCGCTGCGCGGCACCCTGCACGGGGCCCGGATGCTCGACCTGTTCGGCGGATCGGGCGCGGTCGGCCTGGAGGCGCTGTCGCGCGGCGCCGAGCACGTCCTGCTGGTCGAGTCGGACGGCCAGGCGGCCCGGGTGATCCGGGAGAACGTCCGCACGATCGGCCTGCCGGGCGTGGAGGTGAAGGCCGCCAGGGCCGAGCAGGTGCTCGCGGGCCCGCCCCCGCAGACCCCGTACGACCTGGTCTTCCTCGACCCGCCGTACGCCGTGACGGACGACGAGCTGCGCGAGATGCTGATCACACTCCTGGCTGGGGGCTGGCTCGGGGAGGACGCACTCGTCACCGTGGAGCGCAGCACCCGTGGCGGCGAGTTCGGCTGGCCCGAGGGCTTCGAGGTGCTGCGCTCGCGCCGCTACGGCGAGGGCACGCTCTGGTACGGTCGCGCCGCCGCCGAGACCAGCCAGCACGAGTAGCGGGCCGAGGCCCGCAGCAGCCGTCACCCCACGAGGGAGCACCCACGCCATGCGCCGCGCCGTCTGTCCCGGTTCGTTCGACCCGATCACCAACGGTCATCTCGACATCATCGGGCGGGCCTCGAAGCTGTACGACGTCGTGCACGTCACGGTCCTGATCAACCGCAACAAGCAGGGCATGTTCAGCGTCGAGGAGCGGATGGCCCTGATCGAGGAGGTCACCGCGGACTTCGGGAACGTGGTGGTCGAGTCGTACCACGGCCTGCTGGTGGACTTCTGCCGGGAGCGCGGGATCCCCGCGATCATCAAGGGCCTGCGCGCGGTCAGCGACTTCGACTACGAGTTGCAGATGGCCCAGATGAACCACGGCCTGTCCGGGGTGGAGACGCTGTTCGTGCCGACCTCGCCGACGTACAGCTTCCTCTCCTCGACGCTGGTCAAGGAGGTCGCCTCGTACGGCGGGGACGTCTCCCACCTGCTGCCGGAGACGGTGCACCGGCGGCTGGTCGAGCGGATCGCGGAGCGCAGGGCCCAGCAGTAGGCGGGAGCGTCGGCGTCGCGGGGCGGGCGTCCTTTTCTGCCGGTTCGTCATGACTTGTCCGATGCCCGGTCGACCGGTTCGGCTCGGGCGTTGTGACCTCGCCGTGCGGTGGCCGTACAGTCTGTATTCCTGCCCCTGCGGTGAGGTTCACCGCGTCGGGCCTGCCTCCGCCGGACCGTCGGCGGCACACGGAAAGACGAAG
The DNA here is from genome assembly GCF_042887425.1 of Kitasatospora sp. NPDC057940. Classification (NCBI taxonomy): domain Bacteria; kingdom Bacillati; phylum Actinomycetota; class Actinomycetes; order Kitasatosporales; family Streptomycetaceae; genus Kitasatospora; species Kitasatospora sp. NPDC057940. The sequence continues at coordinate 27,747 of NZ_JBHVPH010000030.1, forward strand.
CCCCGTGGACGTGCAGAACAAGGTCGACGAGATCGTCGCGGCGGTCGAGAACGCCCGCTCGATGCCGATGTCGGCCTCCTGCGTGGTGAACCGGGCCGAACTGATCGGCCTGCTCAACGCCCTCAAGGCGGAGCTGCCCGCCGAACTCGCCCAGGCCCAGTCGATGATGGCCGACCACGAGCAGGTGGTCGCCGGGGCCCAGGCCGAGGCCGACCGGATCATCCAGGGAGCGCACGCCGAGCGCGGCTCGCTGATCTCGGACACCGAGGTGGTCCGCCGGGCCCAGGCCGAGGCCGACCGGATCCTCGCCGAAGCCCGTGGCGAGATCGAGGCCAAGCGTGCCGAGGCCGACGACTACGTGGACAGCAAGCTCGCCAACTTCGAGGTCGTGCTGACCAAGACGCTCGGCGCCGTCGGCCGCGGCCGGACCAAGCTGCGCGGTGACTCCAGCGTCTTCGAGACCGAGTTCGACGGCGAGACGGACGGCGAGGAGTTCCAGCCGCAGCGGATCACCCCCAGCCCCGAGGTCGACGAGTACGTCGACGTGAAGCTCGCCACGCTGGAGAACGTCCTCAGCGCCACCCTGGAGGCCGTCGGCAAGGGCCGCGACAAGCTGCTCGGCAAGCGGCCGATCGACGAGCTGGGCGCCTACCTGGCCGCCGCCGACGAGGCGCAGCAGGCCAAGGAGCGTGCCGAGGCGGTGGCCGCCGGCTTCGCCACCGACGGTGAGGCCAACGGCGACGACATCGCCTGGTACCGCGAGGACGTCCCGCAGCAGCAGACCTGGCCGGAGCAGACCCCGGCCGCGGCGGGCTGGCAGGCCCCCGGCGTCGACCAGTACGCGGCCGCCCAGCACCAGGGCGGGCAGCAGCAGGGGCAGTACGCCGAGGTGTACGCCGGCGGCTACGACCCGGCCGGCCAGGGCGACCCGTACGGTGCCCAGTGGGGGCACCAGCAGCAGGGCGCCGCGGACGGCTACCCGCAGCAGCACCAGGACTACGCGGCCCAGCAGCAGCACGGGGACTACGGCTATCCGCAGCAGCAGCAGCCGGGTTACGGCGCGCAGCAGTACGACGCCTACACCTACCCGCAGCAGCCCGCCGCCCCGCCGGCCGTGCCGCAACAGCAGCAGCCGGGCCTGGACGAGACCAGCTTCTTCGACACCAGCATGATCGACATGACCCGGCTCCGGGAGCTGGGCGGCCGCTGAGCCGGCCCCGCGCGGGCCCGGCGGAAGCTCCTGACGGGAGCGAAGTTGGGCCTGGCGGGAGACTCCGGTAGGCTGACCACTCCGGCCTTTTCGTGTCGGACTGTCGGCTTGCCCGCGCACCGTTGGTGCGGTGGCACCGCGATCGAAGATTCCCCATGGAAGTCAGGACACCTTGAACCGCCTCGACCACCGCGACCCCCTCGTGTTCGACACGCACGAGCTGGGACGTCGCCCGGGCTCGCTGCGCAAGGTGTCCCGCACCCTGGAGGCCCCCGCGGGCCTGGGGATCATCGACGTGATCGGCGTCCCCGAGAAGAGCGAGCTCCGGCTGGAGCTCCGCCTGGAGTCCGTGGTCGAGGGCGTGCTGGTCACCGGCACCGCCGAGGCCCAGGTCGAGGGCGAGTGCGCCCGGTGCCTGGAGCCCGTCGAGGACGACCTCGACGTCGACTTCCAGGAGCTGTACTACTACCCGGAGTCCGACGAGCGTCACCGCGCCCGGACCGCCGGGGCCGAGGACCTCGACGAGGACTCGGAAGAAGATACTTACCGCCTGGAGGGCGACTTCTTCGACCTCCAGCCGGTGCTGCGTGACGCGGTGGTGCTCGCACTGCCGCTGCAGCCGGTGTGCCAGGAAGACTGCCTGGGTCTGTGCTCCGAGTGCGGAGCGCGCCTGAGCGACGACCCGACGCACCACCACGACGCCGCCGACCCCCGGTGGGCGGCTCTGCAGGGACTCTCCGCCGCCCCCGGCGACGAGGGTGACGGGATCAAGAACAGCGACACCCGTGAGGGTCTCGCCGAGAACCAGGAGAAGTAGCCGTGGCTGTTCCGAAGCGGAAGATGTCGCGCAGCAACACGCGCCACCGTCGGTCCAACTGGAAGGCCGTTGTTCCGGCCCTCGTGGCGTGCGACCGCTGCCACGAGCCGAAGCTGGGTCACATCGCGTGCCCGAGCTGCGGCACGTACAACCGTCGCCAGGTCCTCTCGGTCTGATCGGCGGGGTGCACGGATCGATGTCGGACGGTAACTCCACCCGCAAGGCGTCCTCCGCCCCGAAGGGTTCCTCTTCGGGCGGTGGCAAGGCCGGTGGGCCGGCTTCGACCGAATACGACGTCCTGGAAGGGCGCCTCGGGTACACGCTCGAGCGCGCCCTTCTGGTGCGTGCCCTGACCCACCGCTCGTACGCGTACGAGAACGGGGGTCTGCCCACCAACGAGCGCCTGGAGTTCCTCGGCGACTCGGTGCTGGGCCTCGTGGTGACCGACACCCTCTACCGCGTCCACCCGGACGTGCCCGAGGGCACGCTCGCCAAGCTGCGCGCCGCGGTGGTGAACTCCCGCGCGCTCGCGGACGTCGGCCGGGGCCTGGAACTCGGCACGTTCATCCGGCTCGGCAAGGGCGAGGAGGGCACCGGCGGCCGCGACAAGTCGTCGATCCTCGCCGACACGGTCGAGGCCGTGATCGGAGCCGTCTACCTGGACCAGGGTCTGGACGCGGCCACCGAGTTCGTCCACCGGCTGTTCGACCCGCTGATCGAGGAGTCCTCGCAGCTGGGCGCCGGCCTGGACTGGAAGACCAGCCTCCAGGAGCTCACCGCCTCGGTGGGCATCGGGGTGCCCGAGTACGTGGTCATGGAGTCCGGTCCGGACCACGAGAAGACCTTCACCGCGGCGGCCCGGGTGGCCGGCGAGGACTTCGGCAGCGGCGTCGGCCGCTCGAAGAAGGAGGCCGAGCAGAAGGCCGCCGAGAGCGCCTGGCGGGCGATCAAGGAGAAGTACGCCGACCGGCTGCCCGCCGGGGCGTGAGGGAGCAGTAGCCTTCCTCCTGCTGATCCCTTCCGCAGGAGGCGTGTTCCCGTGCCCGAACTTCCCGAGGTCGAGGTCGTCCGCCGCGGTCTGGCGAACTGGGTCGCCGGGCGGACTGTCGCCGACGTCCAGGTGCTGCACCCGCGCGCGGTGCGCCGCCAGACCGCCGGCGCCGCCGACTTCGCCGCCCGGCTGACCGGCACCACCCTCGGCACCGCGCAGCGGCGCGGCAAGTACCTGTGGGTGCCGCTGGCCGGGTCCGGCGCGGGCTTCTCGCTGATCGGCCACCTCGGCATGAGCGGCCAACTCCTCGTCCAGGACCCGTCCGTGCCCGACGAGACGCACCTGCGGGTGCGGCTGCGGTTCACCGACGGCGGGCGCGAACTGCGCTTCGTCGACCAGCGGACCTTCGGCGGCCTCGCGGTCGAGGAGGCCGAGGACGGCGACCCGGAGGGCACGCCGCTCTCCATCGCGCACATCGCCCGCGACCCGCTCGACCCGCGCTTCGACGACGCCGCCTTCGCGGCCGCGCTGCGGGCCAAGCGCACCACCGTGAAGCGGGCGCTGCTCGACCAGACGCTGATCAGCGGGGTCGGCAACATCTACGCCGACGAGGCGCTCTGGCGCTCCCGGCTGCACTACGACCGCCCGACCGCGACGCTCACCCGCCCGCAGGCCGCCGAACTGCTGGCGAACGCCCGCGAGGTGATGACGGCGGCGCTCGCCGTCGGCGGCACCAGCTTCGACAGCCTGTACGTCAACGTGAACGGCGAGAGCGGCTACTTCTCCCGCGACCTCGACGCGTACGGCCGCGAGCACGAGCCCTGCCGCCGCTGCGGCACCCCGATCCGGCGGGCCGCCTGGATGAACCGCTCCAGCTACTTCTGCCCCCGCTGTCAGCGCGTGCCGCGGGCCCGCGGCGCGGGCTGACGGCGAGGGCCGGGAGCGGGGGCAGAAGTAGCTCAGTGCTTGGCGAGTTCCGGCTGGTCGGCGGCCGCCTCGCCCGGGGAGCCGTGGGTGTCCTGGCCGAAGTAGGCGACCCCGACCGCGGACACCACCGCGAGCAGGAAGCCGACCACGCCGAGCCAGCCCAGGCCGGACTTGGAGGAGTCGCCGAGCCAGAGCACGCCGATCGCGCCGGGCAGCACCGTCTCGCCGACCACCAGCGCCGCCGTCGCACCGTTCACCGAGCCGATCTGCAGCGCCACGGTGTGCACGTACATGCCGCCGAGGCCGCCGACCAGGATCGCGTACAGCGCCGGGTCGGAGAGCAGCTTGGCGACGTCGAACGGGTCGATGCCGTTCAGGATGCGCACGCCGACGCCCAGCGCGCCGAAGCCCAGGCCGGAGAGCAGACCGGCGACGATCGCGCCCTTGGAGCCCATCCGCCGCACCAGCAGGCTGCCGCCGACCAGCAGCACGGTGGTGACCAGCAGCAGGCCCCAGTGGAAGGACATCGACGCGTGGTGGCCGCCCTCAGGGCCGGCCGAGACGGCCAGCAGCACCAGCGCCGAGCAGAGCACGCCGATCGAGGCCCACTCCAGCTGCTTGAGCCGGATGCCGAGCAGCTTGATGCTCAGCACCGCGGTGATCACCAGGTTGGCGCTGATGATGGTCTGCGAGAGGAACAGCGGCAGCAGCCGCGCGGCCAGCGCGCCGAGCCCGAAGCCGATCAGGTCGAGCACCGTGCCGACGATGAACTCCCAGGTGACGGCAGCCTTCGCGGTGGAGGACAGGCTCGGCCCGCCGTGCTCGGTGGTGGCACCGGCGGCGCCCTTGGCGGCCTCCTCGCGCGCGGAACGGCGGGATCCGACGGCCTGCAGGACTGAGCCGGTGCCGTAGCAGGCGGATGCCGCCACGGCGGTGACGAGGCCGATGATCACCGGGTGCTCCGATCGGGAGATGGGTCAAGAACAGGTAATGGGACCAGTGGTCCGGGACCACTATGCCCGTCCGCGCGGTACGGTCGGCACACCGCCCGGAACACCCTGGGCCCGCCGGGACGTACGTCCGGGCGTCGGCCGCAGTTCCCGCGCACCGCCCGCATCAGGGGCGAGTGGGGGAAACATCATCCCCGAGGAGGGGTGCGGCCCCGGCGGTCGGCGGGGAATCTTGTCACCACCAGTATGCGAAGGGTATGCCGTGCCTTGACGCCCGTCGGGGTAGCGTCGAGGGCATGAGAACCCTTGCACGACGTTCCCGGGGCGCCGGGCCGCTTGCCCTGGTGGCGGCGCTGCTGGGGCTGCTGCTCCTGCTCGCACCGGCGGCCTCGGCCGCGGGCGGGCTGGACGACGCGGCCTCCACCCTGAAGCAGGGTCGGGTCTACGTCGACCCGGCGATGACCAGCCGATTCAGCCAGAGCCAGGCCGACGCCCTGACCGAGAAGATCAAGAAGGCCGACAAGCCGATCTTCGTCGCGGTCGTCCCGGCCAGCGCCCCCTACGGCGAGCGGACCGTCTTCAACGACCTGCGCACCAAGGTCGGCATCGACGGCGCCTACGCGATCTGGCGCGGTGACCAGTTCGCGGCCAGGGCCGACCGCGGCGCGATGTCGCAGGGCAGCGCCGAGCGGATCGCCGGCGCCGCCTTCCGCTCCCACAACGGCGACATCGACGCCACCCTGAACGAGTTCGTCGACAGCGCCGCCCCGCAGGCCAAGGGCACCGGGGTGAACCACAGCACCTCGATCGCCTGGGTGGTCATCCCGGTCGTGCTGCTCGCGCTGGCCGGCGCCGGCGTCTTCCTCCTCTTCCGCCGCGCCAAGACGCGCAAGGAGGAGCAGGCCCGGGCCGAGCTGGAGCAGCTGCGCCGGGTGGTCGACGAGGACATCACCGCCTTCGGCGAGGAACTGGACCGGCTCGACTTCAACCCGGCCGCGACCGACGCCGACGACACCCAGCGCACCGACTACACCCACGCCCTGGACTCGTACGAGAAGGCCAAGCGGCTGATGGACGAGGCCAAGCGGCCGGACGACGTCAAGCCGGTCACCGAGGCGCTGGAGGACGGCCGCTTCGCGCTGGCCACCCTGGCCGCCCGGCGGGAGAAGCGCCCGGTGCCCGAGCGCCGTCCCCCGTGCTTCTTCGACCCGCGCCACGGCCCCTCGGTCAAGGACGTCGACTGGGCCCCGGCCGACGGCGCCGCCCGCACCGTCCCGGTCTGCCGGTCCGACGCGGACCGGCTGGCCTCCGGCCTCGACCCGGCCATCCGCACCGTCGAGACCGAGCACGGCCCGCAGCCGTACTGGAACGCCGGCCCGGCCTACGCCCCCTGGGCGGGCGGCTACTTCGGCGGGTTCGGCGGCGGCCTGCTGCCGGGCCTGCTGGTCGGCACCATGCTCGGCTCGATGATCAGCAGCCCGGCCTACGCCGCGGCGCCGATGATGGACCAGGGCTACCAGGACCAGCACGAGGGCGGCGACTTCACCGGCGCCGACTTCAACTCCTCCGACTTCAGCGGCGGCTTCGGCGACGGCGGCGGATTCGGTGGCGGGGACTTCGGTGGCGGCGGCGACTTCGGCGGCGGCGACTGGTGACCCGCTGAGCCCCACCGCGACACCCCTTGCGGCCCCGCCGGACCTCCTCCGGCGGGGCCGCTCCGCGTGGTCGACGGCCCCGTGGAGCTGTGACCGTCCGCCGCGTTCGTTAGGGTCGGGGCATGCACGGTCGCGACGCCCACAGTGAGGAACCGGTCCGGGTGACCGCCTGGGTCCGGGGAAAGGTCCAGCAGGTCGGGTTCCGCTGGTGGACCAGGGCACGGGCGCTGGAGACCGGCCTGACCGGCTACGCGAGCAACCTCGGGGACGGCCGGGTGCAGGTGGTCGCCGAGGGCCTGGCCGCCGACTGCGAACTGCTGCTGGACCTGCTGCGCGGCCCGGACACCCCGGGCGAGGTCAGCGGCGTCACCGAGATCTGGACGGCCGTGGGCCCCGGCTACGAGGGCTTCGAGATCCGCTGAGCCCGGCCACACCCGTACGGGCCGGAACTGATCCGCAACTGCCGGTGTCATGCGGTTGCCATTCGGGCAGACTCGTGGTTGACTCCGCATCGAACGATGATCCACGAGCAGCTGGTGGACCCGGCCCGAAGCCCCCAGGCGTGACGACACCGCCAGGCAGGTGACAGGGTCGCGGTAGCGTGCGGTGATCGTGTTGACCCTTTCCGTCTTTGGTGAGACGCTGGAAACCCGCGCACACGACCGCGTTTTCCCGGCAGGCGCCTGCCCTCGTGAGCCCAGCTCACGATGGTTGTGCCGTAAGTGCCCAGCCAGCACTACCGGTGACGCGCCGCGCGTGCGTCCCCCTTCCCCCTAGACCTGTACCGTTCCGGTTCGGTCACTCAGCGTGGAGGACCATTCATCATGGCAAAGGCGCTTCTCGGGTACGTCGGCGGCCCCGACCCGCGAATGCTCTCCGAGATGCGACGGCTTCAGCAGCGCGTCCAGGACCTTGAATCCGAGCTCCTTCGGATGCAGGCCGAGAACGACGCGCTCGCCGCTGTCGCTGACGGGCACTCGCTGCTCAACAGCATCGATCTGGATCAGCGGGAGCCGGCTCTCACCTGAGTCCCGCCCGGTCCTCGCAGATCGACGCCGCTGTGCACTGAGCCGCTCCGAAAGGGACGCAGCTTGCAAGGGACGCCCGGTTGTGGCGTCCCTTCGTCGTGTCCGGGCCCGGGACGCATGGCCCGCCGGGGATACAGTCGCCGTTGACGACAGGCCCCGGGCCCTGGCGAGCGACGAGGAGACCGGCCGCGTGCACCTGAAGAGTCTGACGCTGCGCGGGTTCAAGTCCTTCGCCTCCAGCACCACCCTGCGCTTCGAGCCCGGCATCACCTGCGTGGTCGGCCCCAACGGCTCCGGCAAGTCGAACGTCGTCGACGCGCTGTCCTGGGTGATGGGGGAGCAGGGCGCCAAGTCGCTGCGCGGCGGCAAGATGGAGGACGTCATCTTCGCCGGGACCAGCGGGCGCGCCCCGCTCGGCCGGGCCGAGGTCAGCCTCACCATCGACAACGCCGACGGCGCCCTGCCGATCGACTACTCCGAGGTGACCATCACCCGGACCATGTTCCGCAACGGCGGCAGCGAGTACGCGCTCAACGGCGAGACCTGCCGCCTGCTGGACATCCAGGAGCTCCTCTCCGACTCCGGCATCGGCCGCGAGATGCACGTCATCGTCGGCCAGGGCCAGCTGGACTCCGTCCTGCACGCCGACCCGATGGGCCGCCGCGCCTTCATCGAGGAGGCGGCCGGCGTCCTCAAGCACCGCAAGCGCAAGGAGAAGGCGCTGCGGAAACTGGACGCGATGCAGGTCAACCTCAACCGCGTCCAGGACCTGGTGGCCGAACTGCGCCGCCAGCTGGGACCGCTCGGCCGACAGGCCAGGATCGCCCGCCGCGCCGCCGGCATCCAGGCCGACCTGCGCGACGCCCGGCTGCGGCTGCTCGCCGACGACCTGCTGACCCTCCGGCAGGCCGTCGAGGCCGAGATTGCCGACGAGCTGGCACTGCGGCTGCGCCGCACCACCGTCGAGCAGGAACTGGCCGGTGTCCTCCAGCGCGAGGCCGTGCTGGAGGCCCAGGTCCAGCAGCTCGGCCCGAGCCTGGAGGCCGCCCGGCAGACCTGGTACCGGCTCTCCGCACTCGCCGAACGCACCCGCGGCACCATCGGGCTGGCCGAGGCCCGCGCCCGGCACGCCGCCGCGGGCGGCCAGACCGAGGAGCGGCGCGGCCGCGATCCCGAGGAACTGGAGCGGGAGGCCGCGCGGGTCCGCGAGGACGAGGCCGCGCTGGCCGAGGCACTGGAGGAGGCGCAGTACGCGCTGGCCGAGGCGGTCGAACGCAGGAGTGAACTGGAGCGCGGGCTGGCCACCGAGGAGCGTCGGCTGCGGGATGCCGCCCGGGCCATCGCGGACCGCCGGGAGGGCCTGGCCCGGTTGCAGGGGCAGGCCGCCGCCGCCCGCTCCAAGGCGGCCTCCGCCGAAGCCGAGATCGGCCGGCTGACCGAGGCCGGCGGGGAGGCGCTGCTGCGGGCCGAGGCCGCCCAGGCCGAGTACGAGGAGCTCCAGCGGCAGGTCGGCGGCCCCGCCGGGGACGACGAGCGGGCCGAGGTCGCCCACCAGGAGGCCCGGGAGCGGCTCGCCGCCGTCGAACGCGACCTCGCCGCCGCCCGGGAGGCGGCCGGCGCCGCCGAGCGCGAACGCGCCGGGCTCGTCGCGCGGCACGAGGCGCTCTCCCTCGGACTGCGCCGCAAGGACGGCACCGGCGCCCTGCTCGACGCGGGGGAGCGGCTGAGCGGACTGCGCGGCCCCGCGGCCGCGCTGTTGCGGATCGCCCCCGGGTACGAGGTGCCGGTGGCGGCGGCGCTCGGTGCGGCCGCCGACGCGGTCGCCGTCGACTCGCCCGGCACCGCCGCCGAGGCGCTGCGGCTGCTGCGCGCCGAGGACGCCGGCCGGGCCGCGCTGCTGATCGAGGGTGCCGGCGGGGCCGTGTTGCCGGCCGGGGGTGTCGGCGGGGCCGCGCTGTCGGCCGGGGGTGCCGCCGAACCGCTCGCCGGCGTCGGGGAGTTGCCGGACGGAGCCCGCTGGGCCGCCGAACTCGTCGACGGGCCGGCCGGATTGGTCGGCGCCGTGCGGCGCCTGCTGGCCCGGGTGGCGGTCGTCGACACCCTCGACGAGGCGTTGCGGCTGGTCGCCGACCACCCCGGGCTGACCGCCGTCACCGCCGCCGGGGACCGGCTCGGCGCCGACTTCGCGCAGGGCGGTTCCGACGGTGTGCCGAGCCTGCTGGAGACCCGGGCGGCGGTCGAGGAGACCGCCCGGGCGATCGCCGAACTCGACCTCCGTTGCGCCGAGTCGGCCGGACGCCTGGCCGAACTCGCCGACCAGCGGCGGGAGTCGGCCGCCGCGGTGGAGCAACTCGCCGAACAGCGAAGGCGGCAGGAGAAGGAGCGCGCCCAGGTGGCGGGCGCGCTCGGCCGCCTCGGCGGGCAGGCCAGGGCCGCCGCCGGCGAGGCCGAGCGGCTGTCCGCCGCCGCCGCGCGGGCCGACCAGGGCCTGGTGGAACTCCTCGCCACCGCGGAGGAGTTGGCCGAACGCCTGGCGGCGGCCGAGGACTCGCAGGACGCCGGAGAGGACGAGCCGGACACCGCCGAGCAGCAGCGGCTGGCCGAGGCCGCCACCGGATCCCGGCAGGCCGAGCTGGAGGCCAGGCTCGCGGTGCGCACCCACGAGGAGCGGGTCCGCGCGCTCGCCGGCCGGGCGGACCAGCTGGACCGGGCCGCCCGCGCCGAGCGCGAGGCGCGCGCCCGGGCCGCCGAGCGCCGCCGACGCGCCGAGCACGACGCCGGCGTGGCGAACGCCGTCGCGGCGGGCGCCCGGCAGCTGCTCGCCTGTCTGGAGGTGTCGCTGTCCCGCGCGGACGCCGGGCGGGCGGCGGTCGAGCAGGCGCGCGCCGAGCGCGAGACCGAACTGCGGGCGCACCGCGAGCACGGCCGCGGCCTCAAGGAGGAACTGGACAAGCTGGTCGACGCGGGCCACCGGGACGAGGTGCTGCGGGCCGAGAAGCGGCTGCGGATCGAGCAGCTGGAGGCCCGGGCGCTGGAGGAGTTCGGCATCGACGGCGGCGAACTGCTCGCCGCCTACGGGCCGGACCAGCCCGTCCCGCCGTCGGCCCCGGAAGAAGGACAGGAGCCGGGCGAGCCGCGCCCGTACGACCGGGCCGAGCAGGAGAAGCGGCTGAGGGCGGCCGAGAAGGCGTACCAGCAACTGGGCAAGGTCAACCCGCTGGCGCTGGAGGAGTTCGCGGCACTGGAGGAGCGCCACCAGTTCCTCGGGGAGCAACTGGACGACCTCAAGCGCAGCCGGCGCGACCTGCTGGACATCGTCCGGGAGGTGGACGAGCGGGTCGAGCAGCTGTTCGCCTCGGCGTACCACGACACCGCCGCCCAGTTCGAGGGCGTCTTCGCCCGGCTGTTCCCCGGCGGCGAGGGGCGGCTGGTGCTGACCGACCCCGACCACATGCTCACCACCGGCGTCGAGGTGGAGGCCCGCCCGCCGGGCAAGAAGGTCAAGCGGCTGTCGCTGCTGTCCGGCGGCGAGCGCTCGCTGACCGCCGTGGCCCTGCTGGTGGCGATCTTCAAGGCCAGACCCAGCCCGTTCTACGTGATGGACGAGGTGGAGGCGGCGCTCGACGAGACCAACCTGCGCCGGCTGGTCGGGATCATGGAGGAGCTGCGGGAGAGCTCCCAGCTGATCGTGATCACCCACCAGAAGCTGACCATGGAGTCCGCGGACGCGCTCTACGGCGTGACCATGAAGGGCGACGGCATCTCGCAGGTGATCAGCCAGCGGCTGCGCGAGGGGGCACCTCCCGGCCGCCGGGCCGGGGGAGGGCACCGGGAGCGGCCGGGGGCCGTCCGTACCGCATCGGCGTAGGGCGGCTGCGGTCCATCCGGGCTCCGGTCGCGGATACTGGAGCGGTTATGGAATACGTGATCCTTGCCGTAGTCATCGCCGTGGTCGCCATCGGCGCGATCGCCGGCCTCGTCGTTTCCGGCAGACGACGCCAGCAACTGCCCCCGAAGTCGCAGTCGCCGGTCATCACGGCGCCGCCGACCACCCCGCGGGAGCCCCAGGTCGGCGAGGAGGCCGCGCCGCCGACCGAGGAGCCCCGCCGCACCGTCGAGGAGGTGCAGCTCCCCGAGACCGAGGCACCGACCGAAGCCTCGACCGGAGCCCCGGCCACGGCTCCGACCGAGGTCGAGGTCGAGGCCGCCGAGGCCGAGACGGCACCCGCCGTCGAGGTCCCCGAGCCCACCGCGGGCCGGCTGGTCCGGCTGCGCTCCCGGCTCTCCCGCTCGCAGAACTCGCTCGGCAAGGGCCTGCTCTCGCTGCTCTCCCGCGAGCACCTGGACGAGGACACCTGGGAGGAGATCGAGGAGACCCTGCTGACCGCCGACGTCGGCGTGGCCCCCACCCAGGAGCTGGTCGAGCGGCTGCGCACCCGGGTGAAGGTGCTCGGCACCCGGACGCCCGACGAACTGCGCGCGCTGCTGCGCGAGGAGCTCGTCGAGCTGATCGGCAAGGACACCGACCGCACCGTCCGCTCCACCAAGCACGCGGAGGGGCCGGCCGTGGTCCTGGTGGTCGGCGTCAACGGCGTCGGCAAGACCACCACCACCGGCAAGCTCGCCCGCGTCCTGGTCGCCGACGGCCGCAAGGTGGTGCTCGGCGCCGCCGACACCTTCCGCGCCGCCGCCGCCGACCAGCTGCAGACCTGGGGCGAGCGGGTCGGTGCGCGCACCGTGCGCGGCCCGGAGGGCGGTGACCCGGCCTCGATCGCGTTCGACGCGGTCAAGGAGGGCATCGCCGAGGGCGCCGACACCGTGCTGGTGGACACCGCCGGCCGGCTGCACACCAAGACCGGCCTGATGGACGAGCTGGGCAAGGTCAAGCGGGTCGTCGAGAAGCACGGCCCGGTGGACGAGGTGCTGCTGGTGCTGGACGCCACCACCGGGCAGAACGGCCTGATCCAGGCCCGGGTGTTCGCCGAGGTTGTCGACATCACCGGCATCGTGCTGACCAAGCTGGACGGCACCGCCAAGGGCGGCATCGTGGTCGCAGTCCAGCGCGACCTGGGCGTACCGGTCAAGCTCGTCGGCCTGGGCGAGGGTGCGGACGACCTGGCGCCGTTCGAGCCGGGCGCGTTCGTGGACGCGCTGATCGGGGACTGAGGCCCCGTACGCAGGAAGGGTCCGCTCCGCGAGGGGCGGGCCCTTTCGCGTTGCCGCCCGGGAGCCGACGGGGTGCCCGAGGCCGGAAGGGTGCCCGGGACCGGAGGGGCGTGCCGAGGCGGAGGGGCGCACGCCGAGGCGTGCGGGGCGCGCGGAGGCCTACGAGGCGAGCCAGGCCGGTTCGGCGGTGCGCTCGCGGCCGCGGTGGCAGGCGTAGGCGAGGGTGCCGAGCAGCAGCCGGGCCTCGGGCGGGCAGCCGGCGTTGTCGCGGGTGGGGCGGCGCAGCCAGCGGACCGGGCCGAGCGCGCCGAGCGCGGTGGGCGGGGCGGCGACGTAGCTGCCCTCGCCGTGGCAGGTGAGGTCGAGCGCGGCGTCGTCCCAGCCCATCCGGTAGAGCAGGTCGGGCAGTCGGCGGGCGGCGCCGGCGGCGACCAGGAACTGCAGCCGGCCGGTGGGCGGGGCGAGCACCGGGCCGACCTGGGTGCCCATCCGCTCCAGCCGGACCAGCGCCTGCAGTCCGGCCTGCTCGGGGACGTCCAGGACGTCGAAGGCGCGGCCGGTGGGGAACAGCACCGAGCCCCCGGCACCCGTTTCCCGGGACCGGTCCTCGCCGCCCGGTACGGGATGCAGGCCGGGCGCGGCGCAGCGGTCGGAGCCGCAGGGACAGCGGGTCGGGGCGGTGGCGGAGCCGGCCGGGGCGCCGGTGGCGACCGTCCAGCCCCAGCGGCCGGTGTACTCCGCGGCGGCTTGGGACGCGGTGACCTTGGTGCGGCGGCGCGCGCCCAGCGGTGTCAACCGCAGGTGTCCCAGTCGAAGTTCGCCGAACAGGTTGTCCATGCCTCCCCCAACAGGTTCCCGTCGCCGATGGTTACGGGATGGTGACTGTGTGTTGATTGTCCGTTGCGTGGTGCGTTGTGCGGTGGCGGCGTGCAGCGCCCGGTGTGCGCCTGTCGTGGTGGTGCGCCTCGTGCGCCGCCTTGTGGCTGGCGGCACCGGTGCCGGATGGTGGGGTGGGCGAGGCGGCCGCCGATCAGGGTGGGCGTCGAACTCGCCTGTGACTGCGGTGGGTTGCCGGGGCTGCCGGGTTTCGCCGGAGGCCTTGGCGGCCCGCATATGCCGGGCCGTCGGACTTCCTAGTGAAGCGCGTGGGCCGTGGCTTCGGTTCACTCGTGGGGGTGGCGAAAGGTGGCGTTTCGCCAGGGCCGCTCCCGTGGGCGCCGCGCGGGGCATTACGTTCAGCACACGGACGTCATCGTGGAATCGACTCCGGTCCGCCGGGGCGCGGGAGTTGGGAATCTGACGGTCCGTCCGTAACGATGGCACACCAGTGCGAGAGCGTGGTACCGCAACACCTCAGGCACGGTACGTCTGGCAAGGGCCCGAAACCGTCGGGCGTCACGATCGGGGCCCCGAGGGGGCCGGGCGGGATGGGGACGTTCCCATGGCAGAGAAGCAACCCAACGAGAAGCTGACCACCTGGTTCGCCCGCAGCGGCTGGTCCAAGGGCGAGCTGGCCCGTCAGGTCAACCGCCGGGCCCGCCAGATCGGCGCCCACCACGTGTCCACCGACACCTCGCGGGTGCGCCGATGGCTCGACGGCGAACAGCCCCGCGAGCCGATTCCCAAGATCATGTCGGAGCTCTTCTCCGAGCGCTTCGGCTCGGTGGTCTCGATCGAGGACCTCGGCCTGCGCGCCGCGATCCCGGTCTCCACCGTGGGCGGCGGCGTCGACCTGCCGTGGAGCGCGCCGCAGACCGTCCAGCTGATCAGTGACTACTCCCGCAGCGACCTGATGCTCAACCGCCGGGGCTTCCTCGGCACCTCGCTCGCGCTGACCGCCGGCGCCGCGCTGATCGAGCCGATGCAGCGCTGGCTCACCCCCGGTCCGACCGGCGCCCCCACCCCGATCCTCGCCGCGGCCAACGGCGGCGACCCGTTCACCGGCCGGCTGTCCGAGCCCGAGCTCGAACTGCTGGAGCAGACCACGGTCATGTTCCGGCAGTGGGACGCGCAGAACGGCGGCGGGCTGCGCCGCAAGGCCGTCGTCGGCCAGCTCCACGAGGTCACCGACCTGCTCCAGGAGACGTACAACGAGAACACCACCCGGCGGCTGTTCCGGCTGACCGCCGAACTCGCCCACCTGGCCGGGTGGATGTCGTACGACGTCGGGATGCACCCGAGCGCGCAGAAGTACTACGTGCTGGCCCTGCACGCCGCCAAGGAGGCCGGGGACCGCCCGTTCGGCGCACTCATCCTCACC
Source organism: Kitasatospora sp. NPDC057940 (assembly GCF_042887425.1). Classification (NCBI taxonomy): domain Bacteria; kingdom Bacillati; phylum Actinomycetota; class Actinomycetes; order Kitasatosporales; family Streptomycetaceae; genus Kitasatospora; species Kitasatospora sp. NPDC057940. The sequence continues at coordinate 42,751 of NZ_JBHVPH010000030.1, forward strand.
GACATGAGCCGCCAGATGATCCACCTCAACCGGGGCGAGGACGCCCTGGAGCTGATCCACCTGGCGCAGTACGGCAGCCGGGACACCGCCAGCGCGCGCCAGCAGTCCCTGCTGTACGCGATGGAGGCGCGCGCCTACGCCACCATCGGCGAGGTGAACCGCTGCGCCCGGGCCGTCCGGCTGGCCGAGGACACCTTCACCGACATCCGCGAGGGGGAGGAGGAGCCGGACTGGCTGAAGTTCTTCTCGCCGGCCGAGCTGAACGCCGAGAACGCGCACTCCTTCCGCGACCTCGCGTACCACTCCGACAACGCCCAGCTGTACGCCTCGATGTCCGCGCCGGTGATGGAGCGCGCGGTCGACCTGTTCCGCCAGGACGGCGACCACGTGCGCTCGTACGCCTTCAACCTGATCGGCATGGCCAGCGTCCACCTGTTGCAGCGGGAGGCCGAGCAGGCCGCGGTGATGGCCGAGCAGGCGGTGGACATCGCCACCAAGGTGCGTTCGGAGCGGCTGAACTCCCGGGTCCGCAAGACCACCGAGGCCGCGGCCGCCCGGTTCAAGGGCGTGGACGCGGTGAGCCGGCTCAAGGAGCGCGTCGTCCAGGACATCCCCGAGTACGTCTCGGTGGTCTGAGCACCCCGAGACCGTGGGCCGCGGACCCGGCCCGAGGACCCCGCCGACCGTGACGGCCGCCGCCGCCACGGTCGGTGGCCGTCGTGCCACCGACCGTCCCGTTCGGCGGCACGGTAACCCGTTCGGCCCTGCGGCACGGCCGTCGTTCACGCAGGTGTAACCCGTGCGTCGTACGCGTCACGGCCGCGAAACAACGGGCCGCACCGGCCGAAACCAGCCTTCGGCACTCTCCTCTTCATCGCCGACACCCCGGGTGGCACGGGACGGGTAATCCGGGTTTGGATCGGCTTCCACGCAGAGGAGACGCCGATGCCGGACGGCTTCAGCGCGGGCGACACCGCCTTCGTGCTCATCAGTGCGGCCCTGGTCATGGTGATGACCCCGGGCCTGGCCTTCTTCTACGGGGGCATGGTCAGGGCCAAGAGCACCCTGAACATGCTGGCGATGAGCTTCCTCTCGCTCGGCATCGTCAGCGTGCTCTGGGTCCTCTACGGGTACTCGCTCAGCTTCGGACCAGACTCCTTCGCCGGCCTCATCGGCAACCTGGACTTCCTCGGGATGCGCGGCATCGGCCTGAACGACCTCACCGGGACCATCCCGGTCACCGCGTTCGCCACCTTCCAGCTGATGTTCGCGATCATCACCCCGGCGCTGATCAGCGGCGCGATCGCGGACCGGGCCAAGTTCGGCGCCTGGGGCCTGTTCATCGCGCTCTGGGTGACCGTCGTCTACTTCCCGGTCGCGCACTGGGTGTTCTTCTTCGACGGCGGCCACGGCGGCTGGCTGGGCGACCGCAACGGCGTGATCGACTTCGCCGGCGGCACGGCCGTGCACATCAACGCGGGCGTGGCCGGCCTCGCGCTCTGCCTGGTGCTGGGCAAGCGGGTCGGCTTCAAGAAGGACCCGATGCGCCCGCACAGCCTGCCGCTGGTGATGCTCGGCTCCGGGCTGCTGTGGTTCGGCTGGTTCGGCTTCAACGCGGGCTCGGCGCTGGCCGCCAACGGCGTCGCCGCGATGGCGATGGTCAACACCCAGGTCGCCACCGGTGCGGCGCTGGTCGGCTGGCTGGTCTACGAGAAGCTCAGGCACGGCGCGTTCACCACGCTGGGCGCCGCCTCCGGCGCGGTGGCCGGCCTGGTCGCGATCACCCCGGCCTGCGGCTCGGTCAGCCCGCTGGGCGCGGTGGCGATCGGCCTGATCGCCGGCGCGGTCTGCTCCGCCGCGGTCAGCCTCAAGTACCGCCTCGGCTTCGACGACTCGCTCGACGTGGTCGGCGTGCACGCGGTGGGCGGCGCGATCGGCTCGCTGCTGATCGGCCTGTTCGCCACCGGCGGGGTCGGCCAGACCGCCAAGGGCCTGTTCTACGGCGGCGGGCCTGCGCAGCTCGGCAAGCAGGCGATGGGCGTGGCCGTGGTCGCCGCGTACTCCTTCGTCCTCTCCTGGCTGCTGGCGAAGGCGATCGACAGGACGGTCGGCTTCCGGGTCGCCGAGGAGGTCGAGGTGGCCGGCATCGACCAGGCCGAACACGCCGAGTCCGCCTACGATTTCAGCGCGGTGGGCGCGGGCCTGGCGCGGGCCCTGCCGGGCCTGGTCGGCGCCGCGGCGGCCGCGAAGTCCGCGGAGCGGCCCGCCGCCGAGCCCGCTGCCACGGCTGCCGGGAAGGCCGCCGACAGGACCACCGCCGAGCCCGCCGAGAAGACCGAGGTCGACGCCCGATGAAGCTCATCACCGCAGTGATCAAGCCGTACCGCCTGGACGAGGTGAAGGCCGCCCTACAGGCCTTCGGGGTGCACGGCCTGACCGTCACCGAGGCCAGCGGCTACGGCCGCCAGCGCGGCCACACCGAGGTCTACCGGGGCGCCGAGTACACCGTGGACCTGGTCCCCAAGGTCAGGATCGAGGTGCTGGTCGAGGACGAGGACGCCGACGAGCTGATCGAGGTCCTGGTGAAGGCCGCCCGGACCGGCAAGATCGGCGACGGCAAGGTCTGGAGCGTCCCGGTCGACACCGCCGTCCGGGTCCGCACCGGAGAGCGCGGGCCGGACGCCCTCTGAGGGCCCTCCTCCGAGGACCCTTCTTCGAGGGACCTTCGTCGAGGCCCCCGAACCGTAGGACGCGCCGCAGGCGGGCCCGCCGTCCCCGAGGGGTCGCGGGTCCGCCGACGGCGCATCGGTGCCGGGCCGCCCGCGGACCTTCCAGTGGCCGCCCGCAGGCCGTCCGGCGCCGCCCGCTCAACCGCACGACGGACGGGACCACGCCATGACCACCGAGACCAGCCCTCCCGACTACGGCGCCGCCCGGGCCGCGCTGCTCGCCGGCCCCGGCCCGGCCGGGCGGCCCCGCCGCGCGGCTCTCGCCCGGCTCACCGACGACTGGCTGGCCGGTCTGCTCGCCGCCGCCGGCGGCCCGCCAGGCGTCGCGCTGGTCGCGGTCGGCGGCTACGGGCGCGGCGAGCTGTCCCCGCGCAGCGACCTCGACGTCCTGCTGCTGCACGACGGCCGGCTCGACCCCGACCTGCCCGAGCGGATCTGGTACCCGGTCTGGGACGCGGGCGCCGCGCTCGACCACTCGGTGCGCACCGTCGCCGAGGCCCGGTCCGTCGCCGCCGCCGACCTCAAGGCCCAGCTCGGCCTGCTGGACGCCCGCCACCTCGCCGGGGACCAGGCGCTCACCGCCGCCCTGCGCTCCGTCGTGCTCACCGACTGGCGCGCGAGCGCCCCCGCGCGCCTGCCGGAACTGCGCGACCTCGGGCGGGAGCGGGCCGAGCGGCACGGCGAGCTGTCGTTCCTGCTGGAGCCCGACCTCAAGGAGGCCCGCGGCGGCCTGCGCGACGCCGTCGCGCTCAACGCCGTCGCCGCCACCTGGCTCGCCGACGCCCCCCGGGACGGCCTGGACGCCGCCGCCCTGCGGCTCGCCGACGTCCGCGACGCGCTGCACCTGACCACCGGCCGGGCCACCGAGCGGCTCGGCCTCCAGGACCAGGACCAGGTCGCCGAACGGCTCGGCGTGCTGGACGCCGACACCCTGCTGCGCCAGGTCTACGAGGCCGCCCGCACCGTCGCCTACGCGAGCGACGTCACCTGGCGGGCGGTGGAGCGGGTGCTCGCCGCCCGGTCCGGCCGGGGCCGCCGGTCCGCCCGGCTGGCCTTCCCGTTCACCGGCGCCGGGCGCGGCGCGGGCGCGGTGGCCCGGGGCACGGTCGCGCGCCGGCCGCTCGCCGAGGGCGTGGTCGAGCAGGACGGCGAGGCGGTGCTCGCCCAGGGCGCCCGCCCGGCCGCCGACCCGGTGCTGCCGCTGCGCGCCGCGGCCGCCGCAGCGCAGAACGGGCTCACCGTCTCGTACGCGACGGTGCGCCGGCTGGCCGCCGAGTGCCGCCCGCTGCCGGTGCCCTGGCCGGACGAGGCGCGCGAGCAACTGGTCACCCTGCTGGGCGCGGGCGAGGCGGCCGTCCCGGTGTGGGAGGCGCTGGAGGCGGAGGGACTGGTCACCCGGCTGCTGCCGGACTGGGAGCGGGTGCGCTGCCGTCCGCAGCGCAACGCCGTGCACCGCTGGACGGTCGACCGGCACCTGGTGGAGACGGCGGTGCGGGCCGCGGCGATGACCCGCCGGGTGGCCCGGCCGGACCTCCTGCTGGTCGCCGCGCTGCTGCACGACATCGGCAAGGGCTGGCCCGGCGACCACAGCGAGGCCGGCGAGGTCATCGTCCGGGACGTCGCCGCCCGGATGGGCTTCGGCCCCGAGGACACCGAGACCCTGGCGGTGCTGGTGCGCCACCACCTGACCCTGGTCGACACCGCGACCCGACGGGACCCGGACGACCCGGCCACCGTCGAGGCGATCACCAAGGTGGTCGGCACCGCGGCGCAGCTGGAGCTGCTGCACGTGCTCACCGAGGCGGACGCGCTGGCCACCGGCCCGGCCGCGTGGAGCGGCTGGCGGGCCTCGCTGGTGGACGGCCTGGCGGACCGGGTCGCCGCCCGGCTGGCCGGCGCCTGGGCCGCGCCCGTGGAGGCCGCGCCGACCGCCGCGCAGGAGCGGCTCGCGGTGGAGGCCGCCCGGACCGGCGGGCCCGCCCTGTCGCTGCTGGCGCAGTCCGAGGGGGCGGAGCCGGGCGCCGAGCCGATGGGCGTCGAGCTGACCCTGGCCGTCCCGGACCGGCCCGGACTGCTCGGCACCGTCGCCGGGGTGCTCGCGCTGCACCGGCTGGCCGTCCGCTCGGCCGGTCTGCGCGAGCTGGACCCGATCGGCGCGGGCCCGGTGCTGCTGCTGTCCTGGCGGGTGGCCGCCGAGTTCGGCGAACTGCCGGAGGCCGCCCGGCTGCGGGCCGACCTGCGCCGGGCGCTGGACGGCTCGCTGGACGTCGCGCGCCGGCTGGCCGAGCGGGACGCCGCCGCCCCGCGCCGCCGCGGCATCCCCACCCCGCCGCCGGTGGTCGCGGTGGCGCCCGCGGTGGCCTCGGCGACCGCGACCGTCCTGGAGGTCCGCGCGCACGACGCGCCGGGGCTGCTGCACCGGATCGGCCGGGCGCTGGACGGGGCGGGCGTGCGGGTGCGGACGGCGCACGTCTCGACGCTGGGCGCGGAGGCCGTCGACTCCTTCTACCTGACCGACGGGGAGGGGCGGCCGCTCGCCGCCGGGCGGGCGGGGGAGGTGGCGGAGGCGGTCCGGGCGGCGCTGGGCTGAGCCGCGCCGGGGGCCTTCGGGGGGTCGGTCGGCCGGGGCCGCCGGGGCCTGCCGAGGTCCGTTCCGAGGTCGTGGCAACCCGGGTGGAGACCGTACCCGGGGCGGCCGGATACCCTGGGGGGCGACGACCGTACCGATACCGATGCCGCAGAGGACCCGCGACGACGTGTTCGACACTCTTTCCGATCGCCTCGCAGCGACGTTCAAGAACCTCCGGGGCAAGGGCCGCCTGAGCGAGGCGGACATCGACGCCACCGCCCGCGAGATCCGCATCGCGCTGCTGGAGGCGGACGTCGCGCTGCCGGTCGTGCGGGCCTTCATCAAGCAGGTCAAGGAGCGGGCGGCCGGCGCCGAGGTCTCGGGCGCGCTCAACCCCGCGCAGCAGATCATCAAGATCGTCAACGAGGAGCTCATCGCGATCCTCGGTGGCGAGACCCGCCGGGTCCGGTTCGCCAAGAACGGCCCGACGGTGATCATGCTCGCCGGTCTGCAGGGTGCCGGTAAGACCACCCTCGCGGGCAAGCTCGGCCACTGGCTGAAGAGCCAGAAGCACACCCCGCTGCTGGTCGCCTGCGACCTCCAGCGGCCCAACGCCGTCAACCAGCTCCAGGTGGTCGCCGACCGCGCCGGCGTGGCCTTCTACGGCCCGCAGCCGGGCAACGGCGTCGGCGACCCGGTGCAGGTGGCCAAGGACTCGATCGAGTACGCCAAGCAGAAGCAGTACGACGTCGTCGTCGTCGACACCGCCGGACGCCTGGGCATCGACGCCGAGCTGATGCAGCAGGCCGCGGACATCCGCGCCGCGGTCAACCCGGACGAGGTCCTGTTCGTCGTCGACGCGATGATCGGCCAGGACGCGGTCACCACCGCGCAGGCCTTCCTCGACGGTGTCGACTTCACCGGTGTCGTGCTCTCCAAGCTCGACGGCGACGCCCGCGGCGGTGCCGCCCTGTCGGTCGCCCACGTCACCGGCCGGCAGATCATGTTCGCCTCCAACGGCGAGAAGGTCGACGACTTCGACGCCTTCCACCCCGACCGGATGGCCTCGCGCATCCTCGGCATGGGTGACGTCCTCTCGCTGATCGAGAAGGCCGAGCAGACCTTCTCGCAGGAGGAGGCCGAGAAGATCGCCGCCAAGCTGCGCGGCGGTCCGAAGGCGTTCACCCTGGACGACTTCCTGTCGCAGCTGGAGCAGGTCCAGAAGATGGGCTCGATCTCCAAGCTGCTGGGGATGCTGCCCGGGATGGGCCAGATCCGCGACCAGATCAACAACATCGACGACAAGGACGTCAACCGGGTCGGCGCGATCATCAAGTCGATGACCCCGGCCGAGCGCGCCGAGCCGGAGCTGATCAACGGCTCCCGCCGGGCCCGCATCGCCAAGGGCTCGGGTGTCCAGGTCGGCGAGGTGAAGAACCTGGTCGAGCGGTTCTTCGACGCCCGCAAGATGATGTCCGCGATGGCCTCCGGCAAGGGCGTGCCCGGCATGCCGGGGATCCCGGGCATGGGCGGCGGCGCCAAGAAGTCCGGCAAGAAGGCCCCGCAGGCCAAGGGCAAGCGCAAGAGCGGCAACCCGCTCAAGCGGGCGCAGGAGGAGGCCGCGGCCGCCCAGCGCCGCGCGCTCGGCCCGGGCGGCGACCAGGACCCGGCCGGCGGCGGCGCGTTCGGCCTCGGCGCGGGCAAGGGCCCGGCCGACTTCGAGCTGCCCAAGGAGTTCAAGGACCTGCTGTAGAGCGGTCCGTCGTTCGAGCGGCCCGCCGTCCGGGATCCTCCGGGCGGCGGGCCGCTCGCATGCCCGATGATGGTGGTGTGCGAGTGACGATCAGGGCCCCGCGGGCCGAGGACAAGGACGTGTACGCCGAGGCGGTCCGACGGTCCGCCGACCACATCGGGCGGTGGAACCCGGTCGAGCCGGACGGCCTGGCCGAACTGCTGGACCGCCAGGGGCCGGGCCTGCGCACCTTCCTGATCGTCGACCGGGACACCGGTGGGCTGGTCGGCAAGGTGAACGTCGCCAACATCGTGATGGGCCGGTTCTGCAACGGCGCGCTGGGCTACGACGCGTACCTGCCGTTCGCCGGCACCGGGCGGATGACGGAGGGGCTGCGGCTGGTCCTGGACCGCTGCTTCGCCCCGCAGTCGGCCGGCGGGCTGGGCCTGCACCGGCTGGAGATCAACGTGCAGCCGGACAACGAGCGGTCGGTCGCGATGGCCAAGCGGCTGGGCTTCCGGCACGAGGGCTTCACCCCCCGGATGCTGTTCCTCCAGGGCGACTGGCGGGACCACGAGCGGTTCGCGCTGACCGCCGAGGAGTGGCCGGGCGCGGAGGCGTAGCCACGGGCGGGGCTCGGCCGCAGCCGCTGACGGGGCGGCGGGGCCTCTGAGTCACGGGTGGGGCTCCGGGCGGCACGGCCACTGACGGGGCACCGGCGCTCAGCCCCGGGCGGGCCCCGTCGCGGCTGGTCAGGGGCGTGCTCGGCGCGGCGTTTCGGGTGGCTCGCCCGAGCCCGCGTCCGTATCGTCCGATGGGTGACCGAACCCGTGCCGCCGCGCCAGACCCCCGACCAGCCCTGGCGGTCCGAGGGCGCCCCGCCCCCGCCGCCGGCCCGCCGCCGGATGCCCGGCGGCTGGATGGGACTCGCCCTCACCGCGCTCGTGGTGTTCCTGATCTCCGACCTGCTGCTGTCCTTCTTCGGCAACGCCGGCGCCACCACGATCTCCTACACCGAGTTCAACAACCAGCTGAACAAGGGCAACATCACCAAGATCTACTCCAAGGGCGACGCGATCGAGGGCACCCTCAAGAGCGCCCAGCCCAAACCGGACGGCGGCAAGGGCGACTACACCGACTTCGCCACCCAGCGGCCGTCCTTCGCCAACGACAACCTGTGGACCACGCTGCAGCAGCAGGGCGTCGAGGTCACCGCCACCTCCCCGGTGGTCCAGCAGCGCAGCTTCCTCGCCAACCTGCTGATCTCGCTGGCCCCCATGGTGCTGCTGATCCTGATCTGGGTGCTGCTCGCCCGCCGGATGGCCGGCGGGATGGGCGCCGGCGCGCTCGGCCGCAAGGCCCCGCCCAAGCCGGTCACCGCCGACCAGGGCAAGCGCACCACCTTCGCCGACGTCGCCGGCATCGACGAGGTCGAGGCCGAACTCACCGAGGTGGTCGACTTCCTGAAGAACCCGCAGCAGTACCGCAGGCTCGGCGCCAAGATGCCGCGCGGCGTGCTGCTGAGCGGCCCGCCCGGGACGGGCAAGACCCTGCTCGCCCGGGCCGTCGCCGGCGAGGCGGACGTGCCGTTCTTCTCCGCCTCCGCCTCCGAGTTCATCGAGATGATCGTCGGCGTCGGCGCCAGCCGGGTGCGCGAACTGTTCGCCGAGGCCCGCAAGGTCGCCCCGGCGATCATCTTCATCGACGAGATCGACACCATCGGCCGCCAGCGCGGCGCGGGCGGCGGCATGGGCGGGCACGACGAGCGCGAGCAGACGCTCAACCAGATCCTCACCGAGATGGACGGCTTCACCGGCTCCGAGGGCGTCATCGTGATCGCCGCGACCAACCGCGCGGACGTGCTCGACCCGGCGCTGCTGCGCCCCGGCCGGTTCGACCGGCGGATCACCGTCAGCCCGCCCGACCGGGACGGCCGCGCCGCCATCCTGCGCATCCACACCCGGACCGTCCCGCTGGCCGGCGACGCCGACCTCACCCGGCTGGCCAAGGTCACCCCCGGGATGACCGGCGCCGAACTCGCCAACCTGGTCAACGAGGCCGCCCTGCTGGCCGTCAAGCGCAAGCAGGACGCGGTGAACGAGCGGGACCTCTCGGACGCCCTGGAGAAGGTCCAGCTCGGCGCCGTCCGGCCGCTGGTGATGCCGCAGGAGGAGCGCGAGCGCACGGCCTACCACGAGAGCGGGCACGCGCTGCTGGGCATGCTGCAGCCCGGCGCCGACCCCGTCCGCAAGATCACCATCGTGCCGCGCGGCCGGGCGCTCGGCGTCACCCTGTCCACCCCGGAGAACGACCGCTACTCGTACACCGAGCCCTACCTGCGCGGCCGGATCATCGGCGCGCTCGGTGGGATGGCGGCCGAGCAGGTGGTCTACGGGGTGATCACCACCGGGGCGGAGAGCGACCTGGAGCAGGTCACCAACATCGCCCGCGGGATGGCCGGCCGGTGGGGGATGAGCGAGCGGGTCGGGCGGCTGACCGCGGTGCCCGCCGACCCGCAGGGCGCCTACGGGCTCTCCGCCGCGCCGACCACCCTCGACGCGGTGGACGAGGAGGCCCGGCGGATCGTTGCCGAGTGCTACGAGGACGCGGTGCGGCTGCTGACCGAGCAGCGGGCCCGGCTGGACGCGCTGGCGGCGGCGCTGCTGGAGGCGGAGACGCTGGACGAGGAGCAGGCGTACCGGGCGGCCGGGGTGCCGCGGAAGGGCTCCGGCTCCGACGAGAAGTCGCTCGACCAGGCGTGAACCGGCGGGCCGGGGGCGCTCGCCGCGTTGGCGGGCGCTCCCGGTTTCGTCGCTGCCGGATCTGTCTGTCGCCCGGGGCCCGTCCGGATCGCTGCCGGGGGCTCGTTCCCACTGCCGCCGGGGGGCTCGTGCCGGGCGTCGCCGTGGGCCCCGTTCCCGGCGCCGTCGGGGTCGGCCGCCGCCGGCCGCTACCGGGGCCGTTCGGCGATCAGGTAGCGGAAGACGTTCTCCATCCGGACCGAGCCGTCCGCGCGCAGGTACGGCTGCAGCGCCTCCTCCAGCTCCTTGGCCACCAGCGACGCGCCGGAGAACTCCTCGGCCGCCTCGAACAGACCGGTGGAGAGCAGGCCGCGCACCGCGCTGTCCAGGTCCGCGTAGGCGAACGGGCAGCTCACCCGCCCGCTGCCGGCCGGGCGCAGGCCGGCCGGGGCGAGCAGGTCCTCCAGCGTGCCGGGCGTGCTCAGCTCGAACGGGTCGCGCGCGGTGGTCCGGCCCGCCCGCCGACGCGCCACGTCCAGCACCGGGGCGCTCTGGCAGCGCTCCGGGGGGCCCCAGGCGGCCAGCACCACGTGCCCGCCCGGGAGGGTCAGCCGGGCGGCCTCGACGACCACCGCGCCCGGCTCGACGCAACCGGGCAACTGCTCGAACACCGTCACCAGCGAATGGGCCGAGCGGGGGACGGCAGCGGTCGGCCGGGCCCCCGCGCACACCCGCAGCCGGCGGCCACGGGCCAGCTCGCGCAGCTCGTCCCGCGGCTCCTGGCCGGTGACCTGGGCACCGCGCCCGGCGGCGAGCAGCAGCGCCAGCCCGGACCGGCAGCCCAGGCCCAGCACGCTGGTCGCCGGGCCGACCTCCAGCCGGTCGTGGACCGCCTCGTAGAGCGGCACGAGCATGCGCTCCTGGATCTCCGCCCAGTCGCGCGCCCGCGCGGGCCGCGCAGCCCCGGGCTGCGGGTGGTGCGGTCGTGCGCCTGTCGGTCGTACGGTCGTGCCGGTCGTCCGAGCTGAAGCCATCGCGGCCTCCCATCCGGTCCTTCGGTGTGCTGCTACGGCTCCCCCAAAGTCCCGCCCCACTCCAGCGAACAGCGGGTCGGGCCCGGCGTCCAGAGGGGTGCAGGGTGGTGCGCGCGTGTCGCGGTCGTGCGCCCCCTGCGGTCGGCGGGTGCCGCCTCCTGCCGCCGGCGGGTGCGCGGTCGTCCGTCCGGCGGGTGCGGCGGTCGTCCGTCCGGCGGCCGCGGGCGCGTTACCGATTCGAAGTCAGGGGGCCGCGCCCCGTACCATTCGGGCCATGGCTAAGGCACCCGTTCTCACCCCTCAGGCGGAAGACTTCCCGCGCTGGTACCAGGACCTCATCAACAAGGCCGAGCTGGCCGACAACGGTCCGGTGCGCGGCACCATGGTCATCCGACCGTACGGCTACGGCCTGTGGGAGCGGATGCAGCAGGAGATGGACGCGCGGATCAAGAAGGCCGGCGCGCAGAACGCCTACTTCCCGATGTTCATCCCGCAGTCCTACCTGACCAGGGAGGCCGAGCACGTCGAGGGCTTCGCCCCCGAGCTCGCGGTGGTCACCCACGGCGGCGGCAAGCAGCTCGACGAGCCGGTCGTCGTCCGGCCCACCTCCGAGACGATCATCAACGAGTACTTCTCGAAGTGGGTGCAGAGCCACCGCGACCTGCCCCTGCTGATCAACCAGTGGGCCAACGTGGTCCGTTGGGAGCTGCGCCCGCGCGTCTTCCTGCGCACCACCGAGTTCCTCTGGCAGGAGGGCCACACCGCCCACGCCACCTATGAGGACGCCCGCGCGTACGCGTCGATGATCCACACCCAGGTCTACGGCGACTTCATGACGAACGTGCTCGGCATCGACGTCGTGCTCGGCCGCAAGACGGCCAAGGAGCGGTTCGCCGGCGCCATCAACACCCTCACCCTGGAGGGCATGATGGGCGACGGCAAGGCGCTGCAGATGGGCACCAGCCACGAGCTGGGCCAGAACTTCGCCAAGGCGTTCAACACGACCTACCAGCTCCAGGGCGCCGAGCGCGAGCACGTCTGGCAGACCTCGTGGGGCGTCTCGACCCGCATGGTCGGCGGCCTGATCATGTCCCACGGCGACGACAACGGCCTGCGGGTGCCCCCGCGACTGGCCGCCGTCCAGGCCGTCGTGCTCGCCATCAAGGGCGACGACGCGGTCATCGCCAAGGTGCGCGAGATCGGCGCCACGCTGGAGGCCGCCGGTGTCCGGGTGGTCGTCGACGACCGCACCGACACCCCGTTCGGCCGCCGCGCGGTGGACTGGGAGCTCAAGGGCGTGCCGCTGCGCATCGAGGTCGGCCCGCGCGACCTCGAGAACGGCACCGCGATGCTGGCCCGCCGGATCCCCGGTGGCAAGGAGCCCGTCTCCATCGACTCCCTGGCCGCGCTGGTCCCGGGCATCCTGGAGGAGGACCAGGCGCTGCTGCTGCGCCAGTCCCGCGAGCGCCGCGAGGCCCGTACCGTCGACGTCAAGACCATCGAGGAGGCCGCCGAGGCCGCCGCGACCGGCTGGGGCCGGATCTCCTGGGCCGACCTCGGCCCGGCGGGCGAGGCCAAGCTGGCCGAGCAGGGCGTTTCGGTGCGCTGCATTGTCGCGGCCGACGGCTCGGTGCCGCTGGCGGACGACCAGGACGGCAATATCGCGATCGTCGCCCGCGCGTACTGATGCCTGTTACCGGCAGGTAATGACCGTTGTCGGCGACATTTGCCCGGAATGCGGATGAGTAAGAATCCGGTAACTGTCCGAGAGGCACCCCGACCGCGGACATCCCTACTGGCCGGTCAACTGCCGGTATTAACGCAATAGCGGTACGGTGTACGGCCCGTGGCCCTGTCAACTCGACGGGTCCACGGGCCGTACGTCCAGGGGGCGACAGCCCGCTCCCGGACGGAATTCACGAGGCCCGCCGAGCTGCGGCGAGCCGAACCCGGCAGGGGGTTGGTCTTGCGTCAGATCCGGAACGCGCAATTCGCGCGCGACCATGCATTCCTGGGAGTTTCCTGGGAATTCCCGAAGAACGAGAACATGCGGAACATCGGCTCGCACTCCATCGTTGGTCTAGCGTGAGCACGACACAGCCCCTCGTCCTCGCGGCCGAACTGGCCGCCGCCTGGAGTGACATCCAGGCCCACCACCAGGACCTCCCCGACCTGGCCTCGCCCGAGGCCCTGATCGGCGAATCCTCCTCGGCCTGTGGCACCCGGCTCGGTTTCGAGCGGCTCCTCCACGAGGCTGCCCACGGTCTGGCCGCGGCCCGGGACATCCGGGACACCTCGCGAGCCGGCCGCTACCACAACCGGCGCTTCCTGCTGCTCGCCTCCGAGCTCGGCTTGGCGCACCCGGTCGAACCGCACGCGAGCAGCGGCTTCTCCCAGGTGACCATGCTCAAGGAGACCCAGGAGCGCTACGCGGAGACCATCGAGCGACTGGACCGCGCCCTCGGCGCGCACCAGGAGGCGGTGGCCGGCGACGGTACGACGCGGGCCTTCCGCGGCCCGGCCGCCCGGCACGGCTCCTCTGGGGGCGGCGTCCGGGTCAAGGCGGTGTGCGGCTGCGGACGGAACGTCCGGGTCGTGCCGTCGGTGCTCGCCCAGGCGTCCATCGTCTGCGGCGCGTGCCAGCAGCCGTTCAAGATCTCGTGACCGACCGGTCCACCGGACCGGGAGATCGTTAGACCGGAACACCAGAAGACGGGGAAGGGCCGGCGGACGGCTGTGCGGGCAGCGGATCCGGCCGGAGCGAGCGGTACATCGGTGAGTTTGTGGGCGGACCGGGAGCGAGGGCTCCCGGTCGCGCCTTGTGGACGGGCCTGCGGAGGCGGTCGGGGGGCGGCCTCCGGAGGTTCGTGCGCGGTCTGCGGTCTGCGGTCTGCGGTCTGAGGTCTGAGGTCTGCGGTCTGCGGCCTGGGGTCGGGGGACGGCCGGGCGCGGGGCCGGGATGCGGCTGGGATGCGGCTGGGATGCGGCTGGGTGCGCGGCTCGGGTACGGCTGGGTGCGAGGCCGGTGCGCGGCCGGGACGCAGCCGGAATGCCTCCTGCAGATGGCCGAGCGAAGGCGGTTCGCGCCGGTATGGCAGAATGGACAGCTGAGTACTCGGCAGCCGAGCAGGACCCCTCTCTCCTACGGCTGGCGTGTCCCTTGAACGGCCCACGGCGCAACCCCACGCGACGGCGAGGCCGCTCACCCACGTCAACACCAGGAGAATCCACTCCCGTGGCAGTCAAGATCAAGCTCAAGCGTCTCGGCAAGATTCGCTCCCCGCACTACCGCATCGTCGTCGCCGACTCGCGCACCAAGCGTGACGGCCGCGCGATCGAGGAGATCGGCATCTACCAGCCGACCTACAACCCCTCGAAGATCGAGGTCGACACCGACCGCGCCCAGTACTGGCTGTCCGTCGGCGCCCAGCCGACCGAGCCGGTGCTCGCCATCCTCAAGCTGACCGGCGACTGGCAGAAGTTCAAGGGCCTCCCGGCCCCGGCGCCGCTGCTGGTTGCCGAGCCCAAGGTCGAGGACTTCTCGCACCTGTTCGCGAAGGCCGTCGCCGGCTTCGAGGACGCCACCACCGGTGTTGCCATCACCCCGAAGGCCAAGAAGTCGGACAAGGTCGAGGCTGAGGCCGACGCCGCCGCCGAGGCCTGAGCGTGATCGAGGACGCCCTCGACCACTTGGTGAAGGGCATCGTCGAGCACCCCGACGAGGTGCAGGTGCGCTCGCGCAACCTGCGTCGGGGCAACACCATCGAGGTGCGAGTGCACCCCGATGACCTCGGCAAGGTGATCGGCCGGGGTGGCCGCACGGCGCGCGCACTGCGCACCGTGGTCGGCGCCCTCGGCGGTCGCAACGTCCGGGTCGACCTGGTCGACGTGGACAACATTCGCTGACGCAGCTGCTCGTTCAGCCGTCAGGGCTTGTGAGGCCGACCGGGACGCATGTCGTCCCGGTCGGCCTTTTCGCGTTTCTCGCGCTTCCCGCATTCCGTCCCGCTCTAGGAACTCCAGGAGAACGATCACCGTGCAGCTCGTCGTCGGCAAGATCGGCCGCGCCCACGGCATCAGGGGGGACGTCAGTGTCGAGGTCCGCACCGACGAGCCGGAGCTCCGGCTCGGCCCCGGTGCCGTCCTGTTCACCGACCCCGCGTCGGTGGGCCCGCTGACCATCGAGTCCGGCAAGGTGCACAGCGGCCGGCTGCTGCTGCGCTTCGTCGGCGTCAAGGACCGCAACGCGGCGGAGGCGCTGCGGGGCACGCTGCTCATCGCCGAGGTCGACCCGGAGGAGAGCCCCGAGGACCCGGAGGAGTACTACGACCACCAGCTGATCGGCCTGGACGTGGTGCTGCTCGACGGCACCCTCGTCGGTGAGCTGACCGAGGTCGTCCACCTGCCGTACCAGGACCTGCTCACGGTGGAGAAGGCCGACGGGACGGAGGTGCTGGTGCCCTTCGTCCGTCAGATCGTGCCGACCATCGACCTGGAGAACCAGCGTGCCGTGATCACCCCGCCGGTCGGTCTGATCGAGCCCGAGCAGGCCGAGATCGCCCGTGGTGCCTCCGCCGAGGGCGAGGATGCTGAGGACGCCGAGGGCGTCGAGGGTGTCGACGGTGCCGAGGGTGCGGCCGGTGCCAAGGGCTCGGAGGGGTCGAAGTGACGGTGGAGGAGGGCGTCGCGCAGGTCCAGGACGGGATGCGGATCGACGTCGTCTCGATCTTCCCCGAGTACCTGGAACCGCTGAACATCTCGCTGGTCGGCAAGGCCCGCTCCCGCGGCCAGCTGGACGTGCACGTCCACGACCTGCGCGAGTGGACCCACGACGTGCACCGGACCGTGGACGACAGCCCGTACGGCGGCGGCCCCGGCATGGTGATGAAGCCCGAGCCGTGGGGCGAGGCACTGGACGCGGTGGTCGCCGGCGGGCCCGAGGGCCAGCTGCCGACGCTCGTCGTGCCCACCCCCAGCGGGCGGCCGTTCACGCAGGAACTCGCCCAGGAGCTGGCGAGCCGCCCGTGGCTGGCGTTCACCCCCGCCCGGTACGAGGGCATCGACCGGCGGGTCATCGAGGAGGCGGCCACCCGGATGCCGGTGGTCGAGGCCTCGATCGGCGACTACGTGCTGGCCGGCGGCGAGGTCGCCGTGCTGGTGATGGTCGAGGCGATCGCCCGGCTGCTGCCCGGAGTGCTCGGCAACGCCGAGTCCCACCGGGACGACTCCTTCGCGCCCGGCGCGATGGCCGACCTGCTGGAGGGCCCGGTCTACACCAAGCCCGCCGAGTGGCGCGGCCGGACCGTGCCGGACGTGCTGCTCAGCGGAAACCACGGTCGGATCGCCCGCTGGCGGCGGGAACAGGCCTTCGCCCGGACCCTGGCGAACCGCACCGACCTGGTCGAGCGCTGGCGCTACGGCGCCTTCGACAAGAAGGACCGGGAGGCGCTCAGCATCCTCGGCCTGGCCTGGGACGAGGAGCTCGGCCGATTTCGGTCCGTGGCCGTCGGTGTGGAAGAATAGGCCGCTGCTGTCTGTTGCTGGGCCCCCTTCGTAGGGGCCACGTGGACCGGCGCCCTCGCCACGGGGGGATCGTCGTCAGCCGATGCGGCCCGCAGCAAACCCCATTGTGACGAACTTCCGTGGGCGGCCCGTGGCGCCTGCGATGGAGAGCAACATGAGCAACAAGCTCGCTGCTGTCGACGCGGCCTCGCTGCGTAGCGACATCCCGGCCTTCCGCGCCGGTGACACCCTGAAGGTCCACGTCCGGGTCATCGAGGGCAACCGCTCCCGTGTCCAGGTCTTCCAGGGCGTCGTCATCCGCCGCCACGGCGCCGGCGTCGGTGAGACCTTCACCGTTCGCAAGGTCAGCTTCAACGTCGGCGTGGAGCGCACCTTCCCGGTGCACACCCCGGTCGTCGAGAAGATCGAGGTCGTGACCCGCGGTGCGGTTCGCCGCGCCAAGCTGTACTACCTGCGTGACCTCCGCGGCAAGGCCGCGAAGATCAAGGAGAAGCGCGACCGCTGATCCACCGTCCCCCGGCCTCGCCGGGGGATCGGATCGCTCTGAGGGGCTGGGCCACCGCACGGTAAGCTCAGCCCCCGATGAGCACGCACGAACCACCCGCGGACCGCGACGGCAGTCCCGCACCCACCGGTGCGGACTCGCTGTCGCGGTCCGCGGTCGTTTCCGGGGTTGTCCCGGGAGTCGTCTCGGGGCCTGGTGGGGAGGGGTCCGACCCCGGTGGGGATCCGCGGGCGGACGCCGGGGGTGCGCGGGAGGACGAGGACGCACCAGAGGGTGAGAACGCGCCGGAGGGTGAGCGCGCACCGGAAGGTGGGAGTGCGCCGGGGGACGAGGAGTCGGGCCACTCGCGTTCGCGGGACCTGTTGCTGCTCGTGGGGATCTGCCTGCTGGCCCTGCTGCTGGTGAACGCCTTCGTCGCGCGCCCGTTCTCGGTGCCCTCCGGTTCGATGGAGGAGACCCTGCGACCGGGCGACCGGCTGATCGCGAACCAGCTCGCCTACGCCTTCGGCGGCCACCCCCAGCGGGGCGACGTCGTGGTCTTCGACGGGACGGGCTCCTTCCTGCCGGGGTCGGCCGGGCCGACCGGCTTCTGGGACGGGCTGAGCTCGCTCGGCCGGGACCTCGGGCTGGCCCCGGCCGGGAACACGGTCTACGTCAAACGGGTGATCGGCGTCGGTGGGGACCGGGTGACCAGCACCGGCCCGGGCGGGCCGATCACCGTCAACGGGGTGCCGATCGACGAGTCCTCCTACCTGGCCCCGGGGGACCAGCCGTCGAGCGTGGCCTTCGACGTGGTGGTGCCGACCGGCAAGCTCTGGGTGATGGGGGACCACCGCAGTGCCTCCCGTGACTCCCGCGACCACCTCGGCGAGCCCGGCGGCGGCTTCGTGCCCGAGAGCAGGGTGATCGGCCGGGCGGACTGGGTGGTCTACCCGTTCTCGCGCTTGACCGGCCTGGACCGGCCCGCGGCCTTCGCTGCGACTGCGGGGACAGGCGGTCATGGGGAGCAGGGGTAGCAGGGGCAGGGACCGGCTGGCGGACCGCCCGGCTCCGGAGCCGGGCGCTGGACTTGCGGGTGCTGCCCCCGCGAGTGGCGGATCTGACGGCGCCGGACCAGGCGACGCCTCCCCCGGGGGTGCGGGCCCAACCGTGGTGCTGCCGGTCCGGGGCCGGGCCGATCGCCGCCGCAGCGCTCGACGCGCGGCCCGGTGGCGCAAGCGGTCGCTGCTGCGGGAGTTCCCGCTGATCATCGTGGTGGCGTTGCTGGTCGCGCTGGTGATGAAGACCTTCCTGCTCCAGGTGTTCGTGATCCCCTCCGGCTCGATGGAGCAGACCATCCAGGTGGGGGACCGGGTGCTGGTGGACAAGCTGACCCCCTGGTTCGGCAGCGAGCCGCAGCGCGGCGACGTGGTGGTGTTCAAGGATCCGGGCGGCTGGCTGGAGGGCGACCACAAGCCGTCCGACGACGGTCCGGTGCTGGGGGCGGCCAAGCAGGTCCTCACCTTCGTCGGGCTGCTGCCGTCGGACAGCGAGCAGGACTTGATCAAACGGGTCATCGGCGTCGGCGGGGACACCGTGGAGTGCTGCGACGCGCAGGGTCGGCTGAGCGTCAACGGCACGCCGGTGGACGAGCCGTACCTCGCGCCCGCCAACCCGCCGTCCCGGCAGCCCTTCAAGGTGCGGGTGCCGCAGGGCCGGCTCTGGGTCATGGGCGACCACCGGGACGTGTCCGCCGACTCCCGCTTCCACATGGGGAACCCGGGGCAGGGGACCATCCCGCTGAGCGGTGTGGTCGGCCGGGCCTTCATGAACGTCTGGCCGCTGGACCGCCTCCATCAACTTGACGTGCCGAGTTCACTCTCCTCGTTGGCGCGGGCTCCGCAGGCGCGCGGAACTGCGCCGGAATCCGTGGGCGTTGGGCCGGTTCCGATGGAACCTCCGCTCGTTATGGGTGTGTTGGGCATCCTTCCGGCCGTCGTTCGCCGGTCAGGGCGGCCGCCCGAGTGAGCCGGGCCGGGCGTCTCGCGGGCGGGCCGCGCGCGTGGGACCGCGAGCCGGATGCCTTGGAGTGATAGAGAAGTGCAGGTGCGGCCGGGAGGTCCCGGTCGTGCGTCGAGGCTGTGCTGGTGTCAGGGGAGCCCGCGATGGGCAGTCCCGAAGCGTCCATGGTCGTGGTGAGCGTGGTGCCCGCTGTGCGGCACTGTGAGCGCGGGCGCGCGGGCGTCCGCACAGCAGGGAGGAGACGTTGTGGGGGATGTGGTGATCGGCGCCCGCTCAGGTGCCGGCGAGCCCGAGGGCTCTGGCGGTCGAGCGGCCCGGTCCGCCGAGTCCGGTGCGCCCTCGGCCTCGGTCGAGGACACGGCGGCCCAGACCGCCGACGAGCATGGCGACGGGACGGAGGGCCCGACCGGGGGTTCCTCGGAGTCCCACCGGCCCGACGCCGAGTCGGCGGACCGGTCGGAGTCGCAGGCCCCCGGCAAGCAGCGCAAGCAGCGTTCCTTCTGGAAGGAACTGCCGATCCTGGTCGGCATCGCGCTGGTCCTGGCGCTGGTGATCAAGACCTTCTTCGTCCAGGCCTTCTCCATTCCGTCGGAGTCGATGCAGAACACGCTGCAGGTCGGTGACCGTGTCCTGGTGGACAAGCTGACCCCCTGGTTCGGAGCGGAGCCCGAGCGCGGCGAGGTCGTGGTGTTCCACGACCCGGGCGGCTGGCTGAACGACGAGCCGACCCCGCAGAGCAGCAACTCCTTCGTCCGGGGCGTCCAGGACGTGCTCAGCTTCGTCGGCCTGATGCCGTCGGCCAACGAGAAGGACCTGATCAAGCGGGTCATCGCGGTCGGCGGGGACACCGTCGAGTGCGAGGGCACCGGGCCGGTGAAGGTCAACGGCGTCGCGCTCAACGAGCCGTACGTCTACCAGGGCAACACCCCCTGCGGTGACCACCCGTTCGACCCGGTGAAGGTGCCCAACGGCCGGATCTGGGTGATGGGCGACCACCGCGCCGACTCGCTGGACTCCCGCTTCCACATGGACCAGCCGGGCGGTGGCACCGTTCCGGTGGGCAACGTGATCGGGCGGGCCTTCGTCGTGGCCTGGCCGGTCGGCCACTGGTCGACGCTCTCGGTGCCGAACACCTTCGACCAGAAGGGTCTGGCGGCGGCCGCGCCTCTGGCGCCTCCCGTGGCCGGCGCGGTGGGCGCGGTCGCGCTGCTTCCGCTGGTGCGTCGGGTGCGGGAGCGGAGGGACGGCCGGAAGGACTCCTGAGCTCCACCGGGTTCTCCCCAGCCCTTGCGCGGGCCGTGGTACCGACGAGTAATCTGCTCGGACGTGCCACGGCCCGTCGGCTTTTCCGCCGGTGCCCCCGGCGTGCCAGTGGTGTTCTCCGGTCGGCCAGAGGTGGACGGATTCGATGAGCGGTGTCGTTGAGCAGACGGCCGATCACCCGGCTTCGCCCGCCCGTCCGGCCCGTCGGCCCGCGGCGGTGCTGCAGGGCGTCGCGATCGCGCTCGGGCTGGTGCTGATGATCGGCGGCTTCGCCCTGATCGCGATCGACTACCGGCCCTACAGCATCCCGACCGCCTCGATGTCCCCCACGCTTCGTATCGGGGACACCGTGCTCGCCCGGAAGATCGGCGGCGGGGCCGTCGGCCGGGGGGACGTCGTGGTCTTCCGGGACCAGGACTGGGGTGGCGAGCTCATGGTCAAGCGCGTGGTCGCGGTCGGCGGGGACACCGTCGCGGCCACCGGCAACGACCACCGGCTGACGGTCGACGGACAGGCGGTGGAGGAGCCGTACCTCGCGGCGCAGGGCCCGCAGGGTTCCCCGTTCAGCGTCACGGTGCCGCCGGGGCGGCTGTTCCTGCTCGGCGACAACCGGTTGGGCTCGCTCGACTCCCGCACCCACCTGGATGTCGACGGCGGGACCGTCCCGGCCGGCGCGGTGGAGGCCAGGGTCGAGGCCACCCTGATGCCGTTCGGCCGGACGGGCGACCTCGGCCGGACCGCGGCCTTCGACGGGCTTCCCGGACCGAAGGCCGGTGCGCCCGGGCCGCTGCAACCGGCCGCCTTCGCGACCGTTGCGGGTGCGGCGCTGATCCTCGTGACTTCGGCGGTGGGCGGGGTGGCGGGCCTGGCCCGCCGGCTCAGCCGGGGGCGCAGTTCCTGATCGCGGTCGTCGCGGCCAGGGCCGCTCTGCCGAACATCGCCCCGGACGGCGGTGCCGGGTGGCAGGATCGGTAGCGCCACCGACGCGAACGGAAGGAGCGTGGAGCGCTGCCATGACGGCACAACGGCGCAGGGCGGCACGGATCCTGCTGCTGGACGGGCAGGACCGCATCCTTCTCTTCCTGGGCTCCGACCCGGCCACGCCGGGGGAGGCGTGGTGGTTTACGCCCGGCGGCGGCTTGGAGCCAGGGGAGGACGTG
Source organism: Kitasatospora sp. NPDC057940 (assembly GCF_042887425.1). Taxonomy (NCBI): domain Bacteria; kingdom Bacillati; phylum Actinomycetota; class Actinomycetes; order Kitasatosporales; family Streptomycetaceae; genus Kitasatospora; species Kitasatospora sp. NPDC057940. The sequence continues at coordinate 64,008 of NZ_JBHVPH010000030.1, forward strand.
CGGGAGGCCGCCACGCGGGAACTCGTGGAGGAGACCGGCCTGCGGGGTGTGGACCTCGGGCCCTTGGTGGCGTACGGCACGGTGTCGTTCTCCTTTCAGGGACGGCGTTACGAGCAGGATCAGTGGTTCCATCTGGCCCGGACCACGGAGACGGGTCTCGACCACTCGGGGATGGGCGAGGAGGAACACGCCCAACTGCTCGCGGCGCGCTGGTGGACGGTCGAGGAGCTGAGGGGGACCGCCGAGACGGTCTACCCGGTCGGATTGGCGGACTTCCTGGAGCGACTGCTGGCCGAGGGCCCGCCGGTCGCCCCGGTACGGCTCTGAGCGTGGGTGCGGTGGTCCACAATGGGTGGACGTGACAAGTTGAGGGGACGCCTGGATGAGTGCCGAAGATCTCGAGAAGTACGAGACCGAGATGGAGCTCAAGCTCTACCGGGAGTACCGGGACGTCGTCGGCCTGTTCAAGTACGTGATCGAGACCGAGCGACGGTTCTACCTCACCAATGACTACGAGTTGCAGGTGCACTCGGTGCAGGGCGAGGTCTTCTTCGAGGTGTCGATGGCGGATGCGTGGGTCTGGGACATGTACCGGCCGGCCCGGTTCGTCCGTAAGGTCCGGGTGCTGACCTTCAAGGACGTGAACATCGAGGAACTCGCGAAGAGCGATCTGGAGCTGCCCTCGGACGAGTCCGGCTTCGGGAACTGACGTTGGACTGCTCGGACCGGCGTTGTCCAGCGGAATTTCGCGCGATCGGGGCGTCTCACTCCTGCGGGTGACAAAAGTTATCCACAGGCCCGAGTTATCCACAGGGAACCGGAAATCCCCAGCCCCGCCGTGCGCGACGGTGCAACCTCCACGGCGGAGGTGGTCACCGTGCAGAACACGATCACGCAGGACCAGGCCGTACCGGGTGCGGCCGTACCGGACCAGGCCGGAGAGGCCACAGCGGCCGCAGCCGTGCGCGACGGCACGAAAGACGACACGAGGGACGGCACCGGGTCGGGCCCGGGCCGCAGTACCGGCGGTCGCAGTACCAACAACGGGCTCGGCCGCTACGGCGAGCGGGTCGCCGCCCGCCGTCTCACGGAGGCCGGGCTCCGCATCCTGGACCGCAACTGGCGCTGTGTCGAGGGTGAGTTGGACATCGTCGCCCTCGACGGCGACACCGTGGCGGTCTGCGAGGTGAAGACCCGCTCCGAGCGGGGCTTCCAACAACCCAGCGAGGCCATCGGCCAGGCCAAGGCCGCCCGGTTGCAGCGCTTGGCGGAGCGCTGGATGGCCGAACGCTGGCCGGGCCACTTCGCACGGCTGGCCGGTCCCGGGTACGACCCCGGGCCCACGGACCCGCACTGGCCGCCCGCTCCGCCCGGGGGCGTGCGGATCGACCTGGTGGCCGTAATCAACCGGGCCCGGGGTGCGGCCCTGGTCGACCACCTGCGGGGGGTGGTCTGAGATGGCCTTCGCCCGTACCTGTTCCGTCGCGCTGGTCGGCGTCGACGGAGTGATCGTCGAGGTCCAGGCCGATCTGGAGCCCGGGGTGGCCGCGTTCACCCTGGTCGGCCTGCCCGACAAGGCGCTGTCCGAGGCCCGCGACCGGGTGCGCGCGGCCGTGGTCAACAGCGGTGAGGCCTGGCCGCAGCGCAAGCTGACCGTCGGGCTCAGTCCGGCCTCGGTGCCCAAGAGCGGCAGTGGCTTCGACCTCGCGGTGGCCTGCGCCGTCCTGGCCGCGGCCGAGCGGCTCGACCCCTCCTCCATCGCCGAACTGCTGATCATCGGCGAACTGGGGCTGGACGGCCGGGTGCGGCCGGTCCGCGGGGTGCTGCCGTCGGTGCTAGCCGCGGCCGACGCGGGATACCAGCGGGTCGTGGTCGCCGAGCAGACCGCGCCCGAGGCCTCGCTCGTCCCGGGCGTGACCGTGATCGGCGTCCGCAGCCTGCGGCAGCTGATCGCCGTCCTGACCGGCGCGCCCGCGCCGGAGGAGCCGCCCGACCCGATCAGCGGGCGGCCGGATCCGCTGATGGCCGGCCTGATGCTGCCCAGCGCCGGCGTCCGGGGACTGGCCGACGACAAGTCGGCGCGTCTCGACCTGGCCGACGTGGCCGGACAGTACGAGGCCCGGCGCGCCCTGGAGATCGCCGCCGCCGGCGGTCACCACCTTTACCTCAAGGGCCCACCTGGCGCGGGCAAGACGATGCTGGCGGAGCGGCTGCCCGCGCTGCTTCCGCCACTGACCCAGAAGGAGGCTCTGGAGGTCACCGCCGTGCACTCGGTGGCCGGGCTGCTCCCGGCCGGGCGCCCGCTCATCGACACGGCGCCGTACTGCGCCCCGCACCACTCCACGACGATGCCGGCGATCGTCGGCGGCGGCAGCGGCCTGCCGAGACCGGGGGCGGTCTCGCTGGCCCACCGGGGTGTGCTGTTCCTGGACGAGGCACCGGAGTTTCCGGTGCGGGTGCTCGACTCACTGCGCCAGCCGCTGGAGTCGGGCGAGGTGGTGATCGCCCGCTCGGCCGGCTCACTCCGGCTCCCGGCCAGGTTCCTGCTCTGTCTGGCTGCCAACCCCTGCCCGTGCGGTCGGCATTCACGGCGGGGCGAGGGCTGCGAGTGCACTCCTGCGATGGTCAGCCGCTACCAGGGGCGGCTCTCCGGGCCGCTGCTGGACCGGGTCGACCTCCAGGTCCAGGTCGCCCCGGTGACGAGGATCGAACTCATGGAACGGGACGCCACGGCGGAGAACACCGAGACCGTCGCGGCCCGGGTGCTGGCCGCGCGGGAACGGGCGGCGGCCCGGCTGGCGAACACCCCGTGGCGGACCAACGCGGAAGTCCCGGGCCACGAACTGCGGACCCGCTGGCAGCTCGTCCCCGGCGCACTGAACGACGTCGCCCGTCAGTTGGAGCGCGGGCTGCTGACCGCCCGGGGCCTGGACCGGGTGCTCCGGGTCGCCTGGACGGTCGCCGACCTCGCCGGTCGGGACCGGCCGGACCAGCGGGACGTCCGCACCGCACTGGTCCTGCGCACCGGCGTCGAGCAGGGGCTGCCGCTGGCCGAGCGGGTCTACGGCCGACTCGGTGGCATCCCGGCCCAGCGCAGCGGGCCGGTCGACGAGCCGCCCGAAGGGCACAGCCGGTCGGGCCGGTTCGAGAAGCCCGATCGTCCCGACTGCCCCGACCCGGAGAGGCCTGACCCGGCGAGTCCTGGTTCGGAGAGGCCTGGTCTGGAAGGTCCTGGTCCGTCGGGCCGCCCCGATGCCCCTGGCCGATCCATCCGGTCCGGCTCCGCCAAGCGGTCCGGGAAACGCGACCAGAATCCGGCGAACGAGGGCGGTGAAGCGTGAACCCGATGATGACGCACTTTCAGCCGCCCGGCCGGGCAGAGCCCGGGTCCGGTCCCGATCCGGAGCGCCTCGCCCGCGCCGTACTCAGCCGGCTGAGCGAGCCCGGGGACGCGGTGGTCGGCCGGTGGCTCGGCCGGCTCTCCGCAGCCGACGTCGTCCGGGCGATCCGCGACGGGACGGTGCCCGCGCACCCCGGACTGGACGGGCCCCGGCTGGCCGGCTACCAGGCGAGACTCCCCGGCCTGGACCCGGCCGAGGACCTGGAACGGGTACGAGCCGTCGGTGGGCGCTTCATCATTCCGGGGGACACGGAATGGCCCAGTCAACTGGACGATCTGGGCGACGGGCGCCCGATCGGGCTCTGGACGACCGGCACGGGTTCGTTGCGGCTGCTCGCGCTCCGCTCGGTGGCGATGGTCGGCTCCCGGGCCTGCACGGCCTACGGCGCCCACGTCGCCGGGGAGCTGTCGGCCCAACTGGCCGAGCGAGGTTGGGTCGTGGTGTCCGGAGCCGCCTACGGGATCGACGCGGCCGCCCACCGAGGGGCGCTCTCCGTCGGCGGGATGACCATCGCGGTGCTCGCCTGCGGGGTCGACGTGGCCTACCCGAAGGGGAACGCCGAACTGATCCGGCGGATCGGCGTCCAGGGGCTGCTGGTCAGCGAACTCCCGCCCGGGGAGCACCCGAACCGGTTCCGCTTCGTGCTCCGTAACCGGGTCATCGCGGCGCTCACCCGGGGCACGGTGGTGGTCGAGGCGGCGATGCGCAGCGGCGCGCTGAGCACGGCCAGACGGGCGCGGGACCTCAACCGCCACACCATGGGCGTCGCCGGCCCGGTGACCTCGGAGCTCTCGGCCGGGGTGCACGCCCTGATCCGCAGCGGCGGCGCCACGCTGGTCACCGACTCCGCCGAGATCGCCGAACTGATCGGGGCGATCGGGGACGACCTGGCGCCGCAGCGCAGCGGCCCGGTCCTGCCCAGGGACCTGCTGGAGCCGGCGGTGGCCCGGGTGCTGGAGGCCGTCCCGGCGACGGCGGAGGGCGCGCCGATCGAGCGGTTGGCCCGGCAGTCCGGACTCCCGCCGGACGAAGTGCTGCAGCGGCTCTACGAGTTGGGCTCGCTCGGTTACGTCGAGCGGCACGGCGCGCACTGGCGCCTGGTGCGGAGGAGGTGACGGTCGGAACGGAGCGCACATCCGTGTCGTGGGGGAGGGGGTGTCGGAATCGCCCGGCTGACCTGCTGATCCGGTTCGTCCGTTCGCGTGCCCGGATCCGGTGACGCGAACGCCACCGGATCGGGGGACGACCGAGTGGCGGTAGCGCATTGCAGCGAGTCGGTCACGCTACGCTCCACATGCCTTCCCTATCAGCACATGACTCGGCAGAACGGCGCAGACCAACGCATGCCCACACACATTCCCGGACACAGAGTGACCGGTGGCGCCCGGTCCTCGGGAGGGCCGCGGACCGAGCGGCGCCCCGTGACTGAGTTCCCGCCCAAGGCGGCGGGGACGATGGGGGGCCTGTCGCGCCAGGGCGGCCGGCCGACGGCGGTGCCGGGCCAGCCCGCCGACGCGGTCGCCGCCGCCACCGGAGACGGCTCGGCCCGTCCGATCGCTGCCGGTGCCCTGCAGCCGGACGGCACCCCCCTGCCAGGCCCGGAGCGGGGGCCGTCCGGTCCGGGCCCCGGAGCCCAGGGGCGCACCGCGCTCGAAGAGCTCTGGCGCTCCTACAAGGAGACCGGCGACCAGCGGCTGCGCGAGCAGCTGATCCTGCACTACTCACCGCTCGTCAAGTACGTGGCGGGGCGGGTCGGGGTCGGCCTGCCCTCCAACGTCGAGCAGGCCGACTTCGTCTCCTCGGGGGTTTTCGGGCTGATCGACGCGATCGAGAAGTTCGACGTCGACCGCGCCATCAAGTTCGAGACCTACGCGATCAGCCGGATCCGCGGCGCGATCATCGACGAACTGCGGGCCCTGGACTGGATCCCGCGCTCGGTGCGGCAGAAGGCGAAGGCCGTCGAGCGGACGTACGCGACGCTGGAGGCCCGGCTGCGCCGTACGCCGCACGAGCCCGAGGTCGCGGCCGAGATGGGCATCGCGATCGAGGATCTGCACGCGATCTTCAGCCAGTTGTCCCTGGCCAACGTGGTGGCCCTGGACGAACTGCTGCACCCGGTGGGGGAGGGCGGCGACCGGCTGAGCCTGATGGACACCCTGGTGGACCACGGTGCCGACAACCCGGTCGAGGTGGCCGAGGACCGCGAGCTGCGCAGGCTGCTGGCGCAGGCGGTCAACACCCTCCCCGAGCGGGAGAAGACCGTGGTGACGCTCTACTACTACGAGGGCCTCACCCTCGCCGAGATCGGCCAGGTGCTGGGAGTGACGGAGAGTCGGGTGAGTCAGATCCACACCAAGTCCGTCCTCCAACTGCGCGCCAAGCTGTCGGACATCCGGTAGCGCGGGCCGGGACCGTCCCGTCCCGGCCGACCTCCGGGTCGCGACCCCGACCACGTCGCCGGTCCGCACCCGCCCGGCCGCAATCCTGGGCCGCACTCGCCCGGCCGAAACCCTGGGCCGTTACACCGGGCAGGATCCCCGGGTCACGCGCCCACTCGCACGCCTCGCCGCGCGCCTGCGCGCCCTCGCTCCCCGCCCAGATGCGCGGCGCCGTACCGGCCGCAGGTAGGGCTCCGTACAGTGGGAGCGTGCCGAAGATCCGAGCGGCCACGGTGGCCGAGCATCGCCAGCTGCAGCGCGCAGCCCTCCTTGACGCTGCCCGCACCCTGCTCACGGAGGGCGGCATGGAGGCGCTGACCTTCCCCGCGCTCGCTGCGCGCACCGCCCTGGCGCGCTCCTCGGTCTACGAGTACTTCCGCTCCCGGGCCGCCGTGGTCGAGGCGCTCTGCGAGGTGGACTTCCCGCTCTGGGCGGCCGAGATCGAGGCCGGGATGGAGAGCTGTGACAGCGCGGCCGACCGGATCGAGGCGTATGTCCGCGGCCAGCTGGCGTTGGCCGCGGACCCGCGCCACCGGGCGGTGGTGGCGATCTCCGCGCTCGAACTCGACGAGGCCGCGCGCGAGCGCATCCGGGCGGCGCACGGCAAGCTGGTCGGCCTGGTCGTCCGGGCCCTGGAGGATCTCGGTCACGCGCAGCCCCGGCTTGCTGCGGCGCTGCTCCAAGGGGTCGTGGAGGCGGCCGTGCGCCGGGCCGAGCAAGTGGCGGCGGGGGGCCGCGCCGGGTGTGCGGCCGAGCGCCCCGAGCTGATCGCGGACGCCGCGGTGGCCATGGCCTTGCACGGCCTCGGTCGGGCCTGAGCCGCTATCCGGCCCGGTGTGTCCGGTTCATTCGGTTCAGCTGATTCATCAGGTGCGCCCGGCGCCGCCCAGCGGCAGCAGCCGCGCGGCTCCCGCGCCGAACAGGGCCAGCGGGTCGAGGTAGCGCCCGCCGCGCAGCAGCCCCCAGTGCAGGCAGTCCCGCGCTGGGCAGTGCCGTCCGTCGGGGGCGAGCCGCCCGATCACCTGCCCGGCGGGTACCTCGGTGCCGACCGGGGCGGTGCCGGCGACGGGCAGGTAGGTGGTCCGCAAGGGGGGTGACCCCGAGCCGGGGTGGGTGACGGTCACCACCGGGCGCCCTGCCACCAGCCCGGAGAAGGTGACCACCCCGGCGGCAGCCGCCCGTACCTCCGCCCCGGGCGCGGCGGCGAGGTCGACTCCCCGGTGTCCGGCGGCCCACGGCGTGGCCGGTGGTTCGAACCGCCCGAGCACCCCGTCGGGCCCGCCCACCGGCCAGGCCCGCGCACGGTCCGAACCGGTCCGGCCGGTCTCGCGGCCCCCGCCAGTACCTCCAGCGCCCTCACCCGGACCTGGGCCGATGCCCCCGCTGAGAGCGGCGCCCCGCACCGCGCCGCCCGAGACCAGCAGCACCAGTGCCGCCAGCACGGCGACCAGCCCCCGCAGTACACCGAACGAGCGGGGCCCCAACCCGTCCGGCCCCAACCAACCCAGCCCCAACCGGCCCAGCCCCGAGCGGGCCGAATCGACGGCGGACGGAAGCGGGCACCCAGCGCGAGCAGTCATGCCCCGAGGCTTGCTGCGCCGCCGCCCCGGTGCCACCCACTTCCGGACTCCTGTGGACAAACCGCCCTCGTGGCCGGATCCCGTCCCTCCAGAGGGTGTACGGATGCCGCCATCCGGTGTACAAGCACCGCGGCGGCCGCGTTCCCAAGGCCGGGCCGGCCCGCCTCCGCCCCGTCTCCGGCCCGTCTCCGCCCAGCTCCCGCCAGCGCGGATCCGCCCGCCCAGGGCCTCCGCCGGTCGCGGAGTCGCCCGCCCCGCAGCGCTTCCCGTACACTTCACACGCGACCCGGTCCGCCGGGTCGACTTCGCACGCCCCGCCACCGGTGGACGGACGCGGCCCGGCCGCTGCCCCCGCCAGGTGCGAGTGCCGCTCGGTCCGCCGAGCCCGCCTGGTCCCCGGACCGTGCGGGTTCAAGCGGCTCGGCACGTTCGGGGCGTCAGGCGTGGCTGTCACCTGGCTGCCACGGACAAACCGAGCCTGACCCGGCCGGACGCACCGCGCGAGCGGGGAGCGCCACCGCGCGAACCCGCCGTCCGTTGCGCGACCGCCGGGCCGTAACACCTGAGGAGCACGGCTATGGCCGTCGTCACGATGCGGGAGCTGCTGGAGAGCGGCGTCCACTTCGGTCACCAGACCCGCCGTTGGAACCCGAAGATGAAGCGCTTCATCATCACGGAGCGCAACGGCATCTACATCATCGACCTCCTGCAGTCGCTGAACTACATCGACCGCGCCTTCGAGTTCATCAAGGAGACCGTTGCCCACGGCGGCAGCGTCCTCTTCGTCGGCACGAAGAAGCAGGCCCAGGAGGCCATCGCCGAGCAGGCCACCCGCGTGGGCATGCCCTACGTGAACCAGCGCTGGCTCGGCGGCATGCTGACCAACTTCTCGACCGTCTACAAGCGCCTGCAGCGCCTGAAGGAGCTCGGCGAGCTGGACTTCTCGGACGTGGCCGGTTCCGGCCTCACCAAGAAGGAGCTCCTGGTCCTCCAGCGCGAGCACGACAAGCTGGAGAAGACCCTCGGCGGTATCCGCGACATGCAGCGCGTCCCCAGCGCCGTGTGGATCGTGGACACCAAGAAGGAGCACATCGCGGTCGGCGAGGCCCGGAAGCTCAACATCCCGGTCGTCGCCATCCTCGACACCAACTGTGACCCCGACGAGGTCGACTACAAGATCCCGGGCAACGACGACGCGATCCGCTCCGTCACCCTGCTGACCCGCGTGATCGCCGACGCCGTGGCCGAGGGTCTGAAGGCCCGCGCCGGTGTCGCCAAGGGCGACGTCAAGGCCGAGCCGGGCGCCGACCAGCCGCTGGCCGACTGGGAGAAGGACCTCATCGAGGGCGAGAAGAAGGCCGAGGAGGCCCCCGCCGCCGCCGAGGCTCCGGCCGCTGAGGCCCCCGCCGCCGAGGCTCCGGCCGTCGAGGCCCCCGCCGCCGAGGCTGCGGCCACCGAGGCGCCGGCCGAGCAGGCCTGACGTACCAAGGGTGAGGGGCACCCGCCGGTACGACACCGGTAGGTGCCCCTCTCTCCCGCGCCGGGACCGAACCATCGGTCCCGGCGTCTCCCCACGCAGACACGCGAGACGCGAGAAGAGATTCACACCATGGCGAACTTCACCGCCGCGGACGTCAAGAAGCTCCGTGAGCTCACCGGCGCCGGCATGATGGACTGCAAGAAGGCTCTGGACGAGGCTGAGGGCAACGTCGAGAAGGCCGTCGAGCTCCTGCGCATCAAGGGCCAGAAGGGCGTTGCCAAGCGCGAGGGCCGTGACGCCTCCAACGGCGCCGTCGCCGCGCTGATCGCCGAGGACAAGAAGTCCGGCGTTCTGGTCGAGCTGAACTGCGAGACCGACTTCGTCGCCAAGGGTGACAACTTCGTCCAGGTCGCCGACGCGATCGCCGCTCACGTGGCCAAGACCGCCCCGGCCGACCTGGACGCCGCCCTGGCGTCCGAGATCGAGGCCGGCAAGACCGTCCAGCAGTTCGTCGACGAGGCCAACGCGACCCTGGGCGAGAAGATCGTCTTCCGTCGCTTCGCCCAGTTCGACGGTGACGGCTTCGTCGCGGTCTACCTGCACAAGACCAGCCCCGACCTGCCGCCGGCCGTCGGCGTCCTGGTCGAGCTGGACAAGGAGAACGCCGAGGTCGCGAAGGACGTCGCGCAGCACATCGCCGCGTTCGCGCCGAAGTTCCTGTCCCGCGAGGAGATCCCGGCCGAGGACCTCGAGAACGAGCGTCGCGTCGCCGAGGCCACCGCGCGCGAGGAGGGCAAGCCCGAGGCTGCCCTGCCGAAGATCGTCGAGGGTCGCGTCACCGGCTTCGTCAAGGAGAACTCCGTCCTGGAGCAGGCCTTCGCGAAGGACAACAAGAAGACCGTCGCCAAGGTCCTCGAGGAGAACGGCGTCGCCCTCAAGCGCTTCGCCCGCTTCCGCGTCGGCGCCTGAGCCACGTTCCACCTGGTCCCCGGCACCCTTACGCTGGGAACCGCCCCCGCCCGGTGACCGGGGCGGGCGGAACGCCGAACGGGCTCACCCAGTGCCAACCGTCCACGGGCGGGCCGCGTCGGCACCATGAACGACGAGGAGGCCATTGCCGTGCAGGACACCGAACCGGTTCCCGCGGCAGTGGCCTCCTCTCGCGTACGCGCAGGCCGGGCATCCGCACACCCGCGCCTGTGAGCCAGTAGGTGCAAAAAGGAGAAGTCCATGCAGGAGACGCAGGAGACCGCGCAGGACCCCAAGGCCGGCTCGCGCCGCCGGGTGCTGCTCAAGCTGTCCGGTGAAGCCTTTGCCGGTGGTGGCGGACTCGGCGTCGACCCGGACGTCGTGCACGCGATCGCCCGGGAGATCGCCACCGTCGTCCGTGCCGGTACCGAGGTCGCGGTGGTCATCGGCGGCGGCAACTTCTTCCGGGGCGCCGAGCTGCAGGTCCGTGGCATGGACCGGGCGCGCTCCGACTACATGGGCATGCTCGGCACCGTGATGAACTGCCTGGCGCTGCAGGACTTCCTGGTGAAGGAAGGCATCGAGACCCGGGTCCAGACCGCGATCACCATGGGCCAGGTCGCCGAGCCGTACCTGCCGCTGCGGGCCGTCCGGCACCTGGAGAAGGGCCGTGTGGTGATCTTCGGCGCCGGTATGGGCATGCCGTACTTCTCGACCGACACCACCGCCGTCCAGCGGGCCCTGGAGATCCACGCCGACGTCCTGCTGATGGGCAAGAACGGTGTGGACGGCGTCTACGACTCGGACCCCCGGACCAACCCGGACGCGGTGAAGTTCGACGCGCTGGAGTACTCCGAGGTCATCGCGCGCGACCTCAAGGTCGCCGACCTCACCGCGATCACGCTGTGCAAGGACAACAACCTCCCGATGCTGGTCTTCGAGCTGCTGGCGGAGGGCAATATCGCGCGCGCGGTGAAGAGTGAGAAGATCGGCACACTCATCAGCCAGGATTCTGTCCGGGCCTGAGCAGCAATCAGCCGTACGGGACGGCGTCGTCGCCGTGACCGGCCTCGACGCCGACACCGGTCGGGACAATCGCAGATGAACCGGACAGGGAGATCACAGTGATCGAAGAGACCCTCCTCGAAGCCGAGGAGAAGATGGAGAAGGCCGTCGCCGTCGCCAAGGACGACTTCGCCGCCATCCGCACCGGCCGTGCCCACCCGGCGATGTTCGCCAAGATCGTCGCCGAGTACTACGGCACCGTGACACCGATCAACCAGCTGGCCTCGTTCTCGGTGCCGGAGCCCCGGATGGCGGTCGTCTCGCCGTTCGACAAGACCGCGCTGAAGGCGATCGAGCAGGCGATCCGCGACTCCGACCTGGGCGTCAACCCGTCCAACGACGGCTCCCTCATCCGGGTGGTGCTGCCCGAGCTGACCGAGGAGCGCCGCCGGGAGTTCATCAAGGTGGCCCGGGGCAAGGGCGAGGACGCGAAGGTCTCGATCCGCGCGGTGCGCCGCAAGGCCAAGGACGCCATCGACAAGCTGGTCAAGGACGGCGAGGTCGGCGAGGACGACGGCCGCCGCGCCGAGAAGGAGCTCGACGACACCACGGCCAAGTACGTGGCCGCCGTCGACGAGCTGCTGAAGCACAAGGAAGCCGAGCTGCTCGAAGTCTGATGAACGACGCCCCTGACGCCCCTGGCTACTGGGGCCCGTCCGACCAGCAGTTCCAGCCCTACCGCCCGGCGCCGCAGCCCCGGCCGCAGGCTCCTCTGCAGCAGGCGCACCCGGCGCCGGGGTACGGCGAGTACCCGGCGCCGCCGCAGGCCCAGGGCTACCCCGGTCACCCGGGCGGCGGGGCCGCCCACCCGGGTGCGCCGGGCGGCGCGCCGGGTGACCCCGGCCACCGTTCGGATCACTCGCAGCAGCCTCCGGTGTACTGGGGCGGCGACGCGGAGGAGACTCAGGTCATGCCTCCCGTACCGGCGGGCCCCGGCCCGTTCCCCGGCGTGCCGGACCAGGGCGCGCCGGCGGGCTCCGGCCGACCGGGTGACCCCGCCGCCGGTCAGTCCCGGGAGGCCGGTCGGCTGAGCGGCCCGCTGTTCCGGGACGACCGGTCCGAGGCGGCGGTGCCGGGTGTGACGGAGACGGTCGTGCTGCGCGCGATAACCGATGACGCCACCCCCGGCCGCGGCGCCCCGCCGCGCCCCGGGGCCCCGGTGCCTCCCGCGCCGCCGAGTTACCCGGCGGCCGGGCAGCCCCACTTCGTGCCGTCGTCCCATCCAGGGCAGGAGACACCCGTGGCCGCCCAGTCCGCCCCGCAGCCGCAGCCGCGCAAGCAGCGCGGTGGCCGTAACCTCCAGGCCGCGATAGGTGTGGGGGTCGGTCTCGGTGCGGTGATCATCGCCTCGCTGTTCGTGGTGAAGGCGCTGTTCCTGTTCGTCGTGATGGCCGCGGTGTCGGTCGGCGTCTGGGAGCTGACCAGCCGGCTCGCCGAGCGCAAGCAGATCAAGGCGCCGCTGGTGCCGCTGGTCGCGGGCGGCATCGCCATGATCTCCACCGGCTACTGGGCCGGGGTGCAGTGGGCCGCGGCCTCGCTGGCGCTGACCGGGCTGGCGGTGATGGTCTGGCGGATGGCCGAGCCGCCGGAGGACTACCTGCGGGACATAACGGCCGGGGTGTTCACCGCCTTCTACGTGCCGTTCCTGGCGACCTTCGTGGCGTTGATGCTGGCGGCCGACGACGGCCCCCAGCGGATCGTGCTGTTCCTGATCGTCACGATCTGCAGCGACACGGGCGCCTACGCCGTGGGCTACAAGTTCGGCAAGACCAAGCTCGCCCCGACGATCAGCCCCGGCAAGACCCGTGAGGGCCTGGCCGGCGGCATCGGCCTGTCGATGCTGGCGGGCGCCGTGCTGATGGAGCTGATCATCGACGGCGGCAGCTGGTGGCAGGGCCTGATCCTGGGCGGCTGCGCGGCGGTCACCGCGACCCTGGGCGACCTGGGCGAGTCGATGATCAAGCGCGACCTCGGCATCAAGGACATGGGCACGCTACTGCCCGGCCACGGCGGCATCATGGACCGGCTGGACTCGCTCCTGCCGACCGCTCCGGTGGTCTGGCTGCTGCTGGCGGCCTTCGTCGGCAGTTAGGGCCTGACCGGCCCTCGGAGAGGCCCTCGACCCGGCCTCCGGCCGCGAGCGGCGGAAGGGCCCCGGACGCCTGTGCGTCCGGGGCCCTCGCACGTCCCGGCCCGCTCCCGGCGTCTGCGACACTGGATGAACCATGCCTAAGCCCGGAGAACTCACCTTTGTCGCGCCGCGCGGCGCCAAGCCCCCGCGACACCTCGCCGACCTGAGCCCCGCCGAGCGCAAGGAGGCCGTCGCCGAGCTGGGCGAGCAGCCGTTCCGCGCCAAGCAGCTCTCCAACCACTACTTCGGCCGGATGTCGAACGACCCGGAGGGCTGGACGGACATCCCCGCCGCCAGCCGGGAGAAGCTGACCGGGAGCCTGCTGCCGGACCTGATGTCGGTCGTGCGGCACGTGTCCTGCGACGACGACACCACCCGCAAGACGCTCTGGAAGCTCTTCGACGGCACGCTCGTCGAGTCGGTGCTGATGCGCTACCCGGACCGGGTCACCATGTGCATCAGCTCGCAGGCGGGCTGCGGCATGAACTGCCCCTTCTGCGCGACCGGCCAGGCCGGACTGACCCGCAACCTGTCCACCGCCGAGATCGTCGAGCAGATCGCCGCCGGGATGCGCGCGCTCAAGGCCGGCGAGATCCCCGGTGGCGAGGCGCGGCTGTCGAACGTGGTCTTCATGGGCATGGGCGAGCCGCTGGCCAACTACAACCGGGTGCTGGCCGCGATCCGCCGGCTGACCGACCCGGCGCCGGACGGTTTCGGCCTGTCCCAGCGAGGTGTCACGGTCTCCACCGTCGGCCTGGTCCCGGCGATGAACCGGCTGGCCGACGAGGGCCTCAGCTGCCGCCTGGCGCTGTCGCTGCACGCCCCGGACGACGAGCTGCGCGACGAGCTGGTGCCGGTGAACACCCGCTGGAAGGTCTCCGAGGTGCTGGACGCCGCGTGGAACTACGCGGAGAAGTCCGGCCGACGGATCTCCATCGAGTACGCGCTGATCAAGGACATCAACGACCAGGCGTGGCGGGCGGACCTGCTCGGCCGACTGATCAAGAACCACCGGGTGCACGTCAACCTGATCCCGCTGAACCCGACGCCGGGCTCCAAGTGGACCGCCTCCCGGCCCGAGGACGAGCGCGAGTTCGTCCGCCGGCTCCAGTCGCACGGGGTGCCGACGACCGTCCGCGACACCCGTGGCCAGGAGATCGACGGCGCCTGCGGCCAGCTCGCCGCGGCGGGCTGAGCCGGCGGGTCACCGCAGGCCGGGAAGTCAGCGCAGGCCGGCGGCCGCCAGTGCGGCGGTCGCCCCGCCGGTCACCAGCAGCGTGGTGCCCACCGCCAGGGTGCGCAGCGCGACCGCGCCGAACAGCAGCCGGGGCGAGGTGCCGAGGCGCAGCAGCACGTCGGTGACGTCCCGGCGGTCGGTGCGGACCTCGGCCAGCCGGGCGGCCACGGCGGCGGCCGCGCAGCCGAGCACCAGGCAGGCCTCGACGGCGGGCAGCACGTCGGCGCTGTCGGGCGTGCCGATCCAGTAGCGGATGGTGGTGAGCACCAGCGCGAGGGCGAGGGTGAGCACGGCCAGCGGCGGGCCGAGGCGTCGGGCCTGGGCGGTGAGTCCGCGGCCGGCCAGCAGCCGCAGCGGGGTGGGCCGACCGAGCGCGAGCAGCCGCCCCGTCCAGGACAGCAACGGGCCGGTGAGCAGGGCGAGCCCGACCGCGCTGGCGGCCCAGCCGCCGAGTGCGGCGGTGCTGGTGCTGCCGAGCCCGGCGGGCAGGTGGATCGGCCGGCCGTCGGCGGCGGCGCCGGGCCGCAGGGCGATGAGTTCGAGGGCGAGGCCGGTCACGGTGAGCCCGACCGGCAGGGCGACCCGCAGCGCGCCGAAGCCGGTGCCGCGGTGGGTGCGGCTGCCGGGCAGGTACTCGGTGGGCGGGACGGCGCAGGCGGCGGCGATCCCGGCGGTGAGCGGGACCAGGGCGAGCAGGGCGACCGGCGCGACGGCCGGCAGCGGCACGCCCATGCCGAGGTCGGCGGCGAGCGCGGGCCCGGCGATGTCGTTGCGCAGGACCAGGAAGACCAGCAGGGTGAGCGCGCTGCCGAGGGTGCAGGCGAGCACGACCTCACCGGCGATCAGGGCGCGGATCCGGCCGGAGCCGGCTCCGGCGGCGCGCAGGCCGGTGATCCGTTCGGGCCGCTGGGCGGGTACGGCGCGGGCGGCGACGGCCGCGAACCAGGCGACGGCGGCGAGCGGGGGCAGGCACCAGAGCAGGCGCACCAGCGCGTCCTCGCCGCCGAGCGGGTCGCTCATCGCCCGGCCGAGGGAGCGCAGCAGGAAGGCGGAGACCACGGCGGCGGCCAGCACGGTGAGCAGCCAGCGGCCGAGGTCGGGCACCCGGTAGCCCCGGGCCAGACGGAGATAGAACACGTCGACTCTTTCAGCGGCTCGGCGTCGTCAGCGGCGGGTGGCCGAGACGGCGGACGCGCCGGCCGCCCCCGGGACGGCGGGGCCGCGCGGGACGGGGGCGGCGGGGGCGGTGAGCCGTCCGTCGACGAGGGCGACGGCGCGGTCCGCGAACCGGACGAGCTCGGGGTCGTGAGTGGCCAGGACGAGGGTGAGCTGGTGCGACCGGGCCGCGCTGGTCAGTATCCGCAGGACCTGGTCGGCGGCCTCGCGGTGGAGCGGGGCGGTGGGGTCGTCGGCGAACACGACGGGCGGCAGCGGGGCGAGGGCGCGGGCGACGGCGATCCGCTGGCGCTGGCTCTGGAGCAGCCGGTCGGGGCGCTGCCGGGCGACCTCGCCGACGTCGAGGCGTTCCAGCCATTCGTCGGCGGCGGTGTAGGCGGCCTTGTTGCCGGCGCCGGCGAGCAGCAGCGGCAGGGCGACGTTCTCCCGGGCGGTCAGCTCGGGCACCAGGTGGGGTTCGGAGCCGACGAAGCCGAAGCGGTCGCGGCGCAGCCGTTCGCGCCCGGCCCGGCCGAGGGTGTGGACGGGCGCGCTGTTGAACCAGACCTCGCCCTCGTCGACGGTGAGGAGGGCGGAGAGGCAGCCGAGGAGGGTGCTCTTGCCGGAGCCGCGGGGGCCGGTGACGGCGAGCACTTCGCCCTCGCGGACGCCGATCGAGATGCCCCGGAGGGCGGGGGTGCCGTGATGGGACTTGACGATCCCCCGGGCCCACAGCACGTCGTTGTCAGGCGGTGCCGCTGACATGAGGTTCCATCCTGGGTGGCCGCAGGGATATGACAGTCGTCAGATTAGAACGACTGGGGCCTGGTGCGGTTGCGGCGCTCTGGTCCATCGCGGGCAAATCACCCGCAATCAGGCATGTTTGATCGGTCGGCAGCGCCGGAAAAACGCCGAAGGGCGGTCCCGGGGGAGTGGGACCGCCCTTCGGCGGAGGGTGGGGAAGGAGGATCAGGGGGTCAGATCTTCGCCCACGCGTCGGTGAGGCTGGTCCGCAGGATCTGCTCGATCTCGTCGAAGGTCGACTGGTTGGAGATCAGCGGCGGGGCCAGCTGGATGACCGGGTCGCCACGGTCGTCGGCGCGGCAGTACAGGCCGTTGTCGAAGAGGGCCTTCGACAGGAAGCCGTAGAGGACGCGCTCGACCTCGTCGTCGTTGAACGACTCCTTGGTGACCTTGTCCTTCACGAGCTCGATGCCGTAGAAGTACCCGTTGCCGCGGACGTCGCCGACGATCGGCAGGTCGCGCAGCTTGTTCAGGGTGCCCAGGAACGCGGCCTCGTTGTCGAGGACGTTCTGGTTCAGGCCCTCGCGCTCGAAGATGTCGAGGTTGGCCAGCGCCACCGCGGAGGAGACCGGGTGGCCGCCGAAGGTGTAGCCGTGCAGGAAGGTGTTGTCGCCCTTGTAGAACGGCTCGGCGAGGCGGTCCGAGATGATCGTGGCGCCGATCGGGGAGTAGCCCGAGGTCATGCCCTTGGCGCAGGTGATCATGTCGGGCTGGTAGCCGAACTTGTCGGCGCCGAACATGGTGCCCAGGCGGCCGAAGGCGCAGATGACCTCGTCCGAGACCAGCAGCACGTCGTGGCGGTCGCAGATCTCGCGCAGGCGCTGGAAGTACCCGGGCGGCGGCGGGAAGCAGCCACCGGCGTTCTGCACCGGCTCGACGAAGACGGCCGCGACGGTCTCGGCGCCCTCGTTGAGGATGGCCACCTCGATCTCGTCGGCGCACCAGCGGCCGTAGGCCTCGGGGTCGACCGTGCCGTCCGGGCCTTCGAGGAAGGCGGGGGCGCGGTAGATGTTGGTGTTCGGGGCCTTGTGGGTGCCCGGCACCAGCGGCTCGAACGGGGCCTTCAGGCCCGGCAGGCCGGTGATCGACAGGGCGCCCTGCGGGGTGCCGTGGTAGGCGACGGCGCGCGAGATGACCTTGTACTTGGTCGGCTTGCCGGTCAGCTTGAAGTACTGCTTGGCGAGCTTCCAGGCGGTCTCGACGGCCTCGCCGCCACCGGTGGAGAAGAAGACCTTGTTCAGGTCGCCCGGGGCGTAGTTGGCCAGGCGCTCGGCCAGCTCGACGGCCTTCGGGTGGGCGTAGCTCCACACCGGGAAGAAGGCGAGCTCCTTGGCCTGCTTGGCGGCGGCCTCGGCCAGCTCCTCGCGGCCGTGGCCGGCCTGGACGACGAACAGGCCGGCGAGGCCGTCGAGGTACTTGCGGCCCTTGTCGTCCCAGACGTAGGTGCCTTCGCCCTTGACGATCGTCGGCACGGGGGAGTTCTCGTACGACGACATGCGGGTGAAGTGCATCCACAGGTGGTCGTAGGCGGTCTTGGAAAGGTCCTTCTGCGCCGGGTCGGCTGTCATCGGGTGCCCCAGGTGTAGGTCTGTTTCCGGAGCTTCAGGTAGACGAAGCTCTCGGTGCTCCGCACGCCGGGAAGCGCGCGGATGCGCTTGTTGATCAGTTCGAGCAGGTGCTCGTCGTCCTCGCAGACCAGTTCGGCCAGGAGATCGAACGAGCCTGCGGTGCAGACGACGTAGTCGACCTCGTCGAGGGCGGCCAGCGCGTCGGCGACGGGCTCGATGTCGCCCTCGACCCGGATGCCGACCATCGCCTGGCGGGTGAAGCCGACGGTGAGCGGGTCCGTGACGGCGACGATCTGCATCACGCCCTGGTCGAGCAGCTTCTGGACGCGCTGGCGCACGGCCGCTTCGGACAGGCCGACGGCCTTGCCGATGGCGGCGTACGGGCGGCGTCCGTCCTCCTGGAGCTGCTCGATGATCGCCTTGGAGGCGGCATCGAGGGGAACGCTCGCGTTCCGGTCGCGGTTGGCCACGCCGCCACTGTGCCTGATCGTTCTCCTGTTCGCAAGCGAGGAATCTGCTGATTTCGTCGCGATCTTGGAATCCGCGTACGGATTTCATCGCCTACATGCACTGCACCTGTCGATACCGGCAGTCATGCGGCTACCCTGGCACGGTACGCGCGCAGCCCCGCAGCGCAGCGCGCGTTCCCCCAAACCAGTGGACCGCGCCGTCCAGGGCCCGGCCACCCGACACCCTTCGTGCGCCGGACCCGCCGACGTACCATGGCGCCGGAAACTGCAACGCCGCAGGCCCAGACCGAGGAGAGACCCCGTGAGCGACCTTCGCACGCTGCGCAACTACATCAACGGTGAGTTCGTCGACGCGGCGGACGGCCGCACGCTCGACATCGTCGACCCCACCACCGGTGAGGTCTACGCGACGTCCCCGCTGTCCGGTGCCTCCGATGTGGACGCCGCCATGGCCTCGGCCGCCGCCGCCTTCCCGGTCTGGCGCGACGCCACCCCGAGCACCCGCCAGAAGCTGCTGCTCAAGATCGCCGACGCGGTCGAGGCCCGGGCCGAGGAGCTCGTCGAGGCGGAGGTCCGCAACACGGGCAAGCCGCGCGGGCTGACCCTCTCGGAGGAGATCGGTCCGATGGTGGACCAGATCCGCTTCTTCGCCGGTGCCGCCCGCATGCTGGAGGGCAAGGCCGCCGGGGAGTACATGGACGGGATGACCTCGATCGTCCGCCGCGAGCCGGTCGGCGTCTGTGCCCAGGTCGCGCCGTGGAACTACCCGATGATGATGGCCGTCTGGAAGTTCGCCCCGGCCATCGCCGCGGGCAACACCGTCGTCCTGAAGCCCTCGGACACCACCCCGGCCTCCACCGTCCTGCTCGCCGAGATCATCGGCGGCGTCCTCAAGGACCTGGAGCTGCCGGCCGGCGTCTTCAACGTGATCTGCGGCGACCGCGAGTCCGGCCGGCTGATGGTCGAGCACAAGACCCCGGCGATGGCCTCCATCACCGGTTCGGTCCGGGCCGGCATCCAGGTCGCCGAGTCCGCCTCCAAGGACGTCAAGCGCGTCCACCTGGAGCTGGGCGGCAAGGCCCCGGTCGTGGTCTTCGAGGACGCCGACATCGCCGAGGCCGTCGAGGGCATCTCGGTCGCGGGCTACTTCAACGCCGGCCAGGACTGCACCGCGGCCACCCGCGTGCTGGTGCACGAGTCGATCCACGACGCCTTCGTCGAGGCGCTGGCCAAGGCCGCGGCCGAGACCAAGACCGGCGGCGTGGACGACGAGGACGTGCTGTACGGCCCGCTGAACAACGCCAACCAGCTGAAGCAGGTGGCCGGCTTCATCGAGCGGCTGCCCGCCCACGCCAAGGTCGAGGCCGGTGGCCACCAGGTCGGCGAGAAGGGCTACTTCTACGCCCCGACCGTCGTCTCCGGCCTGCAGCAGGACGACGAGATCATCCAGAACGAGGTCTTCGGCCCGGTCATCACCGTGCAGAAGTTCACCGACGAGGACCAGGCCGTCGACTACGCCAACGGCGTCGAGTTCGCGCTGGCCTCCTCGGTGTGGACCAAGGACCACGCCCGCGCCATGCGGATGTCGCGCCGCCTGGACTTCGGCTGCGTCTGGATCAACACCCACATCCCGCTGGTCGCCGAGATGCCGCACGGTGGCTTCAAGAAGTCCGGCTACGGCAAGGACCTCTCCGCGTACGGCTTCGAGGACTACACCCGGGTGAAGCACGTCATGACCGCGATCTAGCGGGTCGTGGCGGTCGGGCGCCGTATGACCGCGATCTGATCGCACGTCCATCGTGTGAACGGACAATGGGCCCGGGTCCTTTCGACCCGGGCCCGGTGTCTTTGCATCCTGTCGGCCGTTCGCGTGACCGGCTGACAAGATGAAACTGCACTTCGGGGCCGCGACTCCCTAGCCTTACCGGCATGAGCATCCCCACCGCTGACTCAGCCGCCGGCCAGGCGGTCAAGGCCGCCGACCGCGCGCACGTCTTCCACTCGTGGTCCGCCCAGGCGCTGATCGACCCCCTCGCGGTGGCCGGCGCCGAGGGCTCGTACTTCTGGGACTACGACGGCAACCGCTACCTCGACTTCTCCTCGCAACTGGTCAACACCAACATCGGTCACCAGCACCCGAAGGTGGTCGCCGCGATCCAGGAGCAGGCGGCGAAGCTCTGCACCATCGCCCCCGGTTTCGCGGTCGAGGCGCGCAGCGAGGCCGCCCGGCTGATCGCCGAGCGCACCCCCGGCGACCTCGACAAGATCTTCTTCACCAACGGCGGCGCCGAGGCGGTCGAGAACGCCGTCCGGCTGGCCCGGCTGCACACCGGCCGGCAGAAGGTCATGTCCGCCTACCGCTCGTACCACGGCGCCACCGCCAACGCGATCGCCCTCACCGGCGACCCGCGCCGCTGGGCCAACGAGACCGGCGTCTCCGGCGTGGTGCACTTCTGGGGCCCGTACGCCTACCGCTCGAACTTCCACGCCGAGAACGAGGCGCAGGAGTGCGAGCGCGCGCTGGAGCACCTGGAGCAGGTGATCGCCTTCGAGGGCCCCGGGACGATCGCGGCGATCATCCTGGAGACCGTGGTCGGCACCGCGGGCATCCTGATCCCGCCGGCGGGCTACCTGGCCGGGGTGCGGGAGATCTGCGACCGCTTCGGCATCGTGTTCATCCTCGACGAGGTGATGGCGGGCTTCGGCCGGACCGGCGAGTGGTTCGCCGCCGACCACTGGGGTGTCACCCCGGACCTGCTGACCTTCGCCAAGGGCGTCAACTCGGGCTACGTCCCGCTGGGCGGCGTGGCGATCAGCGCCGAGATCGCCGCCACCTTCGCCGAGCGGGCGTTCCCGGGCGGGCTCACCTACTCCGGCCACCCGCTGGCCTGCGCCTCGGCCGTCGCCACCATCACGGCCATGGCGGAGGAGGGCATCGTCGAGAACGCCAAGCACATCGGCGAGACCGTGCTCGGCCCCGGCCTGCGGGAGCTGGCCGAGCGGCACCCCTCGATCGGCGAGGTCCGCGGCCTCGGCGTGTTCTGGGCGCTCGACCTGGTGAAGGACCGCGGGACCCGCGAGCCGCTGGTCCCGTACAACGCGGCCGGCGCCGCCAACGCGCCGATGGCCGAGCTGGCCGCCGCCTGCAAGCAGCGCGGGCTCTGGCCGTTCGTCAACATGAACCGCCTCCACGTCGTCCCGCCGTGCACCGTCACCGAGGAGGAGGCCAAGACCGGTCTCGCGGTGCTCGACGAGGTGCTGTCGCTCGCCGACGCGCACACCGTCTGACGTACCGACCGGACGGCCCCGGGCGTCGCGCACGCCCGGGGCCGTCCCACGCTCCGGAGGCCTCCCCCATGCCCAGCAGCACCACCCCGACCCGCCCCCACAACTCCCGTACGATCCGCCGGCGTTCGGTGCTCGGCGGGGCCGCGCTGCTCGGCGCCGGCACGCTGACCGGCTGCGGCATCCCGTCCGCGTACGTCGCCGAGGACCGCCGCTCGGTCCAGGACCGCTCGGACCGCGAGCAGCGGCTCGCCTTCTCCAACTGGACCCAGTACATCGACACCGACGACCAGGGTCACCGGCCGACCCTGGACGCCTTCACCGAGCGGACCGGCATCGCGGTCACCTACACCGAGGACATCAACGACAACGACGAGTTCTTCGGCAAGATCAGCCCGGTGCTCACCCAGGGCGCCGACCCCGGCCGGGACCTCATGGTGGTCAGCGACTGGATGGCCGGCCGGTACGTCTCGCTCGGCTGGGTGCAGGCCATGGACCGGGCCAACCTGCCCAACGTCACCGCCAACCTGGACCCGCAGCTCGCCGACCCGGCCTTCGACCCCGGGCGCCGGCGCAGCGTGCCCTGGCAGTCCGGGATCACCGGCATCGCGTACAACCGCAAGGCGCTCGGCCGGGAGCTGAAGTCGACCGCCGACCTCTGGGCGCCCGACCTCAAGGGCCGGGTCACCCTGTTCGCCGGGCTGGACGAGGCGCTCGGGCTGCTGATGCTCGCCCAGGGCGCGGACGTCTCCCGGTTCGGCGAGGACGACGCGCACCGGGCGATGGACACCGTGCAGAAGATGGTCGACACCGGCCACATCCGCCGCTTCACCGGCAACGACTACACCAGCGACCTCGCCTCCGGCGCCGCCGTCGCCTGCCAGGCCTACTCCGGCGACGCCGTCCAACTGACCGCCCAGAACCCGGACATCGAGTTCGTGGTCCCGCAGGAGGGTGGCGAGCTGTGGGCGGAGAGCCTGATGATCCCCAACCGGGCCCGGCACAAGCGCAACGCCGAGCTGTTGATCGACCACTACTACCAGCCCGAGGTGGCCGCCGAACTCGCCGCGTTCGTCCAGTACATCTGCCCGGTGCCGGCCGCCCGCGAGGTGCTGGCGGCCAGCGGCGACAAGGACAAGGCCGAACTGGCGGAGAACCCGCTGCTCTTCCCGACCGACGAGATGCGCGCCCGGCTGCACACCATGCGCGACGTCACCTCGGCGGAGCGGCCCGAACTGCACAAGGTCTGGGGGCGCATCACCGGCGTGTAGGCCGCCGGCGCGCGGCGGTCAGCGGCGGACGGCGTCCAGGGCGAGCAGTGCCACGTGCAGGGAGAGGCAGGACTCCACCTGGTCGAGGTCGACGCCGAGGATCCGCTCGACCTTGTGCAGGCGGTCGTAGAAGGACGGCCGGGACAGGTGCGCGGCGTCGGCCGCCGCCGACTTGTTCCGGCCCTGCTCCAGGTAGATCCGCAGCATCTGCACCAACTGGCCGTTGTGCTCGGCGTCGTGGGCCAGCAGCGGGCCGAGCTCCCGTTCCACGTAGGTCTGCAGCCGGGCGTCGTCGCGCAGCAGGTGGAGCAGGCCGCGCAGCCGGACGTCCGGCAGCCGGTAGTACGAGGCGGCCCGGCCGCCGGGCGCGTCGTGCAGGGCCGCGTCGGCGACCTGGGTGGCCTCCAGCAGGGTGCGCCGGGCGTCCCGGACGGAGCCGACCGAGGAGCCGACCGCGACCACGGGGGCCGGTGCGGCGGCGGCGTCGTCCCGGCCGGCCTCGGCCGACATCCGGCGCAGCGTGGCCGAGAAGGCGTCCAGGGCGGCGTGTTCGTCCTGCTGGGTGCCGAGCGTGATCAGCACGCCGACGCCCTCGTCGTCCAGCGCGCCGACCAGGGCGGAGAGCCGGCAGGCCCGGACGGCCCCCGCGGCGAGCTCGGTGAAGTCGCGCAGCCGGGCCTGCGCCTCCAGGGCGGCCGGGATCGGGCCGCGCCGCTGCCGCAGCACCACCCCGACCAGCCGGCGGCCCTCCAGCGGGACGCCGAGCGCCTGGGCGCGCAGGGCCACCTCGGAGACGGTCAGCGCGTGGGTGAGGATGCCGGACAGCAGGGTGCGGTGGGTCTGCCGCTCCAGGCTCTCCCGGTCGCGCACCACCAGCCGGTTGAGCGCCAGCGCGGAGGCGCCGCGCTCCAGCAGCATGGTGTGCGGATGGGCCTCGTTCTCGGGCAGCGGGCCCGGATCCTGCACCAGCACCAGCCGGCCCCAGTCCTGGCCGCGGGCGCCGACCGTGGTCACCAGCCAGCCGCTGCGCGGGTCGTGCCCGGTGCGGCCGGGCGGGCGGACCCCGCGGGAGCGGCGCTCCCAGTCCTCCAGCAGTTCGACCTCCGGGCGGCCGGCGGTGTCGTGGGCGAGCACCTGGTGCGCGAGGTTCTCCAGGACGACCGGCGCGCCCGCCATCCGGGCCACCTGGCGGATCACCTCGGGCGGCTCGGCGCCCTCCACCACCAGCTCGTTGAACACCTGGTGGACGGCCTCGGAGGTGCGCAGCTGCTCCAGCTGGGCGTTGACCACCAGCGCGTGCACGGCCTCGGTGACGGCGACGAAGCGCAGCTCGCGGCGGAGCGTGATCAGCGGCAGGCCGCGCTGTTCGGCGGCGTGCACCAGGGCGCGGGGCAGCGAGTCGAAGTAGCGCCTGCCGTACTCGACGACCAGGCCGGCGACCCCCACCTCGTCCAGTTCGCGGACGTAGCGGGCCAGGCCCTCGCGGTCGTCGGGCAGCGCGATGCCGGTGGTGAGCACCAGTTCGCCGCCCTGGAGCATCCCGGCGACGTCGGGCAGTTCGCTCACGTGGACCCAGCGGACGGGCCGCTCCAGGTGGTCGGCGCCGGCGACGACCTGGGGCAGGCCGCGCCGCATCACCTCCAGGTCGAGCACGCGGGCGACGGTGGGGAGCATCGCGGGCCTCCAGGGCCTTGAGGGACCAGAGTGTCAGGTAAATCATCCATCGTGGCGACGACCTGTCGCCCTCGGTGAACCCTTGCACCCTGTAAGGCCCTACCCGCCGAGGTTGTCGCAGTGACCCTTGTCACGCCGGGGCGGCAGCGGGCATGGTCAGCGGGTCGGCTGTGGCGAAAAACAGACCTCACGCCGGAATCCATCGCGTTGCCGGAATGCAACAGCGGAATCCCTTGTCCGGAGTCCGCCGGACTGCCAGGATCGCGCAACCCCGGTGATCAGCCGGTCGGATTTCCCCACCGCACAACCGTGAGAATCGCGGTGGCAGTCGACCCACCGGCACTTGGAGGAACCAGATGGACCTGACCGACTTCGGCGCGGGCGCGCAGTACATCGCGGGCCGTCAGACCCGGGGGAGCGGCGAGCCCTTCCAGGTCGTCAACCCCGCGGACGGCAGCGTGGTCGAGCAGGTCGCCCTGGCCACCACCGGCGACGTCGACGCGGCCGTGGCCGCCGCGAAGGCGGCCCTGCCCGGCTGGTCCCGCGCCACCCCCGGTGCCCGCTCCGAGGCGCTGACCGCACTGGCCGCCGTCCTGGCCTCGGCGAGCGCCGACCTCGCCCGGGTGGAGACCGCGCAGACCGGCAAGCCGGTCAAGCTGGCCACCGAGTTCGACGTCCCCGGCACCATCGACAACGTGGCGTTCTTCGCCGGCGCCGCCCGCAACCTGGAGGGCAAGGCGGCCGGCGAGTACTCCGGCGACCACACCTCCTACGTGCGCCGCGAGGCGATCGGCGTGGTCGGCTCGATCTCGCCGTGGAACTACCCGCTGCAGATGGCCGCCTGGAAGGTCCTGCCGGCGATCGCGGCGGGCAACACCATCGTGCTCAAGCCGTCCGAGCTGACCCCGCTCACCTCGCTGATGTTCGCCCGGGCCTGCACCGAGGCGGGCATCCCGGACGGCGTGGTCAACGTGGTCACCGGCGCCGGACGCACCACCGGCGAGCACCTGGTCGGGCACCCGGACGTCGCCATGGTGTCCTTCACCGGCTCCACCCCGGTCGGCCGCAGGGTCGCCGAACTCGCCACCGCGAGCGTCAAGCGCACCCACCTGGAGCTCGGCGGCAAGGCCCCGTTCGTGGTCTTCGACGACGCCGACCTCGACGCCGCCGTGCACGGCGCGGTCGCCGCCTCGCTGATCAACGGCGGCCAGGACTGCACCGCCGCCACCCGCGCGTACGTCCAGCGCCCGCTGTACGACGCGTTCGTGGCCGGCGTGGCCGAACTGTACGCCGCGATCCGGATCGGCGACCCGCTCAACCCGCACACCGACCTCGGCCCGCTGGTCTCGTACACCCACCGGGACCGGGTGGCCGGCTTCGTCGAACGCGCCCGCTCGTACGCCACCGTGGTCACCGGCGGCCGCGCGCCGGAGAAGGGCCACGACGGCACCGACCTCACCCGCGGCGCGTACTACGCGCCCACCCTGATCACCGGCGCCGCCCAGGACAGCGAGGTGGTCCAGGGCGAGATCTTCGGCCCGGTGCTGGTCGTGCTGCCCTTCGACACCGACGACGAGGGCCTGCGGCTGGCCAACGACACCCCCTACGGCCTGGCCGCCTCCGCCTGGACGGGCAACGTGCACCGCTCGCTGCGCGCCACCCGGGAGATCGCGGCCGGGTGCGTCTGGGTCAACGACCACATCCCGATCATCAGCGAGATGCCGCACGGCGGCTACAAGGCGTCCGGCTACGGCAAGGACATGTCCCAGTACTCGCTGGACGAGTACACCCAGGTCAAGCACGTCATGTTCGACACCACCGCGGTCGCCCGCAAGGACTGGCACCGCACCGTCTTCGGAGACAGATAACCCCTGCCCAGGGGCGCCGCCCCCAGGGCGCCCCGATTCGACCTCTTACCCCCAGGAGGCCCGTTCCATGGCGTTCAACGAGTTCACCGACGGTCTGCCCGAACCGGTCCGCAAGGCCTGGGAACGCAGCCTGACCAGCGGCCGGGCCGCGATCGGCCGCCGCACCCTGCTGCGGGCCGCCGCGCTGAGCGCCGGTGCGGGCACGCTGGCCGCCTGCGGGATCCCGGCGGCCAGGACCGCCGGCGGCGACTCGACCGCCAACGCCGCCAAGGACCTCTCGGACACCGAGAAGGTGGTCAACTTCTCCAACTGGCCGCTGTACATCGACACCGACGAGAAGGACAAGCAGAAGCACGGGACCCTGGACGCCTTCACCGCGGCCACCGGCGTCAAGGTCAGGTACAACGAGGACGTCAACGACAACGTCGAGTTCTTCGGCAAGGTCAAGCCGCAGCTCGCGGCCGGCCAGGACACCGGCCGCGACCTGATGGTTCTCACCGACTGGATGGCCGCCCGGCTGATCCGGCTCGGCTGGGCGCAGAAGCTCAACCCGGCGAACGTCACCACCGCGATCACCACCATCGACTCCCGCTTCCGCGCCCCCGACTGGGACCCGGGCCGGCTGTACTCCTACCCGTGGGCCGGCATCCAGGTCGTCATCGCCTACAACAAGAAGGCGACCAAGGGGAAGGAGGTCACCAGCGTCTCCCAACTGCTGGACGACCCCGACCTCAAGGGCCGGGTCACCTTCCTCTCCGAGATGCGCGACAGCATCGGGATCACCCTGCTGGACCTGGGCAAGGACCCGGCGAAGTTCACCGCCGACGACTACGACGCCGCCGTCGCCCGGCTGCAGAAGGGCGTCGACAGCAAGCAGATCCGCCGCTTCACCGGCAACGACTACGGCCAGGAGCTGTCCTCCGGCGACATCGCGGCCTGCGTCGCCTGGGGCGGCGACCTGATCCAACTGCGCGCCGACAACCCGGACATCGAGTTCGTCATCCCGGAGAAGG
Source organism: Kitasatospora sp. NPDC057940 (assembly GCF_042887425.1). Lineage (NCBI taxonomy): Bacteria > Bacillati > Actinomycetota > Actinomycetes > Kitasatosporales > Streptomycetaceae > Kitasatospora > Kitasatospora sp. NPDC057940. Next base: position 91,417 of record NZ_JBHVPH010000030.1, read on the forward strand.
GCTACGTCTCCTCGACGGACAACATGCTGGTCCCGGCCCGGGCGCAGCACAAGGCGAACGCGGAAAAGCTGATCGACTTCTACTATCAGCCGAAGATCGCGGCGCAGCTGGTCGCGGGCATCGGCTTCGTCTCCGCCGTGACCGGGATGAAGGACGAGCTCGCCACCCTCGCCCCGGACAGCGCGGCCAACCCGCTGGTCGTACCCACCCCCGAGATGGCGGCCAAGTCGCACGTGTTCCGCACCCTCACCGAGACCGAGGAGAGCGACTTCGAGCAGAAGTTCTCCAAGCTCATCGGCGCCTGACCCCCACGCGCGGCCCACTCCCGGCAGAGAACCCAGGAAGACACCCATGACAGACCAGCAGCGCGACGCGGCCGCCGGCGGCGACGTCCGCCTCAGCGGCATCGGCAAGACCTACGGCGCCTTCACCGCCGTCCACCCGCTCGACCTCACCGTCCCGCAGGGCTCCTTCTTCGCCCTGCTCGGCGCCTCCGGCTGCGGCAAGACCACCACCCTGCGCATGATCGCGGGCCTGGAGGAGCCCACCAGCGGCACCGTCCTGATCGGCGGCCAGGACGTCACCGCCCTGCCCCCGTACAAGCGGCCGGTGAACACCGTCTTCCAGAGCTACGCGCTCTTCCCGCACCTCGACATCTTCGAGAACGTCGCCTTCGGCCTGCGCCGCCGCGGCCGCAAGGACGTCAAGAAGCAGGTCGAGGAGATGCTGGAGCTGGTCGAACTCGGCCAGTACGCCCGGCGCAAGCCGCACCAGCTCTCCGGCGGCCAGCAGCAGCGCGTCGCCGTCGCCCGCGCCCTGATCAACCACCCCCAGGTGCTGCTCCTCGACGAGCCGCTCGGCGCGCTCGACCTCAAGCTCCGCCGCCAGATGCAGCTGGAGCTCAAGCGGATCCAGACCGAGGTCGGCATCACCTTCGTGCACGTCACCCACGACCAGGAGGAGGCCATGACGATGGCCGACACCATCGCGGTGATGAACGGCGGCCGGGTCGAGCAACTGGGCGCCCCCGCCGAGCTGTACGAGAACCCCGCCACCACCTTCGTGGCCAACTTCCTCGGCCAGTCCAACCTGCTGCCCGCCGAGGTCACCGGCAGCGACGGCGGCGACCTGCTGCTCAGCGCGGCCGGCGTCCGCCTCGCCGTGCCCAAGGCGCGCTGCGCCACCGAGGCCAGGCAGGTCCACCTGGGCGTGCGCCCGGAGAAGATCACCATCGCGCACGCCTCCGCCGAGGTCGCCGACGGCCGCAACCGGCTGGCCGGCACCGTCCTCGACTCCAGCTTCATCGGCGTCTCCACCCAGTACGTGGTGCGCACCGACGGCGGCCAGGAGGTCACCGTCTTCGAGCAGAACATGGAGCGCGACGCCCGGATCGTCCCCGGCGCGCCCGTCCTGCTGCACTGGAACCCGGCGCACTCCTTCGCCCTGGACGCCGCGCAGGCGATCGACGCGGGCACCGCGGAGGAGGCCGCATGACCACCACCACCCCGGCCGCCCCGTCACAGGTCATACCGCTCGCGGAACCGGCGCGGAAGCCGAAGCGCAAGCTCACCGCGTACTGGCTGCTGCTGCCCGGCATCGCCTGGCTCGTCGTCTTCTTCGCCGTCCCGATGGTCTACCAGGCGTCCACCTCGCTGCAGACCGGCTCGCTCGAGGCGGGCTTCAAGGTCACCTGGCACCTCGCGACCTACTGGGACGCCCTGGTCGAGTACAAGTGGCACTTCGTCCGCTCGTTCTCCTACGCGGGCATCGCCACCGTGCTCTGCCTGGCCGTCGGCTACCCGCTCGCGTACACGATCGCCTTCAAGGCCAGCAAGCGCTGGCGCAACGTCATCCTGATCCTGGTCATCGCGCCGTTCTTCACCAGCTTCCTGATCCGCACGCTGGCCTGGAAGACCATCCTGTCCGACGGCGGGCCGGTGGTCGGGGTGCTCAACACCCTGCACGTCCTGGACGTCACCAACGCGCTCGGCCTCACCTCCGGCGACCGGGTGCTCGCCACGCCGCTCGCCGTGGTCTGCGGTCTCACCTACAACTTCCTGCCGTTCATGATCCTGCCGCTGTACACCTCGCTGGAGCGGATCGACCCCCGCCTGCACGAGGCGGCCGGCGACCTGTACGCCCGGCCGTTCACCACCTTCCGCAAGGTCACCTTCCCGATCTCGCTGCCCGGGGTGGTCGCCGGCACCCTGCTCACCTTCATCCCGGCCTCCGGCGACTACATCAACGCCCAGCTGCTGGGCTCGCCGAGCGAGCAGATGGTCGGCAACGGCATCCAGAAGCAGTTCCTGAACGTGCTCGACTACCCCACGGCTGCCGCACTGAGCTTCATCCTGATGGCCCTGATCCTGGGCATGGTGACGGTCTACATGCGCAAGGCCGGGACGGAGGAACTGGTCTGATGTCCCGGATTACCAAGTGGATACGCGCCCACCTGGTGGTGCTGGCCGGCCTGCTGGCCCTCGCCTACCTGGTGCTGCCCAACCTGGTCGTGCTCGCCTTCTCGTTCAACAAGCCGGTCGGCAAGTTCAACTACGAGTGGAACGAGTTCTCCACCGACGCCTGGACCAACCCCTGCGGCGTGGCCGACATGTGCCAGTCGCTCTCGCTCAGCCTGCAGATCGCGGTGCTCGCCACCATCGGCGCCACCGTGCTCGGCACCATGGTCGCCTTCGCGCTGGCCCGCTACCGCTTCCGCGGCCGCTCGGCCACCACCGCGATGATCTTCCTGCCGATGGCCATGCCCGAGGTGGTCATGGCCGCCTCGCTCGGGACGCTGTTCCTCAACATGCGCATCCCGTTCGGCTTCACCACCATCCTCATCGCGCACATCATGTTCTGCCTCAGCTTCGTGGTGACGGCCGTCAAGGCCCGCGTGATGAGCATGGACCCGAGGCTCGAACAGGCCGCCCAGGACCTCTACGCGACCCCCACCCAGACCTTCCTGCGGGTCACCCTGCCGCTGGCCGCCCCCGGCATCGCGGCGGGAGCGCTGCTCAGCTTCGCGCTCTCCTTCGACGACTTCATCATCACCCAGTTCAACTCGGGCCCGACCACGGTCACCTTCCCGATGTTCGTCTGGGGCGCGTCGCAGCGCGGCATCCCGGTGCAGGTGAACGTCATCGGCACCGCGATGTTCATCGCCGCCGTCGCGCTGACCGTCGGCGGCCAGTGGCTGGGCAACCGCCGGAAGGCCACCGCCTGACGTACGGTCGGGTGTGGTGGCCGAACAAACCATCGCCTAAGTACAGAAAGTGGCTGATAATGCATGGACTCCGCCCGCGCACTCAGTGACGCCAGGCCCACCCCCTTCTGGCTGGAGGACCCGGGCCGGCCGGCGGCGCTGCCCGCCCTGGTCGGCGACACCACCTGCGACCTGCTGGTCGTCGGCGGCGGCTACTCCGGCCTCTGGACCGCCCTCATCGCCAAGGAACGCGACCCCTCGCTGGACGTCGTGCTGGTCGAGGGCAACGAGGTCGGGTGGGCCGCGTCCGGGCGTAACGGCGGATTCTGCGCGGCCAGCCTCACCCACGGCTTCGGCAACGGCCTGCAACGCTGGCCCGCCGAACTCGCCCAGCTGGAACGCCTCGGTGCCGCCAACCTGGACGGCATCGAGGCCACCCTCAAGCGCTACGGCATCGACGCCGAGTGGGAGCGCACCGGCGAGATCGACGTCGCCACCCAGCCGCACCAGGTCGAGGAACTCCACGAGATCGCCGAGGCCGTCGCCCGGTACGGCTTCGACATCACCGTCCTGGACGCCGACGAGCTGCGCGCCGAGGTCGACTCGCCGACCTTCCTCGGCGGCCTCTGGGACAAGGAGGGCGTGGCGATGGTCCACCCCGCCAAGCTCGCCTGGGGCCTGCGGGACGCCTGCCTCGGCCAGGGCGTGCGGATCTTCGAGCACACCCGGGCCACCGACCTGCGGGAGTACGGCAGCGGCATGGCCGTCCGCACCCCGTACGGACGGGTCTTCGCCCGGCGCGTCGCACTCGGTACCAACGTGTTCCCGTCGCTGGTCAAGAGGGTCCGGCCGTTCGTCGTGCCGGTGTACGACTACGCGCTGATGACCGAGCCGCTCAGCGACGAGCAGCTTGCCGCGATCGGCTGGCGCGGCCGGCAGGGACTCGGCGACAGCGCCAACAAGTTCCACTACTTCCGGCTCTCCGCCGACAACCGGATCCTGTGGGGCGGCTACGACGCCGTCTACCACTACGGCGGCCACGTCCGGCACGAGTACGACCAGCGGCCGGAGACCTTCCGCACCCTGGCGAACCACTTCTTCCGCTGCTTCCCGCAGCTGGAGGGCCTGCGCTTCACCAACGCCTGGGGCGGCGCCATCGACACCTGCAGCCGGTTCTCGGCGTTCTTCGACACCGCCTACCGGGGCAAGGTCGCGTACGCGGCCGGGTACACCGGGCTCGGCGTCGGCGCGACGCGCTTCGGCGCCGAGGTGATGCTCGACCTGCTGTCCGGCGAGCGCACCGAGCGCACCTCGCTGGACATGGTGCGCAGCAAGCCGCTGCCGTTCCCGCCCGAGCCGGTGCGCTGGGCCGGGATCGAGATCACCACCCGCTCGCTGGAGCGCGCGGACCGCAACGGCGGCCACCGCAACCTCTGGCTGCGCACGCTCGACCGCATGGGGCTCGGCTTCGACAGCTGACCTCGTTGTCCGCGGTATCCGCGGTATCCGCGGTATCCGCGGTATCCGTGCCATCAGTGTCATCCGTGTTATCCGTGTAAGAGAGACCCGCCGTCCGCCTCTCCTTGGTGACGGCGGGTCTCGGTCTTCCCGCCGCGTCCCGACCAGGACGACCCGACCGGAACCAGCGGCGAGAAGCGGGGACAGACATGGAGAGCACCGGACTGCACTGGCTCGCCCAGGTGGCACCGGACCCGGAGGCCTTCCGGGAGCAATGGGAGCGCACCGGGCTGGGGCTGATGCTGCTACCGGCCGGCCGCCGCTGGGACGTCCTCTCCGTCCCCGGACGGCTCGGGCGCCCGGCCCTGGAGATCCTGGACACCGGCTCCTGCGGCCCCGTCCTCACCGACTTCGGGGACGAGCACGTCAGCTTCCTGGTCCCCGTCGGCACCGCCGCCCGCTGGATCGGCACCGGCGTGCGCAGCGCGGGGGAGGGCACCTGGATCGTCGTCCCGCACCCCGAGCGCCGCAGCCGCGGGGTGCGCTGGCTGGTCCCGCCCGACGGCTCCGGACGGCTCAACGACCCGGTGCTGCTGGAACTCGCCCTGCACGAGGCCGCGGCCGGGCTCAGCGGCTGGTGACCCCCCGGTCCGGGCCCCGGCCCCGGCCGGCGGTGGCGCGCGGGGCGGGCGGTCGCGTCAGACTGGAAACGTGACCACCGCCCCGGACGCCGTCGACGCGCCCCTCCGACCGGGCCCGGCCCAGCTGCGCCTCGCCGCACTGGCGGCCCCCGTCTGCGACCGGTACGGGCTCGCCCTGGCCGGCGGGCACGCGCTGCGCGCCCACGGCGTCGCGGCCTGCCCGCAGGACGGACTCACCCTGGTGACCGGCGGGGCCGACCTGCCGGAGGTGGCCGCCGCGCTGGGCGAGGCCTACCGCGCGGCCGGCGGCGGAGTCGCCGAACGCCCGGGCACGCCGCGACTGGAGCAGCTCACCGTCCGGCTCGCGCTCGGCGGGCGGTCGCACTCGGTGGAGCTGCGGAAGGAGCCGCTGGCCCACCGGCCGGTGCGCTTCGACCTCGCCGCGCCCCCGCCCGGCGAGCCGGCGGCGGAGCTGTCGGCGGTCCTGCCGGTGGCGCCGTCGGTCGTCCTGCCGGTGGTCCTGCCGGTGGTCCTGCCGGTCGTCGCCCTGGAGGACGCCGCCGCGCTCACCACCGCGCTGCTGGTGGACCGCGGCATGCCACGGGACCTGGTCGACGTGCACGCCCTCACCGACTGCTACCGCGAGGGCGAACTCCTCGCGCTGGCAGCCGAATTGGACGCGGACTTCCAGACCGCGGCGCTCGCCGACCGGCTGGAGACGCTGGCCGAGGCGGCGGACGGCCGGTTCCGGGCCCGGGGTGTCGCGGCACGAGCGGTCGGCGGGCTGAAGCGGTGGGCGCTCGCCTGGGCCCAGGACCTGCGGCTGGACCTGCTGGAGACCCAGGAAGCGGCCGACGGTCTGCACGACCCGTACCTGGAGGACGAGGAGTCCTGAACGCGGGGTGGCGGTGGTTCGCCTTGCGGGTCCGGCTTCACACGTTCGTGGTCTCTCGCACGTTCGTGTTCTCTCACGCGTTCGGCCGAGCAACCGGACGACCTGTAAGGCTGAATCCGTGATCCCCGTCAGCCTGTTCGTTGAGGCCTGGCGCGGCGGCCACCAGACTGGAGACGAACGCGGTAGCCCCGTGAATCCCGTCGCCCGGCCCACTCGCGGGCGGCGCCAGACAGGACCGGCGGCAGGACGCCGCCCGGGACTTCGGAGGCAGACGGACTTGAGCAAGCACATCACCCACTGGATCGGCGGCGAGCCCGTCGCCACCGCCGGCGCGGCGCCCCGCCGCGGTGACATCTTCGACCCGGCCACCGGCCAGGTCGCCGGCCAGGTCGACTTCGCCGGGATCGCCGAGGTCGACCAGGCCGTGGCCGCCGCCGCCTCGGCCTTCGCCGAGTGGCGCACCGCCTCGGTCGCCAAGCGCACCACCGTGCTGTTCGCCTTCCGCGAGCTGCTGAACGCCCGCCGCGACGAGCTGGCCGCGATCATCGTGTCCGAGCACGGCAAGGTCCACTCCGACGCGCTCGGCGAGATCGCCCGCGGCCTGGAGGTCGTCGAGTACGCCTGTGGCATCCCGCAGCTCGTCAAGGGCGGCTTCACCGAGCAGGCGTCCACCGGCGTCGACGTCTACTCGATCCGCCAGCCGCTCGGCCCGGTCGCGATCATCTCGCCGTTCAACTTCCCGGCCATGGTGCCGATGTGGTTCTTCCCGATCGCCATCGCGGCCGGCAACACCGTCGTCCTGAAGCCCTCGGAGAAGGACCCGTCCGCCGCCAACTTCCTCGCCGGGCTGTGGAAGGAGGCCGGCCTGCCGGACGGCGTCTTCAACGTCGTGCACGGCGACAAGGCCGCCGTGGACCGCCTGCTGGAGCACCCGGACGTCAAGTCCGTCAGCTTCGTCGGCTCCACCCCGATCGCCCGCTACGTCTACGAGACCGGTACGCGCTACGGCAAGCGCGTGCAGGCCCTGGGCGGCGCCAAGAACCACATGCTGGTCCTGCCCGACGCCGACCTCGACCTGGCCGCCGACGCCGCCGTCAACGCGGGCTTCGGCGCGGCCGGCGAGCGCTGCATGGCCGTGTCCGTCCTGGTCGCGGTCGACCCGATCGGCGACGAGCTGGTCGACAAGATCAAGCAGCGGATCGCCACCCTGAAGGTCGGCCCCGGCTGCAACGGCGACTCAGAGATGGGCCCGCTGGTCACCGGCCAGCACCGCGACAAGGTCACCTCCTATGTCGAGTCCGGAGTCGCCGACGGCGCCGAGCTCGCCGTGGACGGCCGCAAGCACCCGGTCACCGCCGAGGACGAGAACGGCGCCCCGACCTCGGACGGCTTCTGGCTCGGCCCCACCCTGTTCGACCATGTGAAGCCGGGCATGTCCGTCTACAACGACGAGATCTTCGGCCCGATCCTCTCCGTCGTGCGCGTCGCCTCCTACGACGAGGGCCTGGCGCTGATCAACGCCAACCCGTACGGCAACGGCACCGCCCTCTTCACCAACGACGGCGGCGCGGCCCGGCGCTTCCAGTTCGAGGTGGAGGTCGGCATGGTCGGCATCAACGTGCCGATCCCGGTCCCGGTCGCCTACTACTCCTTCGGCGGCTGGAAGGCCTCCCTGTTCGGCGACGCCCACGCGTACGGTCCGGACGGCGTGCAGTTCTTCACCCGCGGCAAGGCCGTGACCCAGCGCTGGCTGGACCCCTCGCACGGCGGCATCAACCTCGGCTTCCCCACCAACAGCTGATCCCCCGCCCCGCGGTCGTGCCGGCCGGACCCCTCTCCCCGGGGTCCGGCTGGCTCTTTTGCACCCCGTTTGCATCCGGTCGCGATCACGCGTAGAGTTCTTCGAGCTGCCTGGCTGGGAGCACCGGACACGCATCTCCGCGCGGACGGTCCCGGGGTAGCCAATCCTTTTGAAACACCATTTCCTGGTTCGGGCTGGGTCGCGTCTTGCCGCGGCTTGGTTCTTATTCGGCGTGTTCGTTTTATTGGATTGCGGCCGATTCGCTTTTCGGAGCGGGGATCGGCTAGAGTTTGAAACGTCGGACG
>NZ_JBHVPH010000031.1:0-77881 GCF_042887425.1 Kitasatospora sp. NPDC057940
GGCCGGCGCCCTGTGGGCCACCCGGCGCCGCCGGGCCGCGCACGCCCGCCGGGGCTGAGCCCCGGCCCCTCGCGGTGCGGGAGCGCAACCCCGGGCGCCATCCCGGGTGCCACCCCGGCGCCCCGGGTGCCGCTCCCGCCACCCGGGGCGCCGCCCTGGCACTCCCGCACCGTGACCGTGCCACCACGGAGGGTTGGTTCACATCCGCGTTACACGAGAGGAACAACCGGGAAACGGCGGCTTGCGACGCTACGCGGGCACCCACCACCCAGCAATGCGAGGTACACCGCCGTGGCAATCAAGGCCGAGTACATCTGGATCGACGGCACCAAGCCGACCGCGAAGCTCCGTTCCAAGACTCGGGTCCTGCCCAACGCGGACAAGATCCCGACCTGGGGTTTCGACGGCTCCTCGACCAACCAGGCGGAGGGCCACGCCTCGGACCGCGTGCTGGACCCGGTGAAGGTCGTGCCGGACCCGATCCGCGGCGGTGACAACATCCTCGTCCTGTGCGAGGTGCTGGAGACCGACGGCACCCCGCACAAGTCCAACACCCGCGCCCTGCTGCGCGAGGTCGACGAGAAGTACGCGGCTCAGGAGTCGATCTTCGGCATCGAGCAGGAGTACACCTTCTTCAAGGGCTCCCGCCCGCTCGGCTTCCCGGAGGGCGGCTTCCCGGCCCCGCAGGGCGGTTACTACTGCGGCATCGGCGCCGAGGAGGTCTTCGGCCGCGAGATCGTCGAGCTGCACCTGGACCGCTGCATCGACGCCGGCCTGGCGATCTGCGGCATCAACGCCGAGGTCATGCCCGGCCAGTGGGAGTTCCAGATCGGCCCGGTCTCCTCGCTGACCGTCTCGGACGACCTGTGGATCGCCCGCTACCTGCTGTACCGCACCGCCGAGGAGTTCGGCATCGACGCCACCCTGGACGCCAAGCCGGTCAGGGGCGACTGGAACGGCGCGGGCGCGCACACCAACTTCTCCACCAAGGCGATGCGCGAGGGCTACGACGCCATCATCACCGCCTGCGAGTCGCTCGGCGCCTCCCAGGACAAGGTGCTGGAGCACGTCAACCAGTACGGCGACGACATCCAGTCCCGCCTGACCGGCAAGCACGAGACCGCCCCGTGGAACGTCTACAGCTACGGCGTCTCCAACCGCGGCGCCTCGGTCCGCATCCCGTGGCAGGTCGAGGTGGAGCAGAAGGGCTACATCGAGGACCGTCGCCCGAACGCCAACGTCGACCCCTACGTCGTCACCCGCCTCATGATCAACACCTGCTGCGAGGCCCTGGAGAAGGCCGGCCAGGTCTGATCCGCCCCCGCCGCGCACCGGCCGCCGGTCCTCCCGTACGCGGGAGGGCCGGCGGCCGTCGTCGTCGGGCATAATCGCTCGCATGACCGCTTCCGCCCGCCGTGTCCTCGTGCGACGTCTGCACGTGGACCTGGTGCGGGTGTGTGCGGCCGCGTGTTGCCGGTGAGTGTCTCCGTCCTCATCCCGCAGGCAACCCGGCGTAGGAGTGTGTCCGATCATGTCGCTCGTGTTCCACTGGTTCCTTCCCACCAACGGTGACAGCCGGCAGATCGTCGGGGGTGGGCACGGGTCCACGCCGGGGGCGGCGGGGACGGACCGGCCGCCGAGCCTCGGGTACCTGGGGCAGGTCGCCCGCAGCGCGGAGCAGTTGGGGTTCGAGGGGGTGCTGACGCCGACCGGCGCGTGGTGCGAGGACGCCTGGCTGACGACGGCGATGCTGACGCAGGTGACGGAGCGGCTGAAGTACCTGGTGGCGTTCCGGCCCGGGCAGATCAGCCCGACGCTGGCCGCGCAGATGGCCGCGACGTACCAACGGCAGTCCGGCGGGCGGCTGCTGCTGAACGTGGTGACCGGCGGGGAGTCCGCCGAGCAGCGCGCCTACGGGGACTTCCTGGACAAGGACGCCCGGTACGCGCGGACCGGGGAGTTCCTGGACATCGTCCGGCGGCTGTGGGCGGGCGAGACGGTCGACCACCACGGGCCCCATCTGCGGGTCGAGCGCGCCAGGTTGAACCGGCTGCCGGACCCGGTGCCGGCGGTGTACTTCGGCGGCTCGTCCCCGGCGGCCGGCGCGGTCGCGGCGCAGTCCGCGGACGTCTACCTGACCTGGGGCGAACCGCCCGCCCAGGTGCGGGAGAAGATCCGCTGGATCCGCGAACTCGCCGCCGCCCGCGGGCGGGTGGTGCGGTTCGGGATCCGGCTGCACGTGATCACCCGGGACACCGCCGCGCAGGCCTGGGCGGAGACCGAGCGGCTGCTCGCCGGAATGGACCCGGGGCGCGTGCGCCGGACCCAGCGGGCGCTCGCCGAGAGCGAGTCGGAGGGCCAGCGGCGGATGCTCGCGCTGCACGGCGGCTCGGCCGAGCGGCTGGAGGTGTACCCGGGGCTGTGGGCCGGGATCGGCCTGCTGCGCGGCGGCGCCGGGACGGCCCTGGTGGGCAGCCACCGGGAGGTCGCGGACCTGATCACCGAGTACCACGAGCTGGGGATCGACGAGTTCGTGCTGTCGGGCATGCCGCACCTGGAGGAGGCGTACTGGTTCGGCGAGGGCGTGCTGCCGCTGCTGGCCGCCCGCGACCTGTGGCACCGGCCGTGAACTCGCAAACCGCTGGTCAATCCGCCGGGGCAACCGGAGAATTCACGGCATGACGCTGCCCCTGCTCCTCCTCGACGTGGACGGACCGCTCAACCCCTACGCCGCGCCGAAGACCCGGCGGCCGGAGGGGTACGACACCCACCGCCTGCTCCCGACCTGGTGGGCGGACCGGCAGGCGCGCTACTCCCACGCGCGGGCGAAGCCGCTGCGGGTGTGGCTGAACCCGGCGCACGGGCCGGAACTGCTCGGCCTGCCGTACGAACTGGTGTGGGCCACCGGCTGGATGGGCGAGGCGAACACCCACATCGGCCCGAACCTCGGACTGCCCGAACTCCCCTACATCCAGTGGACGGACCTGTTCGGGGAGGACCCGGACGGCCTGCACTGGAAGACCCGGGACGTGGTCGCCTGGGCGGACGGCCGCCCGTTCGTCTGGGTGGACGACGAACTCGGCCCGCAGGACACCGCCTGGATAGCCGCCCACCACCCCGCCCCGGCCCTCACGTTCCACGTCAACCCCCGACTCGGCCTGCTGGCGGCCGACTTCGCGGCCCTGCGCGAATGGGCGGTCGCGGCATGAGGATCGGAACGGTCGAACGGCTGCGGCGCTACCCGGTGAAGTCGCTGCTGGGGGAGGAACTGGCGGCGGTCGGGGTGGACGGGCGCGGCCTGGAGCGGGACCGCGGACGCGCCCTGCTCGACCTAGACACCGGGAAGGTCGCCAGCGCCAAGAACCCGCGGCTGTGGGCGGGCCTGCTCGGTTACACGGCGGCGACCACGGCGGGCGGCGTGGTGATCACCGACCCGGACGGGCGGTGCGTGGACGAGGAGGAGCTGTCGGCGGCGCTCGGCCGCAAGGTCGCCCTGATCGCCGAGCGCCCGCCCGGGGCGACGATCGAGCGGGCCGTGCCGGAGGAGGTACTGGCGCACGGCATCGAGGTCGAAGTCGACGTCACCGTCAACGAGTTGGGCCGAGCCGCGCCGGACGGCGGCTTCTTCGACTTCGCCCCGCTGCACCTGGTCACCACCTCGACGCTGGCCGCGACCGGCGCCGAGGCGGAGCGCTACCGGCCGAACCTGGTGATCCGCACCGAGGGCGAGGGGTACGTCGAGAACGCCTGGGTGGGGCGGGAATTGGCGATCGGGCCGGCGCTGCGGCTGCGCGTCGTGGTGCCCACGCCGCGCTGCGCCGTCCCGACCCTGCGGCACGGGCCGCTGCCCCGGAGCACGTCTGCCCTGCGCGTCCCGGCCGAGCGGAACCGCCTGGTCCCGCTGGAGGGCATGCCCGCGCTGCCCTGCGCGGGGGTGTACGCGCAGGTGCTGGTGCCCGGCCGGGTCGCGGTGGGGGACGCGATCAGGCTGGGCTGAGGCGAGGGGCAGGGGGCAGGGGCAGAAGAGTCGGAGGCGGGGGTCAGGCTGGGCCGAGGACGGCGGCGAGGGCGTCCAGGAAGCGGTCGGTGGTGGCCTCGTCCCGGACGGCGATCCGCAGCCACTCCTCGCCCAGCCCCGGGAAGGTGTCCCCGCGCCGGACGGCGAAGCCGCGCCCGCGCAGCCGCTCCCGGACGGCCGCCGCCTCCGGCAGCCGTACCAGGACGAAGGACGCGGCCGACTCGCCGTACACCCGAAGAGTCGGGAAGGCGGCCAAGCCCTTCAGCAAGTACGTCCGCCACGAGGCCAGTTCGGCGGCGGCCGCCTCCGCCTCGGCCAGCGCGGCCGGGCTGCTGCACGCCTCGGCGGCGGCCAGCGCGGGGGTGGAGACCGGCCAGAGCGGCTGGGCGGCGCCGAGCGCGGCGATCAGCGGCGCGGGCCCGAGGACGTAGCCGATCCGCAGTCCGGCCAGGCCCCAGGTCTTGGTGAGGCTGCGCAGGACGACCACCTGGCCGGGCAGGTCCCGGACCGGGGCGAGGGACTCGCTTTCGCCGGGCACGGTGTCCATGAACGCCTCGTCGACCACCAGGGTGCGCCCGGGGCGGGCGAGTGCGGCGACGGCGTCGGCGGGGTGCAGGACGGAGGTCGGGTTGGTGGGGTTGCCGAGGACGACCAGGTCGGCCTCCTCCGGGACGGCCCCCAGCCGGAACCCGTCCTCGGGGGACAGCAGCACCCGGTGCACCTGCTGCCCGGCGCCTCGCAGAGCCGCCTCGGGCTCGGTGAACTGCGGATGAACGACGACGATGTGACGTGCCGTCAGGACCCGGGCCAGCAGGACGAAGGCCTCCGCCGCCCCCGAGGTGAGCAGCACCTCGTCGGCCGGCCGCCCGTGCCGGGCGGCCACCGCGGCGCGGGCGGCGCCCTGGTCGGGGTAGGCGGCGAGGTCGCCGAGGGTGGCCGCGAGCCGGTCGCGCAGCCAGGCCGGGGGTGTGCCGGTGCGGACGTTGACGGCGAGGTCGACCAGGCCGGACCCGTCGGCGCGCACCTCGGCGTCGCCGTGGTGGCGCAGGTCGGGTTCGGGGGCGGTCACGCGGGGTCTCCTTGCGGGTGGGCGGGCAAAGCGGGGGCGAGCGGGTGGAGGGGCAGTCCCGGGACGCGGTGGACGTCGTACGCGCCCGGCGGCACGTTCAGCGCCGCGCCGTCGCCGAGGGCGACCAGCGCGACGGCGTGCCCGTGCGCGGCCAGGTCGACGGCCGCGTCGACGGCGGCCCCGGCAGCCCCGGCGCCGTCGTCCGTCGCGATCCGCCTGGTCCCCGGCCGCAGCAGCTCGGCGACCGCCTCGACCGCGCCCGGCGCGCCCACGACCGCCGACGCGCGCCGCAGTTCCGCCAGCGCGCGCGGCACCAGCAGGTCGTGCGCGCCGGGCCCGAGCCCGACGACGGCGAGGCGTCCGCGCACCGCCGCCCGGGCGATCGCGACCGTCGCCGCGGCGGACTTCCGTTTGGTGGCGACGAGTTCGCCGCCGGGGGCGCTCGCCAGGGCGGCCGCCTCGGCGACGCTCGCGGTGCCGACGGCGGCGCCGACCCGGTCCGACGGGTTCGGCACCGCCACCGCGGCCAGGGCCGCCGCCGGGTGCTCGTCCACCGGCACCCCGCCGAGGCAGAACGCGGCCCAGCGCACCTCCGGGTGGTCCGCCTTGCCGGCCACCGTCGCCAGCCGGGCGACCGAGGCGCGGGCCAGGCCGTGTTCGGCCAGGGTGTCCGTGATCAGCCGCATCAGCTCGGAGTCCGTGGCGCCGCCGCCCGCGCCGACCCCGACGACCAGGGTGCGGGGGTGCACGAGGAGCACGTCCTCGTCGGGGTGGGTGCGGTCGGTGACCCGCAGGACGGGGGTGTCGGCGGGCGCGTCGGGGCGGGCGGAGGGCGGCAGCGCGGGCAGCGGGTGCGCCAGGTCGCTCTCCAGCCGGACCGGTCGGCCCTCGGCGAGCGCCCGCACGGCCGCCGAGCCGCGCGGCCCGCGGGTGGACGTCGACGCGTGCCCGGCCAGGTGTGCGAAGGGCGGGTCGGTGGCCGGGGGAGGGTTGCTGGTCAGGACGGCCCGGACGCCGAGCAGGCCGGCGAGTTCCTCGGCCAGTTCGTCGGCGCCGCTGTCGCGGCCGGTGAGCGGGACGGCGTAGCGCAGGTTCAGGTCCAGGCTGACCAGGCCGGGCCCGCCCGGGCGCAGGTGCGAGCCGTCGATCAGCAGCCGCACGGTGGTCGCGACCGGTGCGAGGCAGACCACCAGGTCGTCCCGGCCGAGGGCGTACTCCAGGGCTTCGGGCGGGCCGAAGCAGGCGCTGGCGACAGCGGTGTGGACGCGGGTGGTCCCGGGCCAGGCGGCGTGGATCTCGTCGGCCAGCAGTCGGCCCGTCCCGTTGAGGGCGACCAGTCCGATCACGTCCCGCTCCTTCACCCGAAAAGCCCAGCGGTCCCCGCGCACGAGCATCCGCGATTCCGCCACAAGGGCCCCCGTGATCCCACCACGCCCGGTCGGAACGGGTCAATCGGGGCGGTTGTGACGTGGACCGCCGACGGGCGGCAGCTGTTCGCCTGTTCTTCACTTGTCTTGTGCGGTACACGACACGGCGCGATCCTACTGTTCTCGGCGCTCCAACCAGGCAGCCCCGACGCACGGAGGACCCGATGGCCTTCGCACGACTCCGCACCCCCGGAACCACGTCCCCCCGCCGCCCCTTCCGCCGCCCGCTCCGCCGGCCCCTCACCGCCCTCGCCGCCGGGCTCGGCCTCGTCGGCGGCTCGCTCGGCCTGTGGGCCGCCGGCGGCAGCGCGGCCGCCGACACCGCCGGCGGGCTGCCCTCGCCCGACCACGTGATCGTCGTGATGATGGAGAACCACGCCTACTCGCAGGTCATCGGCAGCAGCTCCAGCGCGCCGTACATCAACAACACGCTGGTCGCCGGCGGTGCCACGCTCACCCAGTCCTTCGCGCTCACCCACCCCAGCCAGCCCAACTACTACATGCTGTTCTCCGGCAGCGCGCAGGGCGTCACCGACGACAGCTGCGTCGACGTCGGCGCCCTCCAGCAGCCCAACCTGGGCTCCGAACTGCTCGCCGCCGGCCAGACCTGGGCCAGCTACAACGAGGGCCTGCCCGCCCAGGGCGCCACCGACTGCCGCGTCGACAACTACGCGCAGAAGCACAACCCGTGGTTCGGCTTCGGCAACGTGCCCGCCTCCAGCGCCTACGGCATGGACGCCTTCCCGACCGACTACACCACCCTGCCCAAGGTCTCCTTCGTCATCCCGGACCTGTGCAACGACATGCACGACTGTTCCGTCGGCACCGGTGACACCTGGCTGCAGACCAACCTGGCCGCCTACGCCACCTGGGCCAAGAGCCACAACAGCCTGCTCGTGGTCACCTTCGACGAGGACAACCGCCTCGCCGGCAACCGCATCCCGACCGTCGTCTACGGCGCCCACGTCACCCCCGGCAGCAGCACCGGCACCACCTACAACCACTACAACGTGCTGCGCACCCTGGAGGACCTCGCCGGGCTGACCACCCACGCGGGCAACGCCGCCAACGCCACCGACATCACCGGCATCTGGAACTGACGCCCGTGTACGTCGCGGACTCCCGCAGCTCCAAGGCCCCCGCCGCCCCGGCCTCCGCAACGGAGCCGCCGGGGCGGCGGGGCGCCGCCCTGCGCGCCGTACCCGGCACGGTGCTCGCCCTCGGCGCCGTCAGCCTGGTCACCGACATCTCCTCCGAGATGGTCACCGCCGTCCTGCCGCTCTACCTGCTCACCGGCCTCGGCCTCTCCCCGCTCGGGTTCGGGCTGCTGGACGGCATCCAGAACGGGTTCAGCGCGCTCGTGCGCCTCGCCGGGGGCCACCTCGCCGACCGCCGCGGCCGTGACGGCGCCGCCCGCCACAAGGCCGTCGCGGCCGTCGGCTACGGCCTGTCCGCGCTCTGCAAACCGCTGCTGCTGCTCGTCCACACCGTGCCGCTGATCGGCGCCGTGATCGCCGTCGACCGCACCGGCAAGGGCCTGCGCACCGCGCCCCGGGACGCGATGATCTCGCTCTCCACCGAACCCGCCCACCGCGGACGGGCGTTCGGCGTGCACCGGGCGATGGACACCGCCGGCGCCCTGCTCGGCCCGCTCACCGCCTTCCTCGTGCTGCGCCTGGCGGGCGGGCCGATGCTCGCCGACGGGGGCGAACGGCACGGCTACGACGCCGTGTTCACGGTCAGCGCGTGCGTCGCCGCCCTCGGCGTGCTGATCCTGCTGCTGTTCGTGCCGAACCGGCCGTCGGCTGACGATCCGTCAACTGTGGTTCCCTCTCTGCGTGACAGTCTCACCCTGCTGCGGCTGCCCGGGCTGCGACGGCTCACGCTCTGCGCCGTCCTGCTCGGACTCACCACCGTCAGCGACTCCTTCCTGTACCTCCTCGTCCAGCGCCGGCTCGGCCTCTCCGTCGACCTGTTCCCGCTGCTGCCGCTGGGCACCGCCGCCGCCTTCCTGCTGCTCGCCGTCCCGCTCGGCGCCCTCGCCGACCGGATCGGCCGCCGCCGGCTCTTCCTCGGCGGACACGTGCTGCTGCTGCTCGCGTACGGGCTGCTGCTCTCGCCGGCCGGCGGCCCGGCGGTGGCCGTCTGCGTCCTCGTGCTGCACGGCGCCTTCTACGCGGCCACCGACGGCGTGCTCGCCGCCGCCGCGGCCGACGCCGTCCCGGCCGGGCAGCGCGGCGCCGGGCTCGCCCTGGTCGGGACCGGGCAGGCGCTCGCCCGGTTCGCCTGCTCGCTGCTGTTCGGCGCGCTGTGGAGCGCGGTCGGCGGCACCGGCGCGCTGGGCTGGTCGGCGGGGGCGCTGGCGCTCTGCGTGCTCGGCGCGGCCGCCGTCCTGCGTGAACCCGCCGCCACCACCACCGTCGAGGAGAGCCCGTGAACCGACTCCAGAACCGGACCAGGGTGGTCATCCTCCTGGTCGCCGTCCTGCTGCTCGGCGCCGTCGGCACCGGGGCCGTCCTCCACGCCGCCGACCGCACCGCCCGGCGCGACCAGGCCCAGCCCGGCGGCCCCGCCGTCACCGAGGGCGCCGTCACCCTGCAGAAGCCCTCCGAGGGGCGGAAGCTGATCTTCCGCAACATGGCCTGGGGCCCGCACCGCGACGAACTCACCGCCGTCCCCGCCGACCGCCCGGACGGTCCGCGCACCGCCTCCGGCGTCCAGTGCCTGCGCTTCTACGCCGCCGCCGGCACCGGCATCTGCCTCCAGGCCCAGCACGGCGCCCTGGAGGACACCTACCGCGCCGTCGTCCTCGACGACCACCTGCGCGAACGGCGCTCCTACCCGGCGGCCGGCATCCCCACCCGCTCCCGGGTCTCCCCGTCCGGGCACCTCGCCGCCTGGACGGTCTTCGTCAGCGGCGACTCCTACGCGGGCACCGACTTCTCCACCCGCACCTCCATCGTCGACGTCCGCGACTGGAACCTCCGGGACAACCTGGAGACCTTCGACGTGATCAAGGACGGCCACCCGTACCAGGCCCACGACATCAACATCTGGGGCGTGACCTTCGCCGACGACAACACCTTCTACGCGACCCTCGCCACCGGCGGCCACACCCACCTCGTCCGCGGCGACCTCGCCGCCCGCACCCTCACCACCCTGCACGAGAACGTCGAGTGCCCCTCGCTCTCCCCGGACGGCACCCGCATCGCGTACAAGAAGCGCGTCCCCGGCCTGTCCCCCGACGCCCCCTGGCGCCTGTACGTCCTCGACCTCGCCACCATGACCGAGACCGCCACCGCCGAACAGCGCAACATCGACGACCAGGCCGTCTGGTCGGACAGCGGTACCCTGCTCTACGCTCTGCCCGGCGACTACGGCGCCGACCTGTGGACCGTCCCCGCCGACGGCGGCGGCGCCCCCCGGCGGGTCACCCAGGCCGCGGTCGCCCCCGCCTACCTGGGCTGAGGAACTCTCGGCTACGGTCCCTCGTCGAGCACAATGACGTCCTGATCGAACGGGGGAACGACAATCGTGGACGGCATCCCGCCCGAGCGCGTGGTCACCGACTCCTGGCCGGCCCTGCACGGCCGACCCGTCCTGCGGCGCACCGTCGCCGTCGGACTGGTCCTCTGCGTGTCCGTCGCGGCCGCCCTCGTGGTGCGCGGCGTCAACTCGCTCACCGCCGGCCGCGTCGGCCGCGAGACCGACCGCGACCGCGCCGAGCTCCTCGCCGGCCTCCACCCCTCCCAGCACCCCGGCGTCGGCCGCTCCTACGTCCCCGTCGGCGCCATCTACACCCACACCCCCGACGGCGCCCCCATCGCCTACCTGCACTACCGCGTCGCGGGCAAGGACGTCGGCCTCGGCGACTTCCTCCGCGCCTACGACCTCCCGGCCCCCGGGCCGGCCGCCCCCCTCCCGGCCGACCTCACCGCGGCCCTCGGCGGCGACGGCCCGGCCGAGGCCCCCGAACTCCTCCCGGACCCCGAGCCCACCTCCACCACCGCCGCATCACCCACTCCCTCCCTCACCCCCACCGCCGACCCGGCACCCCCGGCACCCTCTGGCCTCCAGGCCGCCGACCCCGACGCCGAACCGGACCCCGACGCCGAGGCCGGCCCCGCCCCGGACCTCGACGACGACACCCCCGAACCCGCCCCCTCCGTCACCCTCCCCCCGACCCCGACACCCACCCCGACACCCACCCCCATCCCTCCCTCCCTCACCCCCACCCCGGCCCCGCCCCGCACCCACCCCCAGACCACCCGCCGCATCTACGTCGCCACCATCCCCGGCGCGGCCCCCGGCGCCGCCGACATCTACATCCGCGCCACCGGCTGAACGCGCCCCGGCTGAGCGCGCCGACGGCGTCTGTGGCCGAACCGCCGCGCGGTGCGGCGCTTCGGCGTACGTTGGGTGGCCGGGGCCCGCGGTGACGGTCGGTCCGGGTGTGCGCGGGCGGCGGCGGCAGGCGGCCGTAGTGGTCGGGCAGTTCGCGTGTCCATGGCCTCCCCGGTGGCGTTAACCCGGCGGGAACCGCACCGGAGGAGGAGCCGATGAAGGACAAGACCCCCAGGGACATCGCCGTCGACGACCAGCTGCGGGCGGCCGGGGCGGAAGGCGCGCAGTGGCTCAGCGCCGCCGGGTGGGGGCCGCCGGTGACGGTCCCGGTGCAGAAGGCCGCCAGGTGGCAGCAGGAGACCAGGGCCCGGATGTTGGCGGCGCAGGCGGACGAGTCCTGCACGTGGTGCGTCCACCTGCTCAACGGCGGCCCCCAGCCCGTGGTCGTCCACGCCGAGCACCCGACCCACCTGGTCTGCCGCGCCTGCTCCATCGCGGCCCGCCCCCGCCGCACCTGCCTGGACTGCGGCGGGCCGGCCGCCTCCGCCTCCCCGGCGGACGGCCGGGAGGACGTCTTCATGGGCCCGGTGGCGATCTACACCCGCCTCCGCTGCGCCACCTGCCACCGCGCCGACCGACCCGACCGTCCCGACCCCCTGACCGGCACCTTCGGCAACGGCCCGTCCTGAGACGGGCGGGGCACGAGGGGGGTCACGGTGACGCGGGGTTCCCGGGGGCTGCCTGGTAGGTGGCTGCGGCGGAGGTGAAGGAGGCGGCCAGGGACGGGGCTCCGGCCCAGTGCAGGTGCAGGTAGGAGGCGTGGACGTGGCTGCCCGCGAAGCCCTCGGTGCGGGGGCCGGTGGGCAGGCGCCAGCCCCAGGCGGGGTGTTCGCCCGCGCCCGGTTCGCAGACCGTGCGGTGGAACTCGTGGCCGCGCACCCGGGTGCCGGTCGGGCCGAGCGGGGAGTCGTGCAGGGCGACGGCCTCCCGGTAGCCGAGGGTGAGCCGTTCGGTCATCCGGGCGCCGGTGTCCAGCACGCCGCACATCGGCAGGCCGTCCAACTCGCGCCCCAGGTAGAGCAGTCCGGCGCATTCGGCGGCGATCGGGCCGCCGTCGGCGGCGAACGCCGCGATGGCCCCGCGCAGCGCCGTGTTGCCGCTCAGCTCCCGGACGTACAGTTCGGGGAAGCCGCCGCCGATGACCAGGCCGGCCGTGCCGTGGGGCAGTGCCGAGGCGTGCAGCGGGTCGAAGGGGACGACCTCGGCGCCTGCGGCGGTGAGGAGTTCGGCGTTCTCGGCGTACGAGAAGGAGAACGCGGCGCCGCCCGCCACCGCGATCCGCGGCGTGCCGGCCACCGGGTCGACCTCGGCCGCCGGGTCCCACGGTTCGGCGGTCAACTCCGGTGCCGTCCGGGCGAGTTCGAGCAGGGCGTCCAAGTCGACCGAGGCGGCGACGAGTTCCCCCATGTCGGCGACGGCGCGCAGGGCCTCCGCCGAGCGCTCCACGGCCGGGATCAGCCCGAGGTGGCGGGACGGCGTGGCGACGGCCGTGGAGCGGCGCAGCGCGCCCAGCACGGGCACGCCCGAGCCCTCCTCCAGGGCCTCGCGCAGGAGGTGCTCGTGCCGGTCGGAGGCGACCCGGTTGAGGATCACCCCGGCGAGGCGCACCTCCGGGTCCCAGGAGGCGAAGCCGTGCACCAGCGCGGCCACCGACCGGGACTGCGAGGAGCCGTCCACCACCAGGACCACGGGCGCCCGCAGCAGCTTGGCGACGTGCGCGGTGGAGGCCAGCTCCCCCCGCCCGGAGGCCCCGTCGAACAGGCCCATGACCCCCTCGACCACCGCGACGTCCGCCCCCGCCGCGCCGTGCAGGAAGAGCGGGGCGATCCGCTCCGGGCCGCACAGGAAGGCGTCCAGGTTGCGGCCCGGGCGCCCGGCGGCGAGCGCGTGGTAGCCCGGGTCGATGTAGTCGGGGCCGACCTTGTGCGGGGACACCGCCAGCCCGCGCGCGGCGAGCGCCGCGATCAGGCCGGTGGCGACGGTGGTCTTGCCTGCGCCCGAGGAGGGCGCGGCGATGACGAGGCGGGGGATGGCGGCCAACGGCCTGCCGGCAGTGCTCAACGGTCTACCACTCGATACCGCGCTGGCCCTTGCGGCCGGCGTCCATGGGGTGCTTGACCTTGGTCATCTCGGTGACCAGGTCGGCGAATTCGGTCAGCGGCTCGGGCGCGTACCGGCCGGTGATGACGACGTGCTGGCTGCCCGGGCGGTCCTTGAGCACCGACACGACCTCCTCCGGGTCGATCCAGCCCCAGTGCATCGGGTAGGTGAACTCGTCCAGCACGTAGAAGCGGTAGGTCTCGGCCGCCAGGTCGCGCTTGACCTGCTCCCAGCCCTCCTTGGCGGCCGCCTCGCTGTCCATCTCCATCTCGCTGGAGCGCTGGATCCACGACCAGCCGGAGCCCATCTTGTGCCAGTCGACCGTTCCGCCCTCGCCGGAGGCGCCGAGCACGCGCAGCGCGTTCTCCTCGCCGACCTTCCACTTGGCGGACTTCACGAACTGGAACACCCCGACGGGCCAGCCCTGGTTCCAGGCCCGCAGCGCCATGCCGAACGCGGCCGTGGACTTGCCCTTGCCGGGGCCGGTGTGCACGGCGGTGATCGGCTGCGTGCGGCGCTGACGGGTCGTCAGGCCGTCGTCGGGGACGCTCTCGGGGACACCCTTGGGCATGTCGGCTCAGGCCGCCTTTCGCATGGTGGTGGCACGGTTGTCGCGACGGTTCTCGCGCCGGCTGTCCTGCCGGTTCTCGCGGACGAGCGAGGCGACGCCCTCGGGGCGCAGCTCGTCCAGACTGACGGCGGTGCCGCCGAGCAGCCCGGCCAGGGTGCGGGCGAGGCCGAGCCGGACGGGGCCGGACTCGCAGTCCAGCACCACGCTGGCGGTGCCCTGCGCGGCGAACAGCCCGGCCGCGCGCTGCGACCGGGCGAGCGCGTCCCGCCCGCCGGTGGCCCGGCCGTCGGTCACCACGACCAGCAGCGGGCGGCGGCTCGGGTCGCGCAACCGCTCCACCCGCAGCACCTCGTGCGCGCGCAGCAGACCGGCGGCCAGCGGGGTGCGCCCGCCGGTGGGCAGCGACTCCAGCCGGGCCGCGCCGACCTCCACGGACGACGTCGGCGGCAGCGTCAGTTCGGCGTCCGCGCCCCGGAAGGTGATCATGCCGATCTTGTCGCGCCGCTGGTAGGCGTCCATCAGCAGGGACAGCACGGCGCCCTTGACGGCGGTCATCCGCTGCCGGGCGGCCATCGAGCCGGAGGCGTCGACGACGAACAGCACCAGGTTGGACTCCCGCCCCTGGCGGACCTGTTCGCGGAAGTCGTCCTTGCGCAGCACCAGCGCCCGGCCGGCCCGCCCGCGTGCCGCCTGGTGCGGTGCGGCGGCCTGCAGGGTGGCGGTCAGGTGCAGCCGGCTGAGCGCGCCCTGGGGGCGCCGGGCGCGCACGGTGTGCCCGCCGGTGGTCTCGGCGGGGGAGCGGCGGCCCTGGGCGCCGTGCCCGGTGCCCCGCACGGTGAACAGCTTGGTCCGGTACGGGTCGCCGGCCGCGACCGGCGCCGACTCCCGTGCGGGGGCGGGGTGTTGGGCCGGTACGGGCTGCTGGAGCGGCTCGTCCGGCTCGGCGGCCGACGCCTCCGGGCCGGAGGCGGGCTCGGGGGCCCCGCCGCCGTCCGGGCCGCCGCCGGGGCCGCCGTCCGGGCCCGGACCGTCGTCCTCGGGGCCGTCGCCCTCGCCGTCCCCGTCGCCCTCGGCCTCTCCCGAGCCCCCGAGCCCCTCGGACTCCGACGGCCCCGAAGGCTCCTCGGGCTCCTCCGGCTGCGCGTGCTCCTCCAGCGTCCGGTCGAGCTGCTCCTCGTCCAGCCCCGGCGCGTCGAAGGGGTTGCGGCGGCGCCGGTGCGGCAGCGCCAGCTGGGCGGCCTTGCGGACGTCCTCCTCCAGCACCTCGGTCCGCCCGTCCCAGGCGGCGAGCGCGACGGCGGTGCGGGCCATCACGATGTCGGCGCGCAGCCCGTCCACCTCGAACGCGGCACACACGGCGGTGATCTGACGCAGCGCCACATCCGTCAGCTCCACCTTGGGCAGCAACTCCCGGGCGGCGGTGATGCGTTCGGCGAGCGCCTGCTCGTCCGCGGCGAACCGCGCGGCGAAGCCGGCCGGGTCGGCGTCGTAGCCGAGCCGACGGCGGACCACCTCGGCGCGCTCGGCCGGGTCCCGGGTGGCGGCGATCTCGACGGTCAGGCCGAACCGGTCGAGCAGCTGCGGCCGCAGCTCGCCCTCCTCCGGGTTCATCGTGCCGACCAGCAGGAAGCGGGCGGCGTGCCGCACCGACACGCCCTCGCGCTCGACGTACGAGCGGCCCATCGCGGCGGCGTCCAGCAGCAGGTCCACGACGTGGTCCTGGAGCAGGTTCACCTCGTCGATGTAGAGCACGCCGCGGTGCGCCTTGGCGAGCAGCCCCGGCTCGTACGCCTTGACGCCCTCGGCGAGCGCCCGTTCCAGGTCGAGCGAGCCGACGATCCGGTCCTCGGCCACGCCGACCGGCAACTCGACCAGCTGGGCGGGGCGTTCGGACGCCGAAGGGCGGTCGTGCGGCCCGTCCGGGCACTGCGGGTCCGGTGCGGCCGGGTCGCAGGCGAACCGGCAGCCGTCGACGGCCGCGAGGGTCGGCAGCAGGCCGGCCAGCGCGCGCACCATGGTCGACTTCGCGGTGCCCTTCTCGCCGCGCACCAGTACGCCGCCCACGGCCGGCGAGACCGCGTTGAGCAGCAGTCCGAGCCGCAGGTCGGGCATGCCGACGATCGCGGTGAACGGATAGCGGACGTCACTCATGCATACTCCCCAGGTGCCCCGGGCGCCAGGAACGGCAGCGATCCTGCCGCCGGCACCCCGCCCTCGATCAGCTTCCACAGCGCGTCGGTGTCGGCGTGCTCCTCGATCAGGTCGCCCAGCCGGTCCAGCCGGGCCTCGCGCGCCTCGGCGAACGAGGTGTCCGGCGCCGGCACGAACGCCCGGCCCGACAACGCGGCGACCTCGCGCAGGAGTTCACGGCGGAAGCCGTCGTTCTCCAGCGCGCCGTGCCAGGTCGTGCCCCACACCGGGCCGACCCGGCAGCCGTCCAGGCCGTGCCCGTCGTCATCGGAGAAGAACGGTTCGCCCCCCTCCACGGCCACCACCCCGTGGTGGATCTCGTACCCCTCGACCCGCTGCCCGTACGCCGTGCCGACCGGCCGCGCCAGCACCTTCTCGACGCCGAACCGGACGTGCGTCGGCAGCAGGCCCAGGCCCTCGACCGAGCCGGCCCGGGACTCCACCTCGTCCTCGATCCCGCGCGCCAGCATCTGGTAGCCGCCGCACACCCCGAGGACCGGCAGCCCGGCCGCCGCCCGCGCCTTCAGCGCCGGCTCCAGGCCGCGTTCGCGCAGCCAGGCCAGGTCGGCCACGGTGGCCCGGGTGCCGGGCAGCACCACCAGGTCGGCGTCGGCCAGTTCCTCCGGCCGGGTCACCCAGCGCACCAGCACGCCGGGCTCCTGGGCCAGCGCGTCCAGGTCGGTGAAGTTCGACAGCCGGGGGAAGCGCACCACGGCCACCCGCAGCACGTCCGCCCCGAGCGGGCCGCGGCCGTCGACCCGGTCCACCACCGTGGACAGGTCCAGCGAGTCCTCGGCGTCCAGCCACAGGCCCGGCAGCATCGGCAGGGTGCCCAGCACCGGACGGCCGGTCAGTCCGTGCAGCATGTCCAGGCCGGGCGCCAGCAGCCGCGCGTCGCCGCGGAACTTGTTGACGAACCAGCCGGCCACGTGCCGCTGGTCCTCCGCCGACAGCAGCGCCAGCGTCCCGTACATCGCCGCGAAGACGCCGCCGCGGTCGATGTCCCCGACCACCACCACCGGCAGCCCGGCGGCCGTCGCCAGGCCCATGTTGGCGATGTCCCGGTCCCGCAGGTTGATCTCGGCGGGCGAGCCGGCGCCCTCGCAGACCACCACCTCGTAGCGGCGGCGCAGGTCCGCCAGGCACTCCAGCGACCGTTCCAGCAGGACGGGCTTGCGCTCGCGGTAGTCCAGCGCGCCCACCTCGGCGACCGGCCGGCCCAGCAGCACCACCTGGCTGCGGCCGTCCGCGCCCGGCTTCAGCAGCACCGGGTTCATCGCCGCCTCCGGCTCCACCCGGGCCGCCTGCGCCTGCATCGCCTGCGCCCGGCCGATCTCGGCGCCGTCGGCGGTGACGAAGGAGTTCAGCGACATGTTCTGCGCCTTGAACGGCGCGACCCGCACCCCCTGCCGGGCCAGCCAGCGGCAGATGCCCGCGGTCACCACGCTCTTGCCCGCGTCCGAGGTCGTCCCGGCGACCAGCAGTGCGTTGCTCATGCCCTTCCCCTCCACCGTGTCGTCAGCAAGCGCAGCGCGACGTGCCCCGCGACCGTCGTACCCAGGGCCAGCGCGCCCACCCGCCGGGAGAGCACGCAGGCCCGCTCGATGTCGTCCACCGTCACCGGCCGCAACTCCGCGCCGAGCACCGGCCGGTGCTCCACCCGTTCCCCGTACTGGAGGGTCCCGCCCAGCCGGACGCCCACCGCGCCCGCGAAGGCCGCCTCCGCCTGGCCCGCGTTCGGGCTCGGGTGCGCCGAACCGTCCCGCCGCCAGACCCGCCAGGCCGTTTTCGGCTGCGGCGCGGCGGCCACCGTGAGCAGTGCCGTCAGCCGGGCGCCCGGCCAGCCCGCCACGTCGTCCAGCCGGGCCGAGGCCCAGCCGAACCGGGCGTACCGCGGCGAGCGGTGGCCGACCATCGCGTCCAGCGTGTTCACCGCGCGGAACGCCAGCAGCCCAGGGGTGCCCGCCAGGGTGCCCCAGACCAGCGCGTTCACCACGGCGTCCGCCGTGTTCTCGGCCACCGACTCGACCACCGCGCGGGCGATCTGAGGCCCGTCCAGCGCGCTCGGGTCCCGCCCGCACAGGTGCGGCAGCCGCTCCCGCGCGGCTGTCAGGTCGCCGGTGGCCAGCGACCGGCCGATGGTGCGCGCCTCCCGGGTCAGCGAGGTGCCGCCCAGCACCGTCCAGGTCGCGGCGGCCGCCAGTGCGGCCCGGCCCGGCGGACGCCGGCCCACCGTACGGTCCAGGGCCACCGCGCCGGCCGCGACCGCGCCCACGCACAGTGCCGTGTACCCGGCGCCGGCCACCCGGTCGTCCTGCCACACCCGCCGCTCCAGCCGGGTCGCCGCACTACCGAAGACGGCCACCGGGTGGCCGCGCCGGGGGTCGGCGAAGCGGGCGTCCGCGGCGAAGCCCGCGACGGCGCCGAGCGCGAACGCGGCGGCGCGGGTCAGCGGGCGCACGGCGGGTTCGGCGGAAGGCCGCGTGGGGTCCGGCGGGGCGGGGCAGCCTGCATCGCGTGCGTGTCCTCACTCAGGGTCCGCGCCCTGGATCGACGTACCGGGGGCGAGAGTCTCCTGGCTTCCGGGTCGGACGCACCCCCGGGCCTTCCAGCGGCTTCTGACGGCCCGCCGTGGCGATGTTCCGAGCGTGCTCCCCGGTGACAGTGGCGGGACCGCGCCGGACTCGCACCGGCTTCCTCTGCATGCCTCCGTTTGGCCCCAGGATCCCATCACGCGGCCGAACCGGGAGTCAACCGAGGTCACGGAGGGGTTGGTCACACCTCGGAGCCCCGTCGCCACCTCCGATCCGCCCGCCCCGCCAGAGGACCGCCCGCCTGTCGCCCGCCCCGCCCGGCGCCCCGCCGTGCCCCGGACGGCCCAGCCCGGTGGCCGCCCGCGCGGCCCCCCGGTGAACTGGTGCCCGAACACCGTCCGAACACCGCCCGGACACCGTCCGGTCCAAGACCAGCAGAGCGGGGAGCGATATGCGTTGGGGAACCGCGGCCGTCGTGGCGGCCGCCGTCGTCGGCGCCGGGGCCGCCGTCCTGGTGATCGGCCGTCGGGCCTCCGAACGGCTGGTCCACCCGGCGAGCGCCGCCCGGGAGTCCGGCCCCGTCCTGGTGCGGAGCCTCGCCGCGGGCCGGATCACCTTCAACCGCCGCCCCGAGAGCCTGCGCCCCGGCCGCTGGGCCGTGGAATGGGACGACCACGGCCACGCCGTCGTCGAGGACGTCCTGCACAGCGACGAGCACGGCGTCACCCGCCGCCTCGTCCGCGCCGACCGGGGCACCCTCACCCCCGGCACCGAGGTCCGCTTCACCCCCCGTGTCCACCTCGGCGACCCCACCGAGGCGCTCGGCCTCCCCTTCACCGACACCGCCGCCGACGGCGAACTCGGCGCCCTCCCCGCCTGGCGCCTCGCCGGCAAACGCGGCACCTGGGTGATCCTCGTCCACGGCCCCGGCGCCGACCGGCAGCAGACCCTCCCGGTCCTCCCCGTCCTCGACCGCCTCGCCCTGCCCGCCCTCGTCGTCACCTACCGGGGCGACCAGGGCGCCCCCGCCTCGCCGGACGGGCTCGGCCACTTCGGCGAGACCGAGTGGCGCGACGTCGAGTCGGCGGTCCGGCTCGCCCTCGACAGCGGCGCCGGCCGGGTCATCCTGTACGGCTGGTCCCTCGGCGCCACCATGGCCCTCCAGACGGCCGCCCGTTCGGCCTGGGCCCATGCCGTCAGCGGCCTCGTCCTGGACTCGCCGGTCCTCGACCTGCCCGCCACCGCCCGCCGCGGCGCCGCCCGGGCCGGCTACACCGGCGCCGCCGCCGAGCTCGGCGCCCTCGCCGCCGAGGGCCGCACCGGCGTCGACCTCGCCGACTTCAGCCGCATCGCGGAGGGTGCCGACCTGCGCGTCCCCACCCTCCTCCTGCACAGCCCCGACGATCAGATCGCCCCCTTCCGCGCCGCCGAGCGCCTCGCCGCCGCGCGCCCCGGCATGGTCAGCCTCCGGCCCTTCCCGGGCGCCGACCACGCCACCCTCTGGAACTCCGCCCCCACCCACTACACCGAACTCCTCCGCCGCTGGCTCACCCCCCTTCTCTGAACCCAGCCCCCCCGCGCGGGAAGTCGCACCGACAGGGCCTCTGTACGAAAGCCGGACCTCACCCGTCAGCCACGGAGCGTGATCGTCCGGGCGAGTAGCGCGACCGTCGCCGCAAGGGTTGCGCCGGGATGGCATGACCCCGCCACCTGTTTCCGGCCAGGCGGTTTGCCTCTGTTGCCCGATTGTTGCCCGATCTTGGGGAGGTGCCGTCGACGGCCGCCCGTCCGTACAGCCAACCGGATGTGACAGAAGGCCGGTACAAGGGGAAGACTGCTCGACGTGACGTCTCGGAATCCGCGCGACCGTGATGCCCCGCTCCCTCCGACGATCGGTACTGGTGCGACGGTGACCCGTCTCCCCGGTACGGCCCACCGGCCCGCCGCCGGCAAGCCGGGCGGGGCCGGGGTACCCCGCCGACGAGGGCCCGCTGCGGCGCCCGGTCGGGGGAGGGTTCCCGTACCGGAGGGCTTCCCCGCGCCGGCCGAGCTGGCGCCGCTGGCCCGCCGGATGCTGGTGGACGCCGTCCGGATCGCCCGCTGGGCGGGGGACCTGGAAGAGGTCGACAAGCGGGGCGAGCTGCTGCCCGATGACGCCCGTGCGGCGGGTCGGGCGCTGGCCATGACGGTCGGCGCCGCCGCCAAGGCGTGGGGGCAGGCGCTGCTGGTCGGCCTGGTGGAGGCCAGGGACGGCGGTGCGGTCCCGGGTTGGCGCCTGCACGCCTGGGAGCACGACGACGAGGCGGTGGTCCGCGGCTGGTCGGCGCTGTTCGACGCCTGGACGCTGCTGGCCCCGGTGCCGCCCGCCGCCCTGCGGGGCGTGTTCGCGGTGCTGGCCGGCCAGGCGGTGGACCAGGCGCCGCAGCTGCTGTCGTTCCTGCACCTGGTGGCCGGTCCGGTGTCGGACGGCGAACTGCTGGAGCTGCTGCGCCGGGGGCTGGACGAGCGCCGGGTGGGTGGCGCGGACGGTTCGGGCCTGTCGCCCGTGCCGCACGCCGCCTCGGCGGTCTCGGCGGTGCGCGGCACGTGCCGGGAGCCGCAGATCGACACCCCGCCGTCGCCGGCGGACGTGGCCGCGGTCCTGGACTGGATGCTGGACGGCCTGGCGGCCGTCGGGGCCGTGGTCCGCAGGGACGAGGCCGCCGAACTGTCGCCGCTGGGCCACTGGGCGGTGCGGGCGAAGCTGGAGGAGATCTGCACGGTCGCGCAGACCGCGGCCGGGCACATCGAGCAGAGCGCCTTCGAGCTGCTGAACGCCTGCGCGGACTACTCGCCGGGCCCGGCGCGGGCCGAGTTCCGCGCCTGGGTGGCGGCCCGTCCGGCCGATCGGGCGGTGGCGGAGCTGCTGGACGCGGCGCAGGGGGACGACGCGCTGGTGCGCGGACTGGCCTTCGAGGCGCTGCGGGTGGCCGGCGGCCCGGCCGAGCAGGCGGTGCGGGCCTCGGTGGACGAGCCGGTGCTGCGCCCGTACGCGCTGCTGTGGCTGGCGGAGCGCTCGGACGAGGGCGTTTCGCCGGCGGACGTGCTGGGGGCGGAGGACGCGGCCTGGCTGTGGGTGGACACGGCGGCGGCGGTGCTGGACCACGGCGAGACGGAGCTGCTGGTGGGCCACGTCGAGGGCGCCGCGGCGGGCGATCCGGTGCGGCTGTTCGCCCGGGCCCGGCAGTCGGGGCACCCGCGGGCGGCCTCGGTGCTGACGGCGGTCTCGGGCGTGCACCCGGATCCGGGCGTGGCGCGGGCGGCCCGCCGCTCGGCGTTCAGCGTGCACACCGGCGGCGCCTAGCAGGACCGGCCGAAGAGCGAGCGCCGAAGAACGAGCCCGCCGAAGAGCGAGCACAACGAAGAGGGGCCCGGATCCGACTGGATCCGGGCCCCTCTCGCGTACGGGAACGACTCAGCCGAGGCGGGACTCCGCCCGCCTGGCGCGGACGTCGCCGACCTTCTGTCCGACCTTGCGCCGGATGACCAGCAGCGGGGCCATCGCGGCGAGCGTGATCTGGGCGAAGGCGCCGACGTGCATCAGCGCGTCGCCACCGGGCAGGCCGGTCGCCCAGGCTGCGAGGCAGCCGATCGAGACGACGATCCAGCACAGCGTGGCGGTGGCCAGCAGCCCCTGGGGCTTGGGGTACTCGATCCGGCTGACCATGAGGTACGCGGCGCCGAAGATGGCGAGCAGACCGGGCAGGAACGGCGGGTCGAGCAGCACGATGGCGATCACCGTCATCGCGCCCATCGGGCAGGGCATGCCCTGGAACACCCCGGGCCGCATCTTGACGGCGGAGAAGCGGGCGAGCCGCAGGACGACCGCGAGCAGGACGGTGATCGCGATGAGCGCCGAGAGCTTGCTGTTGGAGCCCTGCGAGACCATGCCCCAGACGGCGACGAAGTAGGCCGGCGCGATGCCGAAGCTGATCAGGTCGGCCAGGTTGTCCAGTTCCGCTCCGAGGGCGGAGGAACGGAGCTTGCGCGCCACCAGCCCGTCGAAGAGGTCGCACATGGAGCCGATGAGCAGCAGCGTGACCGCGGTGGCGGCGCTGTGCCGGTCGGGTGCGGCGTCCGGGTTGGTGATGTGCGGGACGAGGACCCCGGTGGTGATCGAGTAGATCGCCAGGAAGCCGCAGACGGCGTTCCCCAGGGTCAGGAAGTCGGCGGTGGACAGGTGCTGGGGAGAGCGCGGGGCGCGCAGCTCGCGGTCGCGCGCCCAGCGGCGACGGCGCAGGGCCGTCTCCTCGTCGTCCAGGCCGACGATTGTCTCAGGATCAGTCACGGTCAAGGCGCGTCACCCCGGCTGTGGTCTTCTGGCCGACCTCGACGCCGACCTCGACGCCGGCCGGCAGGTAGGTGTCGACCCGGGAGCCGAACCGGATCAGACCGATCCGGTCGCCCTGCTCGACCTTGGTACCGGCGGCGACGTACGGCACGATGCGACGGGCCACGGCCCCCGCGATCTGCACCATCTCGATGTCGCCGAGCTCGGTGTCGAAGTGCCAGACGACCCGCTCGTTCTGGTCGCTGTCCTTGTTGAACGCGGGGACGAAGCCGCCCGCGACGTGCTCGACCGACGTCACCGTGCCGGGCAGGGGCGCGCGGTTGACGTGGACGTTGAGCGGGCTCATG
Organism: Kitasatospora sp. NPDC057940; assembly: GCF_042887425.1. Lineage (NCBI taxonomy): Bacteria > Bacillati > Actinomycetota > Actinomycetes > Kitasatosporales > Streptomycetaceae > Kitasatospora > Kitasatospora sp. NPDC057940. The sequence goes on from NZ_JBHVPH010000031.1 coordinate 22,991, forward strand.
AAGATCGCGACCCGGGTGCGGCCGTCCGGCCAGGCGTCGATGCTCTGCACCACGCCGTCGGCGGGGGAGATCACTCTGCCCGCGCCGATCTCACGCTCGGGGTCGCGGAAGAACCACAGCATGCCCGCGCTGAGCGCACAGGCGGGTACCGCTGCCAGGGCCCACTTGCCGCTGCGCCGGGTGAGGGCGGTGGTCACGGCGGCCGTGGCGAGGGTGGGGACGAACCAGGGGGTGGCTCCGCGCGCGATGGTCACGCGGGGTCGCCGACCGGCCGTCGTGGCTGCGAGGGCATCGCGGTCCGTGACGGAGGTGTGAGGGGACGGGCTGATGGGCATCGAAGACCTTTGTCGCGGGGGATCATGGCCGCTGGACGGGGGCCACCGCGGGATCGGGTAATAGAGGGACGGCTTGCTGTCCCGGTGGATGCTATCGGGAGCACACGGTGGGTGGGCAACCCGCCTGCTCGTTCACGTGTCCGGTGGAAGCGCGTGTGCGCGTCCCACCTCTACGACCGTAGCTCGCCCCGGTCCGGTTCCCAAGGGACCGGACGGGGCTGGTGACACTTGTCTCAACAGGCCCGTCGGCGGAACCCGGTGGGCGCAACGGGCCGTTCGCGGTCCGCCGGGGGTGCGGGACACGGCCTTGTCGAGGGTGTGCGGAAGCGGCCGCGGGGCGTGTCGCCGCAGCTGTACGCCCTGCGGCCGCTTCCGGAGGGCCGTGCCGGACCCAGGCGGACCAGGCCGGGGCCGTGATGGCACGGCGGGTGGCCGGGACGGGCCCGCACGCCCGTCGACCGGCGGTTCGGAAGGGGTCGTCCAGCCGGCCCGGAGCGCCCGTGGGGCCGCTCGTCGAGCCGGGGTGACCCGGTGCTCACTCCGCGATCCGGTACTCCTCCAGGAGCCGGCGTCCGACGATCATCTTCTGGATCTCCGCAGTTCCTTCACCGATGAGCAGCATCGGGGCCTCGCGGTAGAGCCGCTCGATCTCGTACTCCTTGGAGAAGCCGTAGCCGCCGTGGATGCGGAAGGCGTCCTCGACGACCTCCTTGCAGTACTCGGAGGCGAGGTACTTGGCCATGCCGGCCTCAAGGTCGTTGCGCTCGCCGCCGTCCTTCTTGCGGGCGGCCATGACCATCATCTGGTGGGCGGCCTCGACCTTGGTGGCCATCTCGGCGAGCTTGAACTGGATGGCCTGGTGCTCGGCGATCTTCTTGCCGAAGGTGGAGCGCTGCTGGGCGTAGGAGATGCCGAGTTCGAAGGCGCGGCGGGCGACGCCGCAGCCGCGGGCGGCGACGTTGACGCGGCCGACCTCGACGCCGTCCATCATCTGGTAGAAGCCGCGCCCGGGGACGCCGCCGAGGATGCGGTCGGCCGGGATCCGGACGTCCTGGAGGACCAGTTCGGTGGTGTCGACGCCCTTGTAGCCCATCTTCTCGATCTTCCCGGGCACGGTGAGGCCGGGGACGGTCGGGTTCGGGCCGAATCCGGGGGTCTTCTCGACCAGGAAGGTGGTCATGTTCTTGTACGGGGTGCTGCCGCCCTCGTCGGTCTTGCACAGGACCGCGACGAGGGTGGAGGTGCCGCCGTTGGTGAGCCACATCTTCTGGCCGTTGAGGACGTAGAACTCCCCGTCCTTGACGCCCTTGGTGGAGATGGCCGAAACGTCGGAGCCGAGGCCGGGCTCGGACATCGAGAACGCGCCGCGGATTTCCCCGGCGGCCATCTTCGGCAGGAAGTGGTCCTTCTGCTCCTGGGTGCCGTGGGCGTTGATCATGTGCGCCACGATGAAGTGGGTGTTGACGATGCCGGACACGCTCATCCAGCCGCGGGCGATCTCCTCGACCACCAGGGCGTAGGTGAGCAGCGACTCGCCGAGGCCGCCGTACTCCTCGGGGATGGTGAGGCCGAAGAGGCCGAGCTGCTTCATCCCCTCGACGATGGCGGTCGGGTACTCGTCCTTGTGTTCCAGCTCGGTCGCGACCGGAATGATCTCCTTGTCGACGAAATCCCGCACGGTGGCGAGGATGTCCCGCTGGATCTCGGTGAGGCCGTCGGTCTGTGCCAGGCGTCCCATCGTGCGGCTCCGAAAGGTTTAAAGGGGCGGGGGGGGGGGGGATTGCCGGGGGCCCTGCCGGCGTGGCTGCGGCGGCAGGGCCCCCGTTCCGGGTGGGGGCCGGCCGATGACGGCGGCCGGCCCCTCCGGGGTCTCGGGGGATTCGGGGCCCTAGGAAAGGGGAGTCGGGCGGCCGGGCTGCTCGCCGCCGCGCTCCTTGACGTACGTCTCGGTCGGCACCATCACCTTGCGGCGGAAGACGCAGACGACCGTGCCGTCCTGCTTGTACCCCTTGGTCTCGACGTGCACGATGCCGCGGTCGTCCTTGGACTTGGACGGCCACTTGTCGAGGACGGTGGTCTCGCCGTAGAGGGTGTCGCCGTGGAAGGTCGGCGCGACGTGCCGCAGCGACTCGATCTCCAGGTTGGCGATGGCCTTGCCGGAGACGTCCGGGACGGACATGCCCAGCAGCAGCGAGTAGACGTAGTTGCCCACCACGACGTTCCTGCCGAAGTCCGTCGTCCGCTCGGCGTAGTTGGTGTCCAGGTGGAGCGGGTGGTGGTTCATGGTGAGCAGGCAGAAGAGGTGGTCGTCGTACTCGGTGACGGTCTTGCCGGGCCAGTGCTTGTAGACCGCGCCGACCTCGAACTCCTCGTAGGTGCGTCCGAACTGCATCGCGTCGGGCCTCAGCTTTCCGGGATCTCGAACTTGGTGGTGCGCTCCAGGCCGGCGGCCCGGCCCTTGCCGGCGATGACCAGGGCCATCTTGCGGCTGGCCTCGTCGATCATCTCGTCGCCGAGCATCGCGGAGCCCTTGGCGCCGCCCGCCTCGGAGGTGCACCAGTCGTAGGCGTCGAGGATCAGCTCGGCGTGGTCGTAGTCCTCCTGGGAGGGCGAGAAGATCTCGTTCGCGGCGCCGACCTGGTCGGGGTGGAGCACCCACTTGCCGTCGAAGCCGAGGGCGGCGGCGCGCCGGGCGACCTCGCGGTAGCCCTCCTGGTTGCGGATCTGCAGGTACGGGCCGTCGATGGCCTGGAGGTCGTTGGCGCGGGCGGCCATCAGGATGCGCATCAGGATGTAGTGGTAGGCGTCGGCCGGGTAGCCGGCCGGCTGCTCGCCGACCACCAGGGACTTCATGTTGATGGAGGCCATGAAGTCGGCGGGGCCGAAGATGATGGTCTCCAGCCGGGGCGAGGCCTCGGCGATGGCGTCGACGTTGACCAGGCCCTTGGCGTTCTCGATCTGCGCCTCGATGCCGATCCGGCCGACCTCGAAGCCCATGGTCTTCTCGATCTGGGTGAGCAGCAGGTCGAGCGCCTTGACCTGTTCGGCGTCCTGGACCTTGGGCAGCATGATGCAGTCGAGGTTGGGGCCGGCGCCCTCGACGACGGTGATCACGTCGCGGTAGGTCCAGTGGGTGGTCCAGTCGTTGACCCGGACGACGCGGGTCTTGCCGCCCCAGTCGCCGTTGTTGAGCGCGTCGACGATGTGGTGGCGGGCGCTCTCCTTGACGAGGGGGGCGCAGGCGTCCTCCAGGTCGAGGAAGACCTGGTCGGCGGGGAGGCCCTGGGCCTTCTCCAGGAAGCGCGGGTTGCTGCCGGGCACGGCGAGGCAGGAGCGGCGCGGGCGCAGACGGTTGACGGTTGACATGAGGGTGGGTCGGTTCCTTCCCAGTGGTCAGCTGGTGGGCGCGGGTGCGGGCGTCCAGGGCTGGAGCTTGTTGGCGAGCCGGATCTCGTCCACGATCCGGCCGATGATGGTGGTGATGCCGAAGTCCTTCGGGGTGAACACGGCGGCGACGCCGGCGGCCTTGAGGGCCTCGCCGTCCGCTGCCGGGATGATGCCACCCACGATCACCGGGACATCCTGCACCCCGGCCCGGTGCAGCCGGCGCAGGACGTCGGGCACCAGCTCGCAGTGGGCGCCGGAGAGGATCGACAGGCCCACGCAGTGCACGTCCTCCGCGACGGCGGCGGAGACGATCTGCTCGGGGGTCAGCCGGATGCCCTGGTAGACCACCTCGAACCCGGCGTCGCGGGCCCGGACGGCGATCTGCTCGGCGCCGTTGGAGTGCCCGTCCAGGCCGGGCTTGCCGACCAGCAGGCGCAGCTTGCCGGAGCCCAGCTCCTCGGCGGTGGCGGCGACGGCGGCGCGCACCGCGGCCAGTTCCCCGCCGGGTTCGGCGGCCACCGCGACCGGGGCGCCGCCGACGCCGGTGGGCGCGCGGTACTCGCCGAAGACCTCGCGCAGGGCGAAGGCCCACTCGCCGGTGGTGACGCCGGCCCGGGCGCAGGCGAGCGTGGCCGGCACCAGGTTGGCGTCGGTGGCCGCGGTGGACTTGAGCTCGGCCAGCGCGGTCTGGACGGCGGCCTCGTCGCGCTGGCCGCGCCAGGCCTCCAGGGCGGCGAGCACGGACTGCTCGGAGGCCGGGTCGACGACCATGATGGCGGTGTCGAGGTCGGCCGTGAGCGGGCTCTCCTCGGTGGTGTCGAAGCAGTTGACGCCGACGATCTTGTCCTCGCCGGACTCGATCCGGGCCCGCCGGGCGGCGTGCGAGGAGACCAGGTTGGACTTCAGGTAGCCGGACTCGACGGCGGGAATGACCCCGCCCATCGCCAGCACCTTGGCGATCTCCGCCTCGGCGCCGGCCAGCAGGTCGGCGGTCTTGGCCTCGATCACCTCGGAGCCGTTGAAGAGGTCGCCGTACTCCAGCAGGTCCGACTCGTAGGCCAGCACCTGCTGGATCCGCAGCGACCACTGCTGGTCCCAGGGCCGGGGCAGGCCCAGCGCCTCGTTCCAGGCGGGCAGTTGGACGGCGCGGGCGCGGGCGTCCTTGGAGAGGGTGACGGCCAGCATCTCCAGGACGATCCGCTGGACGTTGTTCTCCGGCTGGGCCTCGGTCAGGCCGAGCGAGTTGACCTGGACGCCGTAGCGGAAGCGGCGCTGCTTCGGGTCCTGGACGCCGTAGCGCTCCAGCGTGACCTTCTCCCACAGCTGGGCGAAGGCGCGCATCTTGCACATCTCCTCGACGAAGCGCACGCCGGCGTTGACGAAGAAGGAGATCCGGGCGACCACCTCGCCCATCCGCTCGGCCGGCACCTGGCCGGAGTCGCGGACGGCGTCGAGCACCGAGATGGCGGTGCACATCGCGTAGGCGATCTCCTGGACGGGCGTGGCCCCGGCCTCCTGCAGGTGGTAGCTGCAGATGTTGATCGGGTTCCACTTGGGGATGCGGCCGACGGTGTAGGCGATCATGTCGGTGATCAGGCGCACCGAGGGGCCGGGCGGGAAGACGTGCGTCCCGCGCGAGAGGTACTCCTTGACGATGTCGTTCTGGGTGGTGCCGGTGAGCTTGGCGATGTCGGCGCCCTGCTCCTCGGCGACCACCTGGTAGAGCGCCAGCAGCCACATCGCGGTGGCGTTGATCGTCATGGAGGTGTTGGTCTGTTCGAGCGGGATGCCGTCGAACAGGGTGCGCATGTCGCCGACGTGGCCGACCGGGACGCCGACCCGGCCCACCTCGCCGCGGGCGAGGAGGTGGTCGGAGTCGTAGCCGGTCTGGGTCGGCAGGTCGAAGGCGACGGAGAGGCCCGTCTGGCCCTTCGCCAGGTTCCGCCGGTAGAGCGCGTTGGAGTCGCTCGCGGTGGAGTGCCCGGCGTAGGTGCGCATCAGCCAGGGGCGGTCGCGCTTGTGCTGGTCGGTCATGGGATCGGCCTCAGACGTTCCGGAAGCGGTTGATCGCCGGGAGGTGCTGCTCGCGCAGCGCGTGGTCGCGCACGCCCAGGCCCTCCTCCGGCGCCAGGCAGAGCACGCCGACCTTGCCCTGGTGCTTGTTGTGGTGCACGTCGAGGGCGGCCTGGCCGGTCTCCTCCAGGGAGTAGACCTTGGACAGGGTCGGGTGGATCTTGCCCTTGGCGATCAGGCGGTTGGCCTCGAAGGCCTCGCGGTAGTTGGCGAAGTGCGAGCCGACGATGCGCTTGAGCGACATCCACAGGTAGCGGTTGTCGTACTGGTGCATGAAGCCGGAGGTGGAGGCGCAGGTGACGATGGTGCCGCCCTTGCGGGTGACGTACACCGAGGCGCCGAAGGTCTCCCGGCCCGGGTGCTCGAAGACGATGTCGACGTCCTCGCCGCCGGTGAACTCGCGGATCCTCGCACCCAGGCGCTTCCACTCGCGCGGGTCCTGGGTGTGCTCGTCCTTCCAGAACCGGTAGCCCTCGGCGGAGCGGTCGATGATCGCCTCGGCGCCCATGGCGCGGCAGATCTCGGCCTTCTGGTCGTTGGAGACCACACAGATCGGGGTGGCGCCGCCGGCCAGCGCGTACTGGGTGGCGTACGAGCCGAGTCCGCCGCTGGCGCCCCAGATCAGCACGTTGTCGCCCTGCTTCATGCCGGCGCCGTTGCGCGAGACCAGCTGGCGGTACGCGGTGGAGTTGACCAGGCCGGGGGAGGCGGCCTCCTCCCAGGTGAGGTGCTTGGGCTTGGGCAGCAGCTGGTTGGTCTTCACCAGGGCGATCTGGGCCAGCCCGCCGAAGTTGGTCTCGAAGCCCCAGATGCGCTGCTCCGGGTCCATCATCGTGTCGTTGTGGCCGTCCGGGGACTCCAGCTCGACGGAGAGGCAGTGCGCGACGACCTCGTCGCCGGGCTTCCAGGCGTTGACGCCGGCGCCGGTGCGCAGCACCACGCCCGCGAGGTCGGAGCCGAGGACGTGGTACGGCAGGTCGTGGCGCTTGGTGAGCGGCGACAGCCGGCCGTAGCGCTCCAGGAAGGAGAAGGTGGAGACCGGCTCGAAGATCGAGCTCCAGACGGTGTTGTAGTTCACCGCGCTGGCCATGACGGCGACCAGGGCCTCGCCGGGGCCCAGTTCGGGCAGGGCGACCTCGTCGAGGTGAAGGGACTTGCGGGGGTCCTTGTCGCGGCTGTCGAGGCCCGCGAACAGCTGCTCCTCGTCCTTGTGGAGCGTCACCGCTCGGTAGGACTCGGGAAGCTTGACGGCGGCGAAGTCCTCCGACGTGGCGTCGTTGCTGAGGATCGCGTCGAGGATTTCCTGCATGGCTGCCTCCGAAGGCGTACCTGTGTGAGGGCACAGGGCGTCTGGGGTAGCCGGGAGCGGACACCGGCTTCGCTGAGGTGGGTGGTGGGTGGTCGGGCTGGGCGCCCGGGGTGGACCGGGCCGAACGCGCACTGCTCCCGGGGTGTGGGAACGCCGGACGACGGCGCGCCGAGGTGGGGAGCCGCGGCGCCGCGACTGGTGAGTAACAAGGTAGTGGCACCCTGTGCCACACGTAAAGACACCGGGTGTCACGAATTCCGGCGCGCTGGAGCGGCCCTCGGGCGCGCTGCGGGGGATGCCGAAAGGGCCCGCGTCGACTGTTCGACGCGGGCCCTCGATATCGCTCTGACCTGGCCAGATGGTGGGCTCAGGACTCCCTGGCGCCACTCAGTGCGGCCCGGATGCTGTCCACCACCACGTCCAGCGGAGCATCCGTCCGGGCGACTGTGATGAGCACCTCACCTCCAGGACTGGCACTCAGTGCGCTCTCGGCCAGCACGTCACCGGGAGCCCCATTGGCACCCGGTGCCACCAGGGAGCCGCGGCGTCTGGCACCCGGCGTGCTGGCGGCCCAGAAGGTCCGCCGGATCACCTCGAAGGAGTGGTCCAGCTGCGCCTCCACGTCCCCGCGCCCGCCGGCCCGCAGCCAGCGCCGCAGCACGTGGTTGTGCGCCGCGACGACCGCCGCCGCCGACACCTCGGCCAGCATCGAGTCGTCCTCGCCGCCGCGCTGCCAGCCCGACGGGATGGACTCCCCGGTGTCGAAGCGGCCCAGCAGGTACCGGGTGAACAGCCGCTCGTACCGGGCCACCACGGCGATCTCCCGCTCGCGCAGCGCCGGGACCTGACGGATCAGCTGGTACCGCGCGACCGACACCCCGGGGGTCGAGGCGTACATCCGCAGCACCTCCTTGATGCCGCGGCAGACCACGTCCAGCGGGTGCTCCTCCGGCTCGGCGCTGGCCAGCAGGTCGGCCACCCGGACGAGGGTGTCGTCGTGGTCGGGGAAGATCGCCTCCTCCTTCGACCGGAAGTACCGGAAGAAGGTCCGCCGGGCCACCCCGGCGGCGGCCGCGATCTGGTCGACCGTGGTCTCCTCGTAGCCCTGCGAGGAGAACAGCTCCATCGCGGCCGTGGCCAGGTCCTGACGCATCTGCTGGCGCTGCGCCGCCGCCCGGCGGCTGCCCGGCCCCCCTTCCGGCCCGGTGCCCCCGGTCGAGGAGGCCGTCCGGTCGGCGCCGCGCGGTCCGGCGGAGTGCTGCGGGGTGGCTGACTGAACCCGATCCATGTCCGGAACGCTACACGGCCCCGGCGGTTCGGCCGCGGCCCTTCCCCGACGGACCGGTGCGACCGGGCCGGTGACGGCCGGTCTGGGCCAGCGCGCGGACACCGTCCCCGGGCTCCAGCCCGGTCTGACCGGGCCCGACCCGGCCGCGGACGGCCCGGCCCCGGGCGGCGCCGCCTCGCGCGCGGCGGCGCCCCCGGCGGCTGGCGTGGTCACCGGCGCGCGTGGTCGCGGAAGCCGCGGCCGGTCTTGCGGCCCAGGCAGCCGGCGGCGACCAGGTGCTCCAGCAGCGGCGCGGCCGCCAGTCCCGGCTCGCGGAACTCCTGGTGCAGCACCTGCTCGATGGTCAGCGAGACGTCCAGGCCGACCACGTCCAGCAGCTCGAACGGGCCCATCGGGTAGCCGCAGCCCAGCTTCATCGCGGTGTCGATGTCGTCCACCGTCGCGTAGTGCTCCTGGAGCATCCGCACCGCGTCGTTCAGGTAGGGGAAGAGCAGCGCGTTGACGATGAAGCCGGCCCGGTCGCCGCACTCCACCGGGTGCTTGCGGACCTCGGCGGTCAGCTCCAGCACGGTCGCGGTGACGTCCGGCGCGGTCAGCACGGTGGAGACCACCTCGACCAGCTTCATGGCCGGCGCCGGGTTGAAGAAGTGCATGCCGATCACGTCCTGCGGCCGCGAGGTGGCGGTCGCGCAGCTGATCACCGGCAGCGAGGAGGTGGTGGTGGCGAGCACCGCGCCCGGCCTGACGATCTTGTCCAGGGTGGCGAACAGCTCGCGCTTGACCGCCAGGTCCTCGGCCACCGCCTCGATCACCAGGTCCACGTCGGCCAGTTCGGCGTACTGGCCGACCGGGGTGACCAGCGCCAGCGCGGCGTCCCGCGCCTGCGCGCTCAGCCGGCCCCGGTCGACCGCGCGCGCCAGCGACTTCGCCAGCTGCGCCTTGGCCCGGTCGGCCTTCTCCTGGCTGCGGGCGGCCAGCAGCACCGGGCGGCCGGCCTTGGCGAAGACCTCGGCGATGCCGGTCGCCATGGTGCCCGAGCCGCAGACGCCGACCGTGCGGACCTCCCGTCCCGCCACCGCGGCCCGCGCCGGGCCGGCCGCCGCGTCCACGGCCCTGGACGAGCCGGGCGCCTCGTAGGTGTAGAAGCCGCGGCCGGACTTGCGGCCCAGCAGCCCGGCCGCGACCAGCTGGCCGAGGATCGGGGCGGGCGCGTGCAGGCGGTCCCGGGACTGTTCGTACATCGCCTCCAGGACGGTCCGCGCGGTGTCCACGCCGATCAGGTCGAGCAGCGCCAGCGGGCCCATCGGCAGGCCGCAGCCGAGCCGCATCGCGGCGTCGATGTCCTCCCGGGAGGCGTACTTGGACTCGTACATCGCGGCGGCCTGGTTCAGGTACGCGAACAGCAGGCCGTTGACCACGAAGCCGGCCCGGTCGCCGGCCGCCACCGGCTCCTTGCCGAGGTCCCGGGCGAACGCGGCGGCGTCCTCGGCGACCTGCGGGGAGGTCAGCACCGTGCGGACCACCTCGACCAGCTTCATGCTGTGCACCGGGTTGAAGAAGTGCAGGCCCAGCACCCGCTCCGGGCGGGCGGTCGCGGCGGCGATCCGGGTCACCGAGAGCGCGGTGGTGCCGGTGGCCAGCACCGTCTCCGGCGGGCAGATCCGGTCCAGCTCGGCGAAGAGCTCCCGCTTCAGCTCCAGCCGCTCGGGCACCTCCTCGATCACCAGCCCGGCCCCGGCGGCGGCCGACAGCTCGTGGCCGACCGAGATCAGCGCCAGCAGCGCGGTGCGCTCCCCGGCGGTGATCCGCTCCCGGTCGACCGCGTGCGCGGTCGCCTCCTCGATCCGGGCCAGTGCCCGGGCGGCCGAGTCCTCGGTGGCCTCGATGCCGATCACCCGGCGGCCGCTCCTGGCGACGGCCACCGCGACACCGGCACCCATCGTGCCGAGGCCGACGACGGCGACCGTGGAAAAGGGACGCTCCATCTGTCCTGACTCCTAGTCCTGAAGGGCCCGCGCGACGCCCCGGCGGCAGGGCCGCCGCGCCCGCGCGTGCGACGGGGGCGGCCGCCGCCGGGGGAGGGTCCGCGCGCGGGGCTGGGGAGATGACGGGTTCCGGCACACCGCCGCGGCGGCCGGTCCGCTCCGGCCGAACTGAGGGGTGTGCCGTGGTGCTCAGGCGCTCAAGGGTGAAAGGAAGCGGCTCTGATACGAGGAAGGAGACCCGGCCCGCCGCGGTTCGCGGCGCCGGCCGGTGAATGACGCACCGCGCGCCCGCCGTGGACACGGCGGCCGCAGGCCCCCGCCGGTGCGGCTCCCGTAGCCCGGCGGTGGTGCGTCCGGCCACTGTAGCGAAGCTACCCGCGAGTAGGAAGGGGTGCGGGCGTCACAAAAGGCATCCGGGCGGCGGGGCGGGGCCCGGCGGCGGCCCGAACGGGTGAACGGGCGGACGGGCGTCCACGGGGACCACCCGATAGGGGAGTTACCCGGCCGCGACGGGCGGGGCAGCATGGGGGCATGACCCTCGGAACCGCCGCCGGCCCCGCCGCGTCCGCCACCGGCTCCACCGGCCCGGCCGGAGGCCTCGGCGGGCACCACGCCGCCGTCACGCTGCCCCCGTGCGCCGCCCGCGTCGAACAGGCCGAGGCCGCGGTCCACCGGCTGCGCACCGCCGCCGTCGACGCGGTGGCCGTCACCTGGGTGGACAACGCGGGCATCACCCGGGTCAAGGCCGTCCCGCTGGGCGCCCTGGTGCACGCCGCGCAGTGGGGCGTCGGCGCCGCGCCCTGCTTCGACGTCTTCCTCGCCGACGACGGCATCACCACCAGCCCGAGCACCGGCGGCCCCACCGGGGACCTGCGGCTCTACCCCGACCTCGACCGGGTCGTCCCGCTGGCCGCCCAGCCCGGCTGGGCCTGGGCCCCGGGGGACCGGCACACCCAGGACGGCACCCCGCACCCCGGCTGCCAGCGGCTGTTCGCCCGCCGGATGGAGGCCGCCGCCGCCGAGCGCGGGCTGACCCTGCGGGCCGGCATCGAGGTCGAGTGGGTGGTCGCCCTCGCCGGCGGCCCGCAGGACGAGCCGCAGTACCCGACGCACGGCCCCGCGTACGGGATGCACCGGCTCACCGACCTCACCGACTACCTGCGGGACGTCCTGCGCGCCCTCGGCGAGCAGGGGCTGAGCGTCCTGCAGATCCACCCCGAGTACGCCCCGGGCCAGTTCGAGGTCTCGGTGGCCCCCGAGGGCCCGGTCGGTGCGGCCGACACCTCCGTCCTGGTCCGGCACACCGTGCGGGCCGTCTCCGCCCGGCACGGCCTGCGGGTCTCCTTCGCCCCCGTGGTCGAGCCCGGCACGGTCGGCAACGGCGGGCACCTGCACCTGAGCCTCTGGCGGGACGGCCACAACCTCGGCAACGGCGGCCCCGGCCCGCACGGCCTGACCGCCGAGGCCGAGGGCTTCCTCGCCGGGGTGCTCGGCGCGCTGCCCGAACTCCTGGTGCTGGGCTGCTCCAGCCCGGCCGGCTACCTGCGGCTGGTGCCCTCGCACTGGGCCGGCGCCTACCAGTGCTGGGGCCTGGAGAACCGCGAGGCCGCGCTGCGCCTGGTGACGGGCTCCACGGGGGAGCGGGCCGCCGCCGCCAACGCCGAGGTCAAGTGCTTCGACGCCAGCGCCAATCCGTACCTGGCGGTCGGTGCGGTGCTCGCCGCCGGTCTCGCCGGTCTCGACCAACACCTCTCGCTGCCACCGGAGTTCACCGGGGACCCGGCCGCCGCCGAGCCCGGCGCGGTGCCCCGGCTGCCGACCGGCCCGGCGGAGGCGCTGGCCGCGTACGAGCGATCGGCGGTGCTGCGCGAGGCGCTCGGCGGGCCGCTGTACGAGGCGGTGCTGGCGGTGCGCCGGGCGGAGGGCGAGCAGTACGCCGTCGCCACCCCCGAGCAGCTGGTCGCCGCCACCCGCTGGCGGTACTGACCGGTGCCCGCCGGGGCCCTGGCGGTGCCCGCGCTGGTCGACCACCACTGCCACAGCGTGGTGGCGGCCGACCTCGCCGACGACGCCCTGGCCGGGCTGCTCACCGAGTCCGACCGGCCGCCCGCGCCCGGCTGTTCGCCCTTCGACAGCGCGCTCGGCCTGGCCGTCCGGCGCTGGTGCCCGCCCGTCCTCGGCCTGCCCGCGCACGCCCCGGCCGCCGACTACCTGGCCCGGCGGCGCGAGCTGGGCGGCGCCGAGGCCACCCGCCGGCTGCTGGCCGCCGCCGGGCTGGACACCTGCCTGGTGGACACCGGGCTGACCACCGCCGCGGGCCTTCCGCTGCTGTCGCTCGGCGAACTGGCCGCGGCCGCCGGGGCGGTGGTGCACGAGGTGGTCCGGCTGGAGTCGGTGGCCGAGGCGGTGGCGGGCCCGGCCGAGTCCTGGCCGCGGGCCGTCGGGGAGGCGCTGGCGGCGGCCGCCGCAGGTGCGGTCGCGGTCAAGTCGGTGCTCGCCTACCGGCACGGCCTGGCCGCCCCCGCCGAACGGCCCGCGCGGGCGGCCGTGGTGGCCGCGGCCGGCGCCTGGCTGCGCGGCGGGCGGGGCCGCCTGGCCGATCCGGTGCTGCTGCACCACCTGCTCTGGACGGCCGTGGACGTCTGTGCCGGGCTGGGCCTGCCGCTCCAACTCCACACCGGCTTCGGCGATCCCGACCTCACCCTGCACCGGGCCGATCCGTCGCTGCTGACCGGTTTCGTGCGCGCCGCCGAGCCGAGCGGCGTCCCGCTGGTGCTGCTGCACTGCTACCCGTACCACCGCCAGGCCGGGTGGCTGGCCCAGGCCTTCCCGACGGTGTACATCGACCTCGGGCTGACCGCCTCCTACACCGGCCCGCGGGTGGCCGAAGTGCTGGGCGAGATGCTGGAACTGGCGCCGTTCGGCAAGCTGTTGTTCTCCACCGACGCGTACGGGCTGCCCGAGTTGTACCTGGTGGGCGCCGCCCAGTTCCGGTACGGACTGGGGGCGGTGCTGGCCGACTGGCAGGCGGGTGGCGCCTGTTCGGCGGCGGACGCGCAGCGGCTGGCCCGGCTGGTCGCCGCCGACAACGCCCGTGCGCTGTACTCACTGCCCGGCGCACCGTAGCACGTCGGCGAACCGTCACTTTTTAACACTCTTCAACTCTGTTGACGTGTTGGGCCTCCGGACTCCTCGGTTCCGATGTTGGCCAACATGTGACGATTAGATGACTACCTCTTGCGCTTATCAGCGAATATTCATTAGCGTCCCGATCATTCCAGGCGCACCTGCCACACCGCAGCTGCCGCATGACGACTCGGGAGGGCCAACCCCTATGAGAGTTCCTCGGATCAGCCGGACCCGGTTCGCGGCCGTGGGCCTCGTGCTCGCCACCGCCGGCGCCCTCGCGCTCCCGGCCGGCACCGCCGTCGCAGCCCCCTCGGCGGGCTCGACGACCGGTCCGCTGCTCAGCTACGTCGTCAACACCAAGGCCAACCACGGCCAGGTGCAGAAGGTCGAGAAGGCGATCACCGCCCTCGGCGGCTCGGTGGTGTACTCGTACGAGCAGATCGGCGTCGTCATCGCCCGCTCGGACGACACCGCGTTCGCGCAGAAGCTGCGTCAGGCCAAGGGCGTCGACTCCGTCGGTGCCAGCCGTACCAAGGGCATCACCGCCGCCGACCAGGCCAAGGCCGAGGTCGCCGCCGAGCCCGCCGGCGCGCCCGCCGCCGGTCAGGAGCCGTACGAGGCCAACCAGTGGGACATGCGCCAGATCGGTGTCGACAAGGCGCACAAGCTCTCGCTCGGCAGCCGCAACGTCACCGTCGGCGTGCTGGACTCCGGCATCGACGCGACGCACGAGGACCTGGCCGCCAACGTGGACGCCTCGCAGTCGGTCTCCTGCATCGACGGCGGCAAGCCGAACACCGACTGGAAGTCCTGGCAGCCCACCACCAGCGACCACGGCACCCACGTGGCCGGCACGATCGGCGCCGCCAAGAACGGCAAGGGCGTCGTCGGCATCGCCCCGAACGTGAAGCTGGCCGCGGTCAAGGTCGTCGACGACGGCGGGTTCATCTACCCCGAGTACGCGATCTGCGGCTTCGTGTGGGCCGGTGAGCACCAGTTCAAGGTGACCAACAACAGCTACTACGTCGACCCGTGGATGTTCAACTGCCCGAACGACAAGGACCAGGCCGCGATCAGCGCCGCCGTCCGCAAGGCGGTCTCGTTCTCGCAGCGCAAGGGCGTCCTCAACGTCGCCGCGGCGGGCAACGAGAACATCGACCTGGCGCACAAGACCGTTGACGTCGCCAGCCCGGACGACACCACCAAGGTGACCCGCCCGGTCACCAACGACTGCCTGTCGCTGCCGACCGAGCTGCCCGGCGTCATCGCCGTCTCCTCGGTGGGCGTCAAGGGCGACAAGGCGTACTACTCCAGCTACGGCAAGGGCGTCGTGACCGTCGCCGCGCCGGGTGGCGACGCCCGCTACCAGATCCCGGACACCCCGGACAAGAACGGCCGGATCCTCTCCACGATCCCGGGCAACAAGTACGGCTACATGCAGGGCACCTCGATGGCCACCCCGCACGTCGTCGGCGTGGTCGCGCTGCTCGCCAGCACCTTCCCGTGGGCCAACCCGGACGAGCTGACCGAGCTGCTCACCAACCAGGCGGAGTCGCACCCCTGCCCGACCGGCGAGTACAACCCGGGCGGCACCGGCGCGTACAAGGCCACCTGCGAGGGCGGCGCGGACGACAACGGCTTCTACGGCGCGGGCATCATCAACGCCGAGAAGGCGGTCCAGTGGTGGCGCTGACGCGCTGACCACGGCGACACCTGAACACTGAGCCGGGGAGCGGGCCCACCAGGGTCCGCTCCCCGGTCGTTTCCCGGCCGCGGTGCCCGGGCCCCGCCCGGCTGACCGCTCCGGGCGGGCCCCGCCCCGCTCATTCGACGTGCTGGTCCCAGACGGTCTCCACCGACGGCTTGCCGTGCAGGTCCGGGACCTCCTGGAGCCAGGCGGGCCGGCCGGCCCGGGTCCGGGCCTCCCGGCGGCGGTCGGCCTCGCGCAGCTGCTCGGGGGTGGCGAAGCCCTCCGGGAGCCACTGCGCGGAGAGCACCACCCGGGCGGCCAGGTGGGTCACGTAGGCGTGCCGGACGGCGGCCACCGAGTCGAAGCCGGGCTCGTCGGCCAGCCACTCGTCCGGGACGAGCGCCAGCACCTCCTCCAGCAGGCCGACGGTGACCAGCGGGCCGAGCTCCTCGTCGGCCAGCCGGACGTCCGGGGCCGAGCCGCCCAGCGCGTGCGCGCTGAGGTCGTAGCGCTTGCCGACCGCCGCCTCGGCGGTGGCCCAGCGGTGGTGGAAGATCAGCGCGGCGCCGTTGTCGATCAGCCAGAGCCGTCCGTGCCAGACCACCAGGTTGGGGTTGTGCACGGTGCGGTCGACGTTGCCGGTGAGGGCGTCCAGCCAGACCACCCGCCCGGCCTCGGCGGAGTCCACCGGGATCATGCCCGGCCGGTAGTCCCGCGCGCCGGGCAGCAGGTCCATCCCGAGGTTGAGGCCGCCGCTGGCCTTGAGCATGTCCTGGATCTCGGCGTCGGGCTCGTCCGCGGCGACGGCCGGATCGAAGTCCACCAGCCGCAGCTCGGGGACGCGCAGGCCGAGCCGCCGGGCCAGCTCGCCGACGATCACCTCCGCCACCAGCGCCTTGCGGCCCTGCGCGGCGCCGGTGAACTTGACCACGTAGGTTCCCAGGTCGTCGGTCTCCACCACGCCGGGGACGGAGCCGCCGGACCGCAGCGGGTCGACGTAGCGCACTGCTGTCACCAGATCGAGCACACCGGCCACCCTATCCCGCCGCCCCGCGACCGCGGCGGGCCGTCCGGTCGGCCTCCGCCCCCGGCGCTGTGATTGGCTTGCCGGTGACAATCGGAAGACCACCGGACGAGGAGAGCAAGGCCATGGGACAGGTGCAGGCCACCACCGAGCGGGACTACGACGCCGCCCCCGAGCGGGTGTACGAGGCGCTGGCCGACTACCAGGTGACCCGCCCGAAGCTGCTGCCCCCGCAGTACAGCGAGTACGAGGTCCGGGTCGGCGGCACCGGCGCGGGCACCCAGGTGCACTGGAAGCTCCAGGCCACCGAGAAGCGCGTGCGGGACTGCCTGTTCACCGTCTCGGCGCCCTCGCCCGACCAGCTGGTGGAGAAGGACGCCAACTCCAGCATGGTGATCACCTGGACGGTCTCGGCGGCCGGCGAGGGCCGGTCGAAGGTCACCGTCTCGGCCACCTGGCAGGGCGCGAGCGGCATCGGCGGCTTCTTCGAGCGCACCTTCGCCCCGAAGGGCCTGAACCGGATCCACGACCAGGTGCTGGCCAACCTGGCCGCCGAGGTCCGCTGACTCCGCGGAGTTCACCGGGTTCACCGAGTTCACGGGGCCGTCTTTCCCACGGGAATTCGCCCGGGAATTCGAGCGGCCCGCCCACCCGTACGAGCGGAAAGCCGTACGGGTGGACGGCCCGCCACCTCCGGGTGACGAGGGCCGCCCGGCGCGGGGGAGCCACCCTAGGCTCGCCGCCGTGCATATGACGATCCTTCACATTTCACAGCCCGTGGACGGCGGAGTCGCCCGCGTCGTCGCCGATCTGGTCCGGGGGCAGCGCGAGGCCGGCCACCGGGTGCTGGTCGCCTGCCCGGGCGGCGGCCGGCTGGCCGAGGAGGCCGCCGCCGTGGGCGCGCTGGTCCATGACTGGCCCGCCGGGCGCTCGCCGGGCCCGGGCACCGCCGCCGAGGCGTGGCGGCTGCGCCGGATCGTCCGGGCGGCCGCGCCCGACGTGGTCCACCTGCACAGCGCCAAGGCCGGACTGGCCGGCCGGCTGGCGGTGCGCGGCGCGGTGCCGACCGTCTTCCAGCCGCACGCCTGGTCCTTCGCCGCCGTCGAGGGCCCGCTGGCCACCGCCACCCTGCACTGGGAGCGCTTCGCCAGCCGCTGGGCGCACCGGCTGCTCTGCGTCAGCGTCCAGGAGCGGGCCGACGGCGTCGCCGCCGGGGTGAGCGCGGACTGGGCGGTGGTGCCCAACGGCGTGGACGTGCGCCACTACGCACCCGCCGACCGCCGGGCGGCCCGGATCGCGCTGGGCCTGGACCTGGACGCCCCGCTCGCGGTCTGCGTCGGCCGGCTGTGCCGCCAGAAGGGCCAGGACGTGCTGCTGTCGGCCTGGCCGGAGGTGCTGCGGGCGGTGCCGCAGGCCCGGCTGGCGCTGGTCGGCGGCGGCCCCGAGGAGAACCGGTTGGCGGATCTGGTCCGGGAGTCGGCCGAGCCGTCCCGGGTCCGGCTGGTCGGGGACGTGCCGGACCCGAGGCCGTGGCTGGCGGCGGCCGACCTGGTGGTGCTGCCCTCGCGCTGGGAGGGCATGGCGCTGGCCCCGCTGGAGGCGATGGCGGTGGCCCGTCCGGTGCTGCTGACCGACGTGCCGGGCGCCCGGGAGTGCCTGCCCCAGGCCGAGCGGGGGCGGGCGGTGGTGCCGCCCGAGGACGTGACCGCGCTCGCCACCCGAATGGCGGAAGCGCTGTCCGATTCGATCGAGTGTGAGCGGCGCGGGGCGAGGCTGCGCGATCACGTGGTCGCCCGGCACGACGTCCGCACGGTGGTCGAACAGGTGGACGCGCTGTACCGCCATCTGCTGGGTGCCGGTCCGGCGGCCGGGCGGCGCCGGGCCCGTGTCCCAGAGCGGATCTGATCGTTTCACATGCCGTGAATGCCCGCCGATCCGGCGCCGTCGTATTCGCACCCTCAACCGGATAGGGACGAGGCGTCAAATCCGAAATACCTATTAATGGGCGGCTGGAATGAAACGGCAAGTCAACTTCCAGTCTGCGCAGCCAGGTTATGTATTGTCGGATTTCGCCTGCTTCGTTTCGATTTCACGCCGGGAATTCGCGACTGAGCCCTTCATGGTCGCGCCCCGCGCGGCCGGGCCCGGTGCGAGAGGACCGAAAGCCGCCAGCGGCAGCAGGTGCTGTCAGGACCGCGCCCACCGGGCCGGGACGGCGGCTCCGCGCCATCCGGTGTCGGGGCGCCGTCACCCCGGGCACACAGCAGGGGAGTTCGTGCGCTGATGACTATTGACCACGACAGCGTGCCGCGATCCGGTCGGTCCCTGTCCGGTCCGCGGCGGCCCGGCACCGGGCTGCTCGACCGCCCGGCCGGATCCGCCCAGACCCGGACGGTGCCGCCGCCCCGCCGGCACCGCGGGGCGGTCCGGTCCCGGCTCGCCCTGCCGCTCGCGCTCGTCCAGGTCGACGCGATCGCGCTGTGCACCGCCACCGGCCTCGCCAACCGGGCCGTCGACCCGGCCGTCCCGCTCGCGCCGCTGCTCGGTGCCGCCGCCGTCCTGCCCCTGCTGCTCGTGCTCAACCTGGTCGGCGGCCTCTACCGCACCCGGCTCACCCTCTCCGTCCTGGACGAACTGCCCGCGCTGGCCGTCCGGGCCGTCGTCGCCACCGCCTTCGCCGTCACCCTGGCCGGCTGCCTGGACGGCCGCTGGCCCGACTGCGGCCCGGCCACCCCGGCCCGGCTCACCGTCCTGCTCGGCGTCCAACTGCTGATCGCCGCCGTCGGCCGCGCCGTGCTCTACCACCTGGTCCGGCGGATCCGCCGCAGCCGCCCCAACCCCGTCCTGGTGCTCGGCGCCGGCCGGCTCGGCCGCCGGGTCGCCGCCGCCCTCAGCGAGCGCGGCGAGTACGGGATGCGCCCGGTCGGCTTCCTCGACGCCGACCCGCCGCTGCTCGCCGGCGACACCGACCTGCCCGTCCTCGGCGGCCGCGAGGTGCTGGAGCGCGAGGTCCGCCGGCACCGGATCCACCACGTGGTCGCCACCGCCGGCGCCGCCGACGAGGCCGAGACCGCCGCCGCCCTGCGCGACGCCGCCCGGCTCGGCTGCCAGGTCTGGCTGGTGCCCGCGCTGCGCGAACACGGCTCGCTGCCCGCCGGCCCGCTGGCCGGAGCCGACCACCTGTGGGGCTTCCCCTGCCTGCGGGTCGGCAGCCCGGCGATGCGCCGCCCCGGCTGGGCCGCCAAGCGCGCCCTGGACGTCGTCGCCGCCGGCCTCGGCCTGCTGCTGCTCGCCCCCGTCCTGGTGCTCTGCGCGCTGGCCGTCCGCTTCGACACCGGCCCCGGCGTGCTCTTCCGCCAGCAGCGCACCGGGCTCGACGGCAAGGTCTTCACCGTCCTCAAGTTCCGCACCCTGCGCCCGAGCAACGAACACGAGTCGGCGACCCGCTGGAACATCTCCCAGGACCACCGGATGGGCGCCGTCGGCCGGCTGCTGCGCCGCAGCTCGCTGGACGAGCTGCCGCAGCTGTGGAACGTGCTGTGCGGCGACATGAGCCTGGTCGGCCCGCGCCCGGAGCGCCCCTACTTCGTCATGCGGTTCGGCCAGGCCTACCCCGAGTACGCCGACCGCCACCGCGTCCCGGTCGGCCTGACCGGCCTCGCCCAGGTCAACGGCCTGCGCGGGGACACCTCGATCGAGGACCGGGCCCGGTTCGACAACCGCTACATCGAGAGCTGGAGCCTCTGGCAGGACGTCAAGATCCTGTGCCGCACCGCGGTCCTGATGCTCCACCCGGACGGGAGCTGACCCGCGTGGCCCTGACCCTTCCCGCCGTCCCGCGGCTCGCGTTACGCAAGGCGCTGCCCGCGCTCGCGGACCGGCCCAGCCTGCTCGCCGCGGCGACCGTCCTGCTGGTCTGCGTGCCCACCGGCGAGAAGGACGTCGCGGCTGCCGTCCACGTCACCGCCGCCGACGTGGCCTCGCTGGCCCTGGTCGCCCTCACCGTGCTCAACCTGCTGCGCGGGCGGCTGCCCGCCGTCAGCCGCGCCACCTGCGTGCTGTTCGGCGGCATCGTGGTCGCCGCCGCCGTCGCCACCGTCGGCTCGATCGACCCGGCCACCAGCCTCACCGGCTTCGTCCGGCTCACCCAGGTGTTCGTCCTGGTGCCGGCCGGGGTGCTCTGCTCGCTGCGCGACCGCGTCGACCAGCGGCTGGTCCTCGGCTCCTTCGTGCTCGCCGCGCTGGTCCAGGGCGTGGTCGGCGCGCACCAGTACCTCACCCGGACCGGCGCCTCCTACACCGGCCAGCCGATCCGGGCCGTCGGCACCTTCGGCGCCCTCGACATCATGGCGATGTCCACGGTCGTCAGTTACGGCCTGCTCGCCGCCCTCGCCCTGGCGCTCGCCGAGCGCCGCCCCGGCGGAGACGTCCGGCTGCGCCGCGCCATGTTCGCCACCGCCGCCTTCCTGGCCTTCCCGCTCGCCGTCTCGTTCAGCCGCGGCAGCTGGATCGCCACCGCCGCCGCGGCCACCGTCCTGCTGCTGCGGGCCGACGCCCGGCTCGCCGTCCGCGGCGCCGTCCTCGGCCTGGCCACCGCGGTCGTCCTGGTCGGCGGCCTCGGCCTCGGCGCCTCCGGCGTCACCGAGCGGCTCAGCTCGATCGGCTCCGTCTCCGCCGCCCCCGACCAGTCCGTCTCCGACCGCTACGACCTGTGGTCCACCGCCGGGCGGATCTGGCAGGACCACCCCGTCCACGGCGCCGGCCCCAAGGCCTTCCAGCAACTGCGCGACAGCCACGCCCCGCTGCGGCTCTCCTCCGGCAGCGACGCCGCCGACCCCACCATCGGCTTCCAGCGCGAACCGCTGCTCTCCCCGCACAACATGTACTTCCTGGTGCTCAGCGAGCAGGGCCTGATCGGCATCGTCGCCTACGCCGCGCTCTTCCTCGGTCTGCTGCTCGGCTGCCTGCGCCACTCCCGCGGCCCGGCGCTCGCCGCCCTGGCCCTGCTCACCTGGGTGCTGGTCGACTTCCTGTACGCGGACATCGGCGGCACCACCACCGTGCTGACCTCCGTCGTCCTCGGCCTCGCGGCCCGGGCCTGCGTCGCGGAGGCCGACCCGCGATGACCACCGACCAGCCGGCCCTCGCCTCCGCCGTGCCCGCGCCGCGCGGCGCCGCCGCCGACGGCCCGCCGTCCGGGCCCGGCCCGGCCCCCCGGCGCGGCTTCCTTGCCAAGGCCTTCGGCATCACCGCCGTCCTCAGCGCCGCCGGCTCCGGCCTGGGCCTGCTGCGCGACCTCCTGCTGGCCCGCTACTTCGGCGCCAACCAGGGCACCGACGCCTTCCTGGTCGCCTGGACCGTCCCGGAGACGGCCGCGCCGCTGCTGATCGAGGACGCCATGTCCTTCCTCATGGTGCCCGCCTTCGCGCTCGCCCTGGTGCTGCGCGAGGAGGACCCGGACGCCCCCGACCCGGTCCGCCAACTGGTCCGCGCCACCCTGCCCTGGCTGCTGCTCGCGCTCAGCGGGCTCGCGCTGGCCGCCGCCCTCGGCGCCCCGCAGCTGGTCGAGCTGCTCGCCCCCGGCCTGGCCAACCCCGGCCTCGCCGTCACCTGCACCCGGATCACCGCGATCACCGTGCTGCCGTTCGGCGTGGTCGGCTACCTCGCCGCCGCGCTGCGCGCCCACCACTGCTTCACCGCGCCGGCCGGCATCTACGTCGCCTACAACGTCGGCATCCTCGCCGTGCTGCTCGGCTGCCAGTCCTTCCTGGGCGTGCGCTCCGCCGCCCTCGGCGTCGCCCTCGGCAGCCTGCTGATGGCCGGCCTGCTGGTCGCCCCGTTCCTGCGCCGGCTGCGCCAGGGCGCGGGCCCGGGATCGCCCCCCGGCGCGGGCCGCGTCCGCCGTTCCCGCCAGGCGCTGGTGCTGATGCCGTTCGCCCTGCTGCCGGTGGCCGCGTTCACCCTGACCCGCCAGTCGCAGGTCTTCGTCGAGCGCTACCTCGGCTCGGCGCTGCCGGCCGGCACCATCTCGCACCTCAACTACGCCGCCAAGGTCTCCCAACTGGCCATGACGGCCGGCATCCTGATCTGCACCGTCACCTTCCCGCTGGTCGCCCGGGCGCTGGCGGCCGGGGACCTCGCCGCCGCCCGGGACCGGGTCGAGAAGGACCTCGGCCAGGCCGCGGCGGTCGTCCTGGGCGGCACCGCCTTCCTGATGGCCTGCGCCCCCTCGGTGGTCTCGCTGCTCTTCCAGCGCGGCGCCTTCGGCCCGCAGGACACCGCCGCCACCGCCGCCGTCATCCGGGTCTACAGCTTCGGCCTGCCCGCCCAGGCGCTGATCGGCGTGATGATCCGCCCGTACTTCTCGCTGCGCCCGGTGGTCCGCCGGGCCGACGATCCGGGCACCGAGGACGGCGGCCGCCGGCTGCTGGACTGGTTCCCGGTCGCCGCGATGCTGCTCGGCCTCGGCGTCACCGTCGTGGTCAGCCTGCTCGCCACCCCCCGCTTCGGTGCCCTCGGGCTCGCCGCCGGGAACGCGGCCGGCATCACCGCCACCGCCGCGCTGCTGCTGCACGGCCTGGTGCTGCGCGGCATCCCGCTGCGGCTGCGCCGGGTGCTCGGCGGCCACGCCCGGCTGGTGGCCGCCGCCGGCGGCGCCACCGCCCTCGGCGCCGCCGTCGCCGGGCTGGCCACCGGCCCCCTGCTCTCCACCCTCCTCGGGGGCCTCACCGTGGCGCTGGCCTTCGCCGTCCTCGGCACCGGCCTCGGCGCGCGTGAGGTGCGCGGTCCGGTCCTCGCCGTGGCCCGGGCCCTGAACCCGCCAACCGTCGCCGATGAAGGGAAGCTTCCCCATGGACAATGAACGGGGAACCGTCCGTTCGGCCCAGGCGGGCGTCCGCCGCCAGGCCGTACCGGCCGCAGCCGCACCACGCGGCGACCTCCCGTGCACCGACCCCGCCGGGCCGCAGGCGCAACTGCCCAGGAGCCGCCGCCCGCTCGGCGAACCGTCGGGCCCCGGTTCCTCCTCGCCGTGGATCCTGATGTACCACTCGGTGGCGGTCGAGAAGGAGGACCCGTACCAGCTGACCGTCAGCCCCGAGCGGTTCGCCGAGCAGGTCGCCTGGCTGCACCGGCGCGGGTGGCGCGGCGTCTCCGTGGGCGAGCTGATGCGGGCCCGGGCCGCCGGCCGGGACGACGGACTGGTCGGGCTGAGCTTCGACGACGGCTACGCGGACTTCGCGCGCCACGCCGTGCCGATCCTCCAGGCGTACGGCTTCACCGCCACCGCGTACGTGGTCGCCGACCTGCTCGGCCGGGACAACGGCTGGGACGTCGAGGGGCCGCGCAAGCAGCTGCTCACCGTCCAGGAGGTCACCGAACTCGCCGCCGCCGGCTGGGAGATCGGCTCGCACGGCCTCGGCCACCAGGCGCTGCCCGGCCTGCCGGCCGACGTCCTGGCGGTGCAGACCCGGGAGAGCCGGCGCCTCCTGGAGGAGGTGGTCGGCGGCCCGGTCACCGGCTTCTGCTACCCGTACGGCGCCGTGGACCTGCCCGCCACCGAGGCCGTGCGCGACGCCGGCTACGACTACGCCTGCGCCATCGCGCACTCCCCGCTCACCGGCCGCTTCGCACTGCCCCGCTGCTACGTCGGCGACCGCGACGGCGCCTGGCGGCTGCGCGCCAAACGCGGCCGGCAGCGGCTGCGCGACGCCGTCACCGAGCTGCGCCGAAGCCCCCTGGTCGCCCGGCGGGGGGCCCGGCCGTGAGGGTCCTGCACATCGTCACCGGCCTCGCCTCGGGCGGCGCCGAGCGCCAACTCCACCTGCTGCTGAGGCACTTGCCCGCACACCAGCAGTGCGAGGTGGTCGCACTGACCAGCCCCGGCACGGTCGCCGCCGCGCTGCGCGCCGACGGGGTGACCGTCCACCACCTCGGCATGCGCGGCAACCGCGACCTGGGCGCGCTGCCCCGGCTCGTCCGACTGGTCCGCTCCGGCCGCTACGACCTGGTGCACACCCACCTGTACCGGGCGCAGCTGTACGGCCGGCTGGCGGCCCGGCTCGCCGGGGTCCGCGCGGTGGTCTCCACCGAGCACTCGCTGCACGCCGGGGTGATCGAGGGCCGCCCGGTCACCCGCGGCGTCAAGGGCCTCTACCTGGCGGCCGAGCGGCTCGGCAGCACCACCGTCGCGGTCTCCCGGCAGGTCGCCCAGACGCTGCACTCCTGGGGCGTCCCACCGACCCGGGTCGAGCTGATCCCCAACGGCATCGACACCGCCCGCTACCGCCGCCCGGCCGCCGACCGGACCGCCACCCGCCGCCGGTTGCGGGCCGAACTCGGCCTGCCGGAGGGGAGCTGGGTGGTCGGCGGAGTCGGCCGGCTGGTCCCCGGCAAGCGCTTCGAGGTGCTGCTGGAGGCCCTCGCCGTACTCGACCCGGCCGCCCGGCTGGTGCTGGTCGGCGCGGGCCCGGAACGCGCCGCGCTGGAGCACCGGGCCGCCGAACTCGGCGTCCGGGAACGGCTGGTGCTCACCGGCGAGCGCGACGACGTGCCCGACCTGCTGACCGCCCTGGACGTGCTGGCCGCCCCCTCCACCGCGGAGACCTTCGGCCTCGGCATCCTGGAGGGCCTGGCGGCCGGCCTGCCGGTGCGGCACAGCGCCTGCCCGGCGCTCGACGAACTGCCGCCCAGCGCCGCCCCGCAGGCCCGCCGGATCCCGTCCGAGGGCGCCGCGTACGCCGCCGCGCTGCGCGACCTGCGGCACCTGAACGACCACAACTCCGACCCGCTGCCGCACCCCCCGGCGGTCGGCCACTACGACATCGCCCGGGTCGCCGCAGACCTGGGCGCCCTCTACGACCGGCTGGCCCGCGCTTGACGGCCCGCCGCCGGAACCGCCGTCACATACCCAAGGAGTCACACCCATGACCACACCGCGCCGAAGGGCCCGCCACCTGGTCCGCCGCTGGTGGCCGGTGGCGCTCGCGGTGCCGCTGGGCGCCGCGGCCGGCGCCGGGTACGCCGTCGTCTCGCACCCCTCGTACGCCGCCAGCGCCTACGTCCTCGTGGTGCCGCAGAACCCGGGGGAGGCCGCCACCGCGACCAACTTCGCCCAGGCGTACGGGCGGCTGGCGGGCCAGCCGCAGGTGCTCGCGGTGGCGGCCGCCGAGACCGGCCACACCCGCGCCGAGCTGGAGTCCCTGGTGCACGGGACCACCTCCCCGGACGCCCCGATGATCGAGATCACCGGCACCGGGAGGCACCCCCAGGAGGCGGCCCAGACCGCCGACGCGGTGGCCCGCTCCCTGGTCTCCTTCGCCAACACCAGCAGCAGGGACACCAGCGTCCGGCTGGTGACGCTGGCCCCGGCCGCCGAGCCGGACCGGCCGACCACCCCGTCCGCCACGCTGGACGTCGCGGTCGGCGGCGCGGCCGGGCTGCTGGTGGGGGCCCTGGTGATGATGACCCGCCGCCGGGGCGAGGCCGCCCTGCCGGAGGGCGCCGAACCCGCCGAGACCGCCGGGGCCCCGGTCGAGCCGACGACGCCGGCCACCCCCCGCCCGCGCGGCGAGGAGCCGCCCGCCGCAGACCGGGTGGAGGAGACCGGCCAGGTGGAGGAGACCGAGGAGGCCGAGAAGGCGGAAGGGGAGCCCGGGAAGACCGAGGCCGATGGGAAGACCGAGGCCGAGAAGAAGAGCGCCGAGGAGCCCCCGGCCAAGGAGAAGGCCGCGGCCGGGAGCGGGCGATGAGCACTGAGACCCGGCACGCCGGCCTCCCTGCCCAGCCGGCAGCGCCGGGCTGGACCACCGAGCTGCGCCGCGAGGACGACGCCCTGGACACCCTCGCCGAGGAGTGGGACGACCTGGCCGCCCGCTGCCGGACCGCCACCTTCTTCCAGGCCGCCGACTGGCAGCGCTCCTGGTGGCGCCACTACGGCAGCCCGGGCGGCCTGCTGGTGCTGCTCGTCCGCCGGGACGGCCTGCTGGTCGGCGCGGGTGCCTTCAGACGCCGCGGCGGCCCGCTCGGCGGGCTGACCGCCCTGGGCGCCGGGCTGGTCGACTACTCCGACGTGCTGCTCGACGACGACTGCGCCGACCGGGCCGCCGCCGAGTTCGCCGCCGCCCTCCCGCTCACCCGCCCGTGGCACTCCCTGGAACTGCGCGAGGTGCACCCCGAGGCGGCGGTGCAGCGGGTGTACGAGCACTGGCACGGCCGGCGCCGCCGCTACCAGGACTCGCTCTGCCAGTACCTGCCGGCCGTCCCGATGGACCGGCTGCTCAAGCGGGTGCCCGGCAAGACCGCGCAGCGCAGCCGGGTGAAGCTGCGCAAGATCGCCGAGGCCGGGGTGCAGGTCAGCTCGACGCCGGCGGCCGAGGTGCCGGCGGCGCTGGAGGGCCTGCTGCGGCTGCACTTCCTGCAGTGGCAGGACCGCGGCGTCACCCCGGAGCACCGCACCGACCGCTTCGCCCGGCACCTGACCGAGTCCACCGTCGGCCTGGTCGCCACCGGCAGGGCGGCCGTCCACCAGTTCCGGCTGAACGGCGAACTGGTCGCGGTGAACCTGCTGCTGCTCTGCCCCTCCTTCGGCGGCCTGTACATGTACGGCGCGCACCCGGTGCTGCGCGAGCGGCTGGACATCGCCGGGCTGCTGTTCAGCGCCGCCCTGGACGAGACGGTCGGCGCGGGCGTCCCGCTGCTCGGCCTGCTGCGCGGCCAGGAGCCGTACAAGCAGCGCTGGCGGCCGGACCAGCTGTCCAACCAGCGCCTGCTGTTCGGTCCGCCCGGGCCGGCGCCGGCGGCCGTCGCCCGGTCCGGCGCGGTGCGCGTCCGCCAGCAGGCGGCGCACGTGCTGCGGACCCGCTTCCCGCGGCTCAAGGAGGCCCTGCTGGCCCGCCGCCGCAGCTGACCGCCCCCGCCCCCGGCCCGGGCTCAGCGCCGGGCGGGCGTCCGGGCGGGCGTCCGGGCCGCCGAGGGGCTCGCGGACGGGCTCTTCGAGGGGCTCGCCGACGTGGTGGCCGAGGGGGCCGGCGACGGGCTCGCGGACGGGCCGGGCGCCGCGCTCGGGGCCCCGGGCGTGGCCGACGGCGTGGGCGGGCGCGGCGGGACGATCGGCTGGACGGGGGCCTGGGGCGCCGTCGGCACCACCGCCGGCGCCCCCTTCGACCCGGACATCAGCTGCTTGAACCGGGCGGCGGAGCGCGGGTTGCGGTCGCACTCGAAGAAGCCGTGCGGGCAGTAGTCGGTGACGGTCTGGTAGGCGGTGTCGTGGGTGCGCATCCACTCGACCATCCGCTGCACGAACTCCGGGTTGTCGCCGTTGCGGAACAGCCCCCACTCCGGGTAGGAGACCGGCTTGCCGCGCTTGGCGGCGAACTCCACCTGGTCCTGAAGCCCGTACGGCTCGCGCACGTAGTCGTCGAAGGTGCCCCCGGCGGGCTGGTCGTAGTTGTCCATGCCGATGATGTCGACCACGTCGTCGCCGGGGTAGCACTTGGTCCACGGGATGGCGTCCAGGCCCCGGTTCGGGGTGAAGTCGAAGCGGAACCGCTGCCCGGGCACCGAGCGCATCACGTCGACGATCCGCCGCCAGTACGCCTTCCACGCGGACGGGTCGGGCTTGCAGCGGTGCGTGTAGGTGACGCCGTTCATCTCCCAGCCGAGGGTGAGCACGGTGTCCGCGCCGCCGAGGGACACCAGCCGGTGGGCGAGCCGCAGGAAGTGCCGGTCGAAGTCCCCGCGCGCGCCCTGGGCGAGCAGCTTGGCGACCTCGCCGTCCGGCACGTTCGCCTCGTTGGGCACCAGCATCGGCACGCCGAGGACGAGCGTCCGGGACGGGTCGGCCAACCGCCACTGCGACCACATGCCGAGCACCATCAGCTCGCCCTCGACGTCGGCCCAGCTGTTGCCCGCCAGGTAGGTGTGGCCGACCTGCAGGTTGGCGTTGCCCAGCCACTGCGCGTACCGGCCGATCTGCGGGATGTAGTCGTCCCAGGAGCCGACGAAGGCGCCGAACGGCGGCTCGTGCTTGGGCCGCTGGACGGGCGGGCGGGGGGCGGCGCCGCGCGGCTCGAAGGCGTCCGAGGAGAGGGAGTGCCGTTCGGTCTGGCTGAGTGGCGACCCGGCCGGGACGCTGGCCGTGGCCATCAGCAGCAGGGCGGCGGCGGCCAGCGTCAGGCGGCCGATTCGCATGGTCTCTCCTCCGGGCGTCGCGGGGCGGGGGCGCACTGGACGGACCGTGGCGCTCCGCTCGCCGACAGTAGGCCCGGCGCGCGTCGGAAAAGCCGAATGTCACCCTAAAGTGGGCGATATTCGAACGCCGTCTGCCGCAACGCCCGGCCGGGACCCGCCGCGTGTATCAGCTCTGTAACGGTCCGGCCGGGCCCCGGCGCCCGGCCCCGGAGCGGGCGGCGGCCCGGCCCCGGCACCGACGGCGCAGGTGGGCGGGCGGGTGCGCGGGGAGGGCGCGCGCGGCCGGACGCGCGGTCCGAGGGGTGGGGCGGGGGCGATTCCAGGCTGACTCGCGTGCCCGGTGAAAGGTACGCTCCGGCCGTGTCCTGGAAGCCGCTGCGTGTACTGACCCCCCGCTCGATCCTGCCTGCCCTGGCGGTGATGCTGGTCCTTGCGGCCGGTGCGGCGGCGCACGCCAACAAGCCGGTGCCGTTCGGCGACCGGGTGGCGGGGCCGGGCGAGGCGGAGGCCACGCCGGTCAGCACGCAGTCGCTGAGCACGGCCGACCTGGACCTGAAGGTCGGCCCCGGACTGGAGGCCTTCCACCGGCAGAGCGGCGAGCAGGCCTGGTCCTACCGCCGCGAGGGCGCCACCGCGCTGTACCTGTCGATGGCGGGGGACAACGCCATCGTGGTCTGGGACGACGGCCTGGTCACCTCGGTGCGCCCGGGCGACCACGAGGTGCGCTGGCACCGGGCGGTGCCCGGCCTGGCGGACTGGCTGCGCGGCGACGGCGAGCCCGGCGCCGACAAGCGCACCGACGCGCAGCGCAAGGAACTGGCCCAGGAGCGGGCCGCGGCGGCCCTGCACACCGTCCCGCAGGGCGGCTCCGCCTGGGTGGCCGTGGTGACCCCGAACCTGACCATGGGCCTGCGCGACGCCGACGGCGACCTGCGCTACAACTCCAAGCCGCCCAGCGGCTGCGTCTACGACCCGCTGCGCACGGTCGGCACCGAGTACGCCGTGCTCGTCCCGCGCAGCTGCACCAACAGCGCGGGGCAGGCCGTCTCCGGCGGCATCAACGGGTACCGGCTGGACAGCACCGGCTGGCAGCTGAACACCGGCCCGAGCGCCTCGGTCAAGGCGCTGGACGGCAGCCGGGTGCTGATCACCGACGGCCCGATCGTTCCGGCCCGGGTGTTCGACACCAAGGCGGCCGCCCCCGAGGCGGCCTGCGGCAGCCCGTCCGCGCCGTTCGCGGCGGTCCGTCCGCAGGGCGGCTGCACCGACCCGGCGGCGAGCCCGGCCCAGGACGCCCCGGTGGGGCAGGACGCTCCGGCGGGTCAGGACGCCCCGGTGGGCGACCAGCCGCTCATGCAGCCCCAGGCGCAGCAGCCCCAGCAGTCTCAGCAGCCCCAGCAGTGACGCCGGACCGCCGGTACCCCTGGGCGGTAGCCCCGGGGGTTCCCGCGCGGCCCGGTAGACTTGCCGTCATGGCTGACTTCTCCGGGCAATAGCGGGCGCGCGGCACCGCCCCGTGCGCTGTGCCGACCACCGACGACGCCCCTTCCCGCTGCCCGGCCCCGGGCCCCGTCCGGCCGCCCGCCCACGTCCCAGGAGTAGTTTCCGCCATGATTTCCGCCAACGCCCTCGAGCTGCGCGCCGGTGCCCGAATCCTGATCGAGTCCGCGAACTTCAAGGTCGCCGCCGGCGACCGGATCGGCCTGGTCGGGCGCAACGGCGCCGGCAAGACCACGCTGACCAAGGTGCTGGCCGGCGAGGGCATGCCGGCCTCGGGCACGGTGACCCGCTCCGGCGAGGTCGGCTACCTCCCGCAGGACCCGCGCACCGGTGACCTGGACGTCCTCGCCAAGGACCGCATCCTCTCCGCCCGCGGCCTCGACACCGTGCTCAGGAAGATGCGCGAGAACGAGGACCGGATGGCCAACGGCCAGGGCGCCACCCGGGACAACGCGATGAAGAAGTACGCGCGCCTGGAGACCGAGTTCCTCACCAAGGGCGGGTACGCCGCCGAGGCCGAGGCCGCCACCATCGCGGCCGCCCTGGGCCTGCCGGACCGCATCCTGAACCAGGAGCTGCACACCCTCTCCGGTGGTCAGCGCCGCCGTGTCGAGCTGGCCCGGATCCTGTTCTCGGACTCCGACGTGCTGCTGCTCGACGAGCCCACCAACCACCTCGACGCCGACTCGATCGTCTGGCTGCGGGACTTCCTGAAGACCTACAAGGGTGGCTTCATCGTCATCTCGCACGACGTCGAACTGGTCGAGACGGTCGTCAACAAGGTCTTCTACCTGGACGCCAACCGCGCCGCCATCGACGTCTACAACATGGGCTGGAAGCAGTACCAGCAGCAGCGCGAGGACGACGAGAAGCGCCGCAAGCGCGAGCGGGCCAACGCCGAGAAGAAGGCCGCGACCCTCAACTCCCAGGCCGACAAGATGCGGGCCAAGGCGACCAAGACGGTGGCCGCGCAGAACATGGCCCGCCGTGCCGAGAAGCTGCTCTCCGGCCTGGAGCAGGTGCGCCAGAACGACAAGGTCGCCAAGCTGCGCTTCCCGGACCCGGCGCCCTGCGGCAAGACCCCGCTGATGGCCAGCGGGCTCTCCAAGTCCTACGGTTCGCTGGAGATCTTCACCGACGTCGGCCTGGCCATCGACCGCGGTTCGCGGGTCGTCATCCTCGGCTTCAACGGCGCGGGCAAGACCACCCTGCTGCGGATGCTCGCCGGGGTGGAGCAGCCGGACACCGGTGAGGTGACCCCGGGTCACGGCCTGAAGATCGGCTACTACGCCCAGGAGCACGAGACCCTGGACCCGGACCGCACGGTGCTGGAGAACATGCGTTCCTCCGCGCCGGACACCGACCTGGTGCAGATCCGCAAGATCCTCGGTTCCTTCCTGTTCTCCGGCGACGACGTCGACAAGCCGGCCGGGGTGCTCTCCGGCGGTGAGAAGACCCGGCTCGCGCTGGCCTCGCTGGTCGTCTCCAGCGCCAACGTGCTGCTGCTCGACGAGCCCACCAACAACCTCGACCCGGCCAGCCGCGAGGAGATCCTCGGCGCGCTGCGCGAGTTCTCCGGCGCGGTCGTGCTGGTCACCCACGACGAGGGCGCCGTCGAGGCGCTCCAGCCGGAGCGGATCATCCTGCTGCCGGACGGGGTCGAGGACCTCTGGAGCCCGGCGTACGCCGATCTGGTCTCGCTGGCCTGACCGGGTGTAGACGCGATCTCCGCTTTTAGGACCAGAAAAACTAGTACTTACGGCGTGTCCGGGAATGAAGAAAGCCTGGATTCCGTTTAAGGACTTCCTGTCGGCCCGCCACTCGATCGTGGTCGGGCCGACACTGCTGATCAGCCCTTTCTCGGCGGATGGCGGAATCCGCCCGGGGGCGCGCACTCTACGTGAGCGCCCCGACGCGCTCGGATCACCACCGCAGGACCACGCATTCCCGACATCGACCTTGCCGAATGGGTGGCCAGGACGCGGTGGATGGGTGATCATGGGAATCTGACCGAGCAACGCTACGAGGAGGCACGGGTGGCCGAGACTCTGAAAAAGGGCAGCCGGGTGACCGGTGCCGCGCGTGAGAAGCTCGCGGCCGATCTCAAGAAGAAGTACGACTCCGGGGCGAGCATTCGCGCTCTCGCGGAGGAGACCGGTCGTTCGTACGGCTTTGTGCACCGGATGCTGAGCGAGTCCGGAGTCATTCTCCGGGGCCGCGGTGGTGCCACGCGTGGCAAGAACAAGGCGACCGCAGGGGCCGGTTCCTGACGGTCCATCAGCTTATCGCTGGATGGCGCGGCGGCAGGGCGCCGACTGAGGAGACGAGAATCGATCGTCCGCCCTCGGGTCGAGTGGACCGGCCGCCGATCGTCATGTCCGGGGTGTCGTCCGCCCCCGGTGCCCCCCTTCCGCTGATCTTTCCGGGCCGGCGCCCTGCCGCCGCGCGCCCAGGTTTGTTACTCTCCGGTAGCCAAGCCCCTCGCCACCGGAGGTCCCCGCATGACCGCCCCCGTCACCGACCCGCAGGCCCCGAGCTGGGGGCAGGACGGCGTCCGCCTGGAGATCGACGGCGAGCTCGCCGTCGTCACCCTGTGTCAGCCCAAGCGGCGCAACGCCCAGTCGCCCGCCCTGTGGCGCGCCCTCGCCGCCGCGGGCCGTGACCTGCCCGGTGGCGTCCGGGTGGTCCTGCTGCGTGCGGAGGGCGTCTCCTTCTCGGCGGGCCTGGACCGGGCCATGTTCACCCCCGAGGGCATCCCCGGCGAGCCCACCTTCCTCCAGCTCGCCGGCGCTCCCGACCAGGAGCTCGACGACACCATCGCCTCCTACCAGCAGGCCTTCACCTGGTGGCGCCGCCCCGACCTGGTCTCCATCGCCGCCGTCCAGGGCCATGCCGTCGGCGCCGGCTTCCAGCTCGCCCTCGGCTGCGACCTGCGCGTCGTCGCCGACGACGTCCAGTTCGCCATGAAGGAGACCTCGCTCGGCCTCGTCCCCGACCTGGCCGGCACCAAGCCGCTCACCGAACTCGTCGGCTACGCCCGGGCGCTGGAGATCTGCGCCACCGGCCGCTGGGTCGGCGCCGAGGAGGCCGCCGCCATCGGGCTGGCCAACCTGGCCGTCCCCGGTGCGGAACTGGACGCCGCCGCCCGCGACCTCGCCGCCGCCCTGCTGGCCGCGCCGCGCAATGCCGTCATCGAGACCAAGGCCCTGCTCCAGGGCGCCGCCGGCCGCTCCTTCGACGAGCAGCGCTCGGCCGAACGGGCGGCGCAGGCCCGCCGCCTGCGGGACCTCGCCGGGATCGGCGACTAGGACCGGCCAGGCTGCGTCGTGTGGACGGGCCCGGCCCGGGGGGTGCTCCCCGGGCCGGGCCCTCGGCGTTCCCGGCGGCGTCCCGGTGGCCCTCCCCGGCGGGCGCGGAACGTGGCGAAATGCCAGAGTTATGGGGATTTGCGATATAGCTGGAGCCGTACGACGGGAGATGCGCCCCCATGCCTGACACTCCGACCCCCGCCACCATGCACAAGAACCCCGGCCACGCCGCGGCCGCCGGCTCCGCCGCCGCCCACACGCCGTCCTCGGCCTCGGGCGCGACCGATGCCGGCAAGCCGTCCGGCGAGCGCGGCCGTACGGCGCTGGCCGTCGGCGTGGTCGAGAAGATCGCCGGGATGGCCGCCCGCGAGGTCAACGGCATCCACGCCCTCGGCTCAGGCCTCGCCCGCACCTTCGGTGCGATGCGCGACCGGGTGCCGGGCGGCAAGTCCGGCGTCGGGCGCGGCATCAAGGCCGAGGTCGGCGAGAAGCAGACCGCCATCGACATCGCCCTGGTCGTCGAGTACGGCGTGGTCATCCCCGAACTCGCCCGCCAGGTAAGGGAGAACATCATCGACGCGGTCGAGCGGATGACCGGCCTGGAAGTCGTCGAGGTCAACATCGCGGTCAACGACGTCCACCTCCCCGACGAGCCGGACGTCGAGGAGGAGGAAGAGGAGACGGTCGTCGCGGGGCAGCGGCCCAAGCTCAAGTAACGAGCCCACGAAGCGCCCGGCGGCGGGCGGCAGCGAGGACGAGGAGTAGCGGATGAACCTGGCCATCGTCGGCCTGGTGGTGGGCATGGCCCTCGGCTTCGCCGGGTACTTCGGCGGCTTCGCGGCGTTCCTGCTGGTCGCCGCGCTCGGGCTGGTCGGCTTCGTGGCCGGCCGCCTGCTGGAGGGCGACATCGAGCTGGGCGACCTCGGCGACCTGCTCCGCGGCCGCGACCGGCGCCGTTGATGGCGGCTCCCACCACCGGTGCCCGCCGCGAACCCGCCGCCCGCGGTCGGCTCCGGATCGCCGACCGCGTCTACGCCCGCATCGCCGCCCGGGCCGCCCACGAGGCCCTCGCCGACGCCTGGACCGGCCGCACCGCCAAGGGCGCACCGCCCGCCGTCTCGGTGGCGGTGCCCGGCAGCACGGTGACCGTCCGGGTCGCCGTCGCGCTGCCCTTCCCCGCCGACCTCGCGGGACTCGCCCGGGCCGTCCGCGAACGCGTTGCCGCGCAGGTCTCCGGGTTCACCGGGACCAGGGTGTCCGAGGTGGTCGTCGTCGTGGAGCGGCTGGTGACCGGGGGAGTGTCATGAGCGCGGGGGGCGAACCGGCGCCCGGCGAGGCGACGACGGTGGCCGGGGAGGCGGCGACGACGGCCGGGGACGGGCCCCCGCCGGGGAAGGTGAGGCGGCCGCGGGCGCCGCGGGCCGTCGTCGCGGCGCTCGTCGCCACCGTGCTGCTGGTGCTCGCGGGCGCGCTGCTGTACGACGTGATCGCCGTCCGCGCCGGGTACCCGACCCGCCGGTGGCGCGCCCGGGTCGCCGACGAACTGGCCACCCGTCACCTCGACTACCTGTGGACGCTGGTCGGTGCCGGCGCCGCCGTCCTCCTCGGCGGGGTGCTGCTCTGGCTGGCCCTCGCCCCCGGTCTCGGCCGCTGGCTCCCGCTGCGCCCGCACGGCGACACCGGCGCCGCCATCGACCGGGCCGGCATCGGGCACCTGCTCGCCGACCGCGCCGCCGGACTCCAGGGCATCGACCGGCTGCGGATCCGGATCAGCCGCCGGCGCGTCCGGGTCACCCTCATCGGGTCGGCGGACCCGGTGTCGGTCCAGCGCCAACTGCGCGACGAGCTGGCGCGGGTGACGCTGGCCCGGCCGCTGCGCCTCGATGTGCGAGCGGCGCCCGGGGTGGGGGCGGCGGGATGAGGCGGACGGCCGTCAACCGGGTGCTGCTGGGGGTGGTCGGGGCGGTGCTGCTGGCCGCCGGCGTGCTGGTGCTGGCCGGCGGGCTCGACCTGTACCTGCGGCTCGGCGCCGACCCGCCGGGCTGGTGGCCGCTCACCTCCCCGGACCAGCCGGTGCTCAGTGCCCGCTCGCGCACCCGCTGGGCGGATTCGGCCTGGTGGTGGCCCGTCGTCATCGGCGGGCTGGCCGTGGTGGTCGCGGGCACCGTCTGGTGGCTGGTGGCGCAGCTGCGGCGCAGCGGCCCGGCCGGCCTCGTCGTGCCGACGCCCGGCGCCACCGGACTCCGGCTGCGGGTCCGCACCCGGGCGCTGGAGGAGGCGCTGGAGGCCGGGACGGCCACGCTCCCCGAAGTCGAGCGCGCGGGCGTACGCCTGGTGCGCGCACCTGGGCACCCGCGGCTGCGCGGCGCTGTCCGGCTCACCCCCGGTGGCGATCCGGCGGCCCTGGTGGAGCACTTCGACACCGGCCCGCGAACCGACGCCCGGACCAGCCTGGGCCTCCCGGAACTCCCCGCCGACCTGCGGATCCGGGTCCTCCAGGCCGCCCCGTCCGGGTCGCGACGGCGCCGCGGGCGGCGCAGGCCCCCGCGGGTGGAGTGAACCGGGGGCGGGCGGAGCCGGACGCCCGCCCCCGTACGCGCCCTAGAGAGGCCGCAGGGCGCCGCCGTCGACGGGGATCATCACACCGGTCAGGTAGGAGGCGGCGGGGGAGAGCAGGAAGGCCGCGACCTTGCCGAACTCCTCCGGGGTGCCGTAGCGGCCGAGCGGGATGGTCGCGACGGCCTGGGTGCGGGCGCCGTCCGGGTCGCCGCCCAGGGAGTCCAGCTCGCGCACCCGGTCGGTGTCGATCCGGGCCGGGAGCAGGCCCACCACCCGGATGCCGCGCGGGCCGAGCTCGTCGGCGAGGGACTTGGCGGCCATCGCCAGGCCCGGGCGCAGGCCGTTGGAGATGCCCAGGCCGGGGATCGGCTGGCGCACCGAGGCGGAGAGCACGAAGCCGATCACGCCGCCCTCGCCGAGGGCCGCGGCGGCGGCGCGGGCGAGCCGCAGCGCGCCGAGGAAGACCGACTCGAACGCGTCGCGCCAGGCCTCCTCGGGGGCGGTGGCCACCGGGCCGGCCTGGGGGCCGCCGACGCTGATCAGCACGCCGTCGAGCCGGCCGAAGTGCCCGGTCGCCTCGGCGATCAGCCGTTCGGCGGTCGCCGGGTCGGCGTTGTCGGCGGCCAGGCCGTGGGCCGTCCCGGCGCCGCCGATGGCGTCCAGCTCGGCGACGGCGGCGGCCACGGACTCCTTGCCGCGCCCGCTGACCAGTACCCGGGCCCCGTCGGTGGCCAGCTCCCGGGCGGCGGCGAGGCCGAGGCCCCGGGTGGCGCCGGTGGCCACGTACACCTTGTCCTTCAGTCCAAGATCCATGGGGACCATCCTGCCGGGTGGCGGGCGCGAGGGGGAGGGCTGGGGGCGGGAGCGGGGTGGCGTGGCGCCGGGGGCGGTGGAGGGCGGTCGGAGCCGGGCTGGCGTTGACGTCCGGGTCAAGGTCTACCGTCGGTCCCGGCGGCGTGCGGAGGCGGGCCGGGAGAGCGGGTGCGGGGATGCGGATCGGGGAGCTGGCGGAGCGGGCGGGGACGACCACCCGGGCGCTGCGGTACTACGAGCAGCTCGGCCTGCTGCCGGCCCGCCGGGCGGGCAACGGCTACCGGGCGTACGACGAGGAGGACCTGCGGCTGCTGCGGCAGATCCGGACGCTGCAGGACGTCGGGTTCGGCCTGGAGGAGACCCGCCCGTTCGTGGAGTGTCTCCAGGCGGGCCACCCCGAGGGCGACTCCTGCCCGGCCTCGCTGGAGGTGTACCGGCGCAAGCTCGCCGAACTGGACGAGTGCATCGCCCGGCTGCAGGACGTCCGGGCCCGGGTGGCCGGGCAGTTCGACCGGGCGGTACGGGCCCGGGACGGGCTGGCGGCCGAGACCTCCGGACAGCCGCCGCGCTGTGAACTGGCGAACGAATGGGCGAAGGAGTAGACGATGGTGCAGATCCCAGGGGTGCCCGCGGTGACGGACGACACGTTCGCCGCGGAGGTGCTGGCGGCCGAAGGGCCGGTGCTGGTGGACTTCACGGCGGACTGGTGCCCGCCGTGCCGGATGATGGCGCCGGTGCTCGCGGACGTCGCCCGCGAGGAGGCGCACCGGCTGCGGGTGGTCAGCGTGGACGTGGACCGCAATCCGCGCACCCAGGCGGCGTACGGGGTGCTGTCGATGCCGACGCTGATGGTGTTCCGCGGCGGCGAGCCGGTGCGCTCGGTGGTCGGCGCCCGTGCCAAGGCGCGGCTGCTGCGCGAGCTGGAGGACGTGCTGTAGGCGGTTCTCCGGGGCGTTGCGGGCCGTCTGCGGGGCGCGTTCTCCCGGGTCGGGGCCTCAGGCCGCCGGTACGGCCTCGACCGGCACCTCGGCCTCGGCGGCCTGCTTGGCCCGGTCCTTGGCCTCGCGGCGGGCCAGCACCCCGACCCCGACCGGGATCATCGCGGTGAACAGCCACCACTGGATCGCGTACGCCATGTGCGGGCCGATGTCGGAGTGGTTGGGCTCGGGGATCAGCTCGGGCTGGTCGGCGGGGGCCGGGGTGGTGGCGGTGAGCTCCAGGTAGCCGCCGAGCACGGTGGTGACGCCGGTCTCCTTGGCCTGCTGCTCGGTGTTGATCAGGTTGAACTGCCGGTCGGGCAGGCCGGCGCGGTCCTTGATGCCGCTGCTGCCCGTGGTCTCGTCGGCGCGCATCCGGCCGGTGAGGGAGACCTCGCCGGTCGGGGCGGCCGGGACCGTCGGGTAGGCGGTGGCGCCGCCGTCGCCGGCCACCCAGCCGCGGTTGACCAGGATGCTGCCCCTGCCGTCGGAGAGCTTGAGCGGGGTGATGACGAAGTAGCCGATCGTGTCCCCGCTGGAGTCGGTCCGCTTGCGGACGACGAACTCGTGCGCCGTGTCGTACTGCCCGGTGGCCGTCACCGGGTGCCAGATGAGGTCCTTGGGCACCGCGAAGCCGGGGGCCGACGACACGGTGTCGAACGGCACCGGGGCGACGGTGAGGGCCTTGCCGATCAGGTCGTTCCGTGCCACCCGCGCCTCGTGGCGGTGCAGCTGCCAGAAGCCCAGCTCGATCGTCGCGGGGATCAGCAGCAGCGCGATCAGCATGGTGATCAGCCACTGTCGGGTCAGCAGAAAACGGTACACATGGGCACGGTACGCCGACTTCACATCCGGCTCACGCACCGGGGTGCGGGGCGACTTCGCGGAGCAGTTGGAGGAAGGCGTCCTCGCCGACCACCGGCGTGCCGACCTCGCGGGCCCGGCGGGCCTTGCCGCTCCAGCTGTTCGGCTCGTTGGTGACCAGCAGGCTGGTGAGCCGGCTCACCGAGGTGGCGATGTGCAGGCCGGCCTCGGCGGCGCGGTCCTCCAGCAGCTCCCGGTCGGTGGCGGTGTCGCCGGTGAAGGCCACCCGCATGCCCTGCACCAGCGGCTTGCCGTCCTCCCAGCGCCCGGGGTTGGGGTACGGGCAGGGCGGGCGCTTCTTGGCCTGGCGGTAGGCGGCGCCGGTCCAGGAGGCGCGGCCGGGGGTGGCGGGCTCGTCCTCGCCGAGGTCGGTGACGGCCACGCAGGCCTGCACCGGCAGCGGGACGCCGCCCTGGCGGGCCAGGTGCAGGCTGGGGCGGAACGCCTCGGCGAGCACCCGGGCGTCGTCCAGGGCGTTGTGCGCGTGCTGCTGGCGGACGCCGAAGTGGGCGGCGAGCGAGGACAGCTTGCCGTTGGGCAGCGGCAGCCGCAGGTCGCGGGAGAGCACCATGGTGCAGATCCGCTGCTCGACCGGGGCGCGCAGGCCGGCCCGGGAGAACTCG
This sequence comes from Kitasatospora sp. NPDC057940, assembly GCF_042887425.1. Lineage (NCBI taxonomy): Bacteria > Bacillati > Actinomycetota > Actinomycetes > Kitasatosporales > Streptomycetaceae > Kitasatospora > Kitasatospora sp. NPDC057940. The sequence goes on from NZ_JBHVPH010000031.1 coordinate 62,044, forward strand.
CGCGAGATCATGTTCCAGTCGAAGAGCGCGTTGTGGGCGACCAGGACCCGGCCGTTCAGCCGGTCGGCGAACTCGTCGGCGATCTGCGGGAAGGTCGGGGCGCCGGAGAGGAGCTCCGACGTGAGGCCGTGGATCCAGACCGGGCCCGGGTCCCGCTGGGGGTTGACCAGGGTGTACCAGTGGTCGGTGACCTCGCCGTCCGGGTCCAGCTGGTAGACGCCCGCCGAGATGACGCGGTCCGAGCGGCCGAGGCCGGTGGTCTCGACGTCGACCACCGCGAAGCCCTCGGCGGGGGCGGCGGTGCGCTGGGCGGGGACCGGGACGGTCCGCGGCGCGCCGTACGTCTCGGGCTGGATCGGTTGCATGGTCCAACAGGATAAGCGCCGTCGGGCCCGGGTCCGGTCGAAATGTTCCGGCCGAGCGACCGGAATAGAGTATTCCGCATAGGCGTCGCCTATCCGGTCGACGCCATCCACCGGCTGTCGACACCCTCCGACGGCCGACTCCGTAAGGACGAACTCCCATGCGCGCCACCGTGATCCACGGCCCCAATGACATCCGGATCGAAGAGGTCCCGGACCCGGTGATCCAGCACCCGACGGACGTCGTGGTGCGGGTGGTGAACGCCTGCATCTGCGGCAGCGACCTGTGGGCGTACCGCGGGGTGGCCCAGCGGGTGGCCGGGCAGCGGATCGGGCACGAGTTCCTGGGCGTGGTCGAGGAGGCGGGCGCCGAGGTGCGCGGCTTCGCGCCGGGCGACCTGGTGGTGGCGCCGTTCGTCTGGTCGGACGGCAGCTGCGACTTCTGCCGGGAGGGCCTGCAGACCTCCTGCCCGCACGGCGGGTTCTGGGGCCAGGTCGGCTCCGACGGCGGCCAGGGCGAGGCGGTGCGGGTGCCGTTCGCGGACGGCACGCTGGTGAAGCTGCCGAAGGAGGCCGCGGGCGACGAGAAGCTGCTGCCGGGGCTGCTGGCGCTGTCCGACGTGATGGCCACCGGGCACCACGCCGCCGTGTCGGCGCGGGTGCGCCCGGGCGTGACGGTCGCCGTGGTCGGCGACGGCGCGGTGGGCCTGTGCGGCGTGCTGGCGGCGCACCGGCTGGGCGCGGACCGCATCATCGCGCTGGGCCGGCACACCGCCCGCACCGACCTGGCCCGGCGCTTCGGCGCGACCGACGTGGTGGCCGAGCGCGGCGAGGCCGCGATCGAGGCGGTGAAGGAGCTGACCGGCGGCCAGGGCGCGCACGCCGTCCTGGAGGCCGTCGGGACCGAGGAGTCGATGCGCACGGCCGTCTCGATCGCCCGGGACGGCGGCGCGGTGGGCTACGTCGGCGTTCCGCACGGCGGCAGCGCGGGCGTCGACATCGGTCAGATGTTCGGCCGAAACGTTTCGCTCAACGGTGGCGTCGCCCCGGCCCGCGCGTACATCCCCGACCTGCTGCCGGACGTCCTCTCCGGGGCCATCGAGCCGGGTCTGGTGTTCGACCGCACGGTGGGCCTGGACGGTGTCCCGGACGGGTATCGGGCGATGGACGACCGCTCGGCGCTGAAGGTCCGGATCGCTTTCTGACGATGCGTCAGAAGGGGCGGCACTGCTGGACGGTGCCGCCCCTTCGGCATGTGGCGGCGGTGTCGTGAAGTGGCGTGAGTGGTGGTTTTCGGCCAATTGGATAGTGCGAGAGGGTGAACGACTGGCTGATCGCGGTCAACCCCTTTCGGGGCGGGCGCGACGCTCCTAGCATTGCGCGGCGCGCACACGGATTGTGACGCCCCTCACGTCCGATCGTTCCCCGTGTGCGACCGCTACGCCGAAGGAGCGAGGAGAGACAGAGTGGATTCGCCGCCGATCACCACTACCCCTACGGAAGTCCAACTCATCGATGAGAGCGAGGAGTTCCGTACCCTGAGGCGCTCGTTCCGGAGCTTCGCCTTCCCGGTCACCATCGGCTTCGTGCTCTGGTACCTGCTCTACGTGCTGCTCTCCTGCTACGCGCCCGGCCTGATGGGCGCCAAGGTCGTCGGGCACATCAACGTGGCCCTGGTGCTGGGGCTGCTGCAGTTCGTCACCACCTTCGCCATCGCCGCCTGGTACGCCCGCTACGCCGACCGGCGGATCGACCCGACCGCCGCCGCGATCCGCGAGGCCCACGGCGCCGTCGTCCACGCTCCCCGGGAGTCCGCCGAATGAGCCTGCTCGCCAGCTCCGCCACGGAGCACCGCGGCATCACGATGACCCTCTTCGGGCTGTTCGTGCTGGCCACCCTCGCGATCACCGTCTGGGCCGGGCGGCAGACCAAGGACGCGGCCGACTTCTACGCCGGCGGCCGCGGCTTCACCGGATTCCAGAACGGCCTGGCCATCTCCGGCGACTACATGTCCGCCGCGTCCTTCCTCGGCATCGCCGGCGCCATCGCGCTCTCCGGCTACGACGGCTTCCTCTACTCGATCGGCTTCCTGGTCGCCTGGCTGGTCGCGCTGCTGCTGATCGCCGAACCGCTGCGCAACTCCGGCCGCTTCACCATGGCGGACGTCCTCGCGTTCCGGATGCGCCAGCGCCCGGTGCGCACCGCGGCGGGCGTCTCCACCATCGTGGTGTCGATCTTCTACCTGCTCGCCCAGATGGTCGGCGCCGGGACGCTGGTCGCCCTGCTGCTGGGGGTCAACGGGGACGCCGCCAAGCGCTGGACCATCGTCGCGGTCGGCGCGCTGATGGTCGTCTACGTGGTGATAGGGGGCATGAAGGGCACCACCTGGGTGCAGATCGTCAAGGCCGTGCTGCTGATCGCCGGCACCGCGCTGATGACCGTCCTGGTGCTCGCCAAGTACCACTTCAACCCCTCGGAACTGCTCGGCGCCGCCGCCAGCGCGAGCGGCAAGGGTGCGGCCTTCCTCGAACCGGGGCTGAAGTACGGGGCCAGCGACACCAGCAAACTCGACTTCATCAGCCTCGGGATCGCGCTGGTGCTCGGCACCGCCGGCCTGCCGCACATCCTGGTCCGCTTCTACACCGTGCCCACCGCCAAGGCGGCCCGGAAGTCGGTGCTCTGGGCGATCGGCATCATCGGCGTCTTCTACCTGATGACCCTGGCGCTCGGCTTCGGCGCGGCGGCGCTGGTCGGTCCCAAGGCGATCAAGGCGGCCAACGCCTCCGGCAACACGGCGGCCCCGCAGCTGGCCGAGGTGCTCGGCGGAGGCCCCGGCACCACCGGCGGCGCGATCCTGCTCGCGGTGATCTCCGCCGTCGCCTTCGCCACCATCCTGGCCGTGGTCGCCGGACTCACCCTGGCGTCCTCCGCCTCCTTCGCGCACGACCTGTACGCCAACGTGATCCGGCGCGGCAAGGCCACCGAGAAGCAGGAGGTGCTCTCGGCGAAGTGGGCCGCCGTCGCGATCGGCGCGGTGGCCATCGTGCTCAGCCTCTTCGCGGGCAAGCTCAACACCGCCGCCCTGGTCGCCCTGGCCTTCGCGGTGGCCGCCTCGGCGAACCTGCCCACCCTGCTCTACTCGCTGTTCTGGAAGCGCTTCACCACCTCCGGCGCGGTCAGCTCGGTCTACGCCGGTCTGATCAGCTCGGTCGTGCTGGTGGTCTTCTCCCCGGTGGTCTCCGGCGCGAAGACCTCGCTGTTCCCGGACACCGACTTCCACTGGTTCCCGCTGGAGAACCCCGGGCTGGTCTCCATCCCGATCGGCTTCCTGGCCGGGTGGATCGCCACCCTGCTGTCCAAGGACCGGCCCGACCCGGCGAAGTACGCTGAACTGGAGGTCCGGGCGCTGACCGGGCTGGGCGCCCACTGACCGGGCGCCCACCGACCGACCGGCGATGACTATGCTGGCCCGGCCCGCCGTGACGGTGGCCGGGCCGGCCGCATTCTCGGGAAGGGACGCACGTGCTGCTCGACACTTTCGGACGCCAGGCCGTCGACCTGCGGGTATCCCTGACCGACCGGTGCAACCTCCGCTGCACCTACTGCATGCCGGAAGAGGGCCTGAGCTGGCTGGCCAAGCCGGAGTTGCTGACCGACGAGGAGATCGTCCGGCTGGTCACCCTCGCGGTGCGCGACCTGGGCGTCCGGGAGGTCCGCTTCACCGGCGGCGAGCCGCTGCTGCGCCCCGGCCTGGTCGCCATCGTCGCCGCCTGCTCGGAGCTGGAGCCGCGCCCCGAGCTGTCCCTCACCACCAACGGCATCGGGCTGGCCCGCACCGCGACGGCGCTGCGCGAGGCCGGGCTCGACCGGGTCAACGTCTCGCTGGACACCCTCGACCCCGAGGTCTTCCACACCCTCACCCGCCGCCACCGCCACCAGGACGTGCTGGCCGGGCTGGCCGCCGCCGAGGCCGCCGGGCTGACGCCGGTCAAGCTGAACGCGGTGCTGATGCGCGGGGTCAACGACCACGAGGCTGCCGACCTGCTGGCCTGGTGCCTGGAGCACGGCTACGAGCTGCGCTTCATCGAGCAGATGCCGCTGGACGCCCAGCACGGCTGGGACCGCTCCGCGATGGTCACCGCCGAGGAGATCCTCGACCTGCTCGGCGCGCGGTTCGCGCTCACCCCGGAGCCGTCCGCCCGCCGGGGCGCGGCGCCCGCCGAACGCTGGCTGGTGGACGGCGGCCCGGCCCGGGTCGGCGTGATCGCCTCCGTCACCCGCCCGTTCTGCCGGGCCTGCGACCGGACCCGGCTGACCGCCGACGGGCAGGTGCGCAACTGCCTGTTCGCGACCGGGGAGACGGACCTGCGCGCCGCCCTGCGCTCGGGCGCGGACGACGCCGAGCTGGGCGCGCTGTGGCGGGCGGCGATGTGGGGCAAGAAGGCCGGGGCCGGGATCGACGACCCGGAGTTCCACCAGCCCGAGCGGCCGATGTCGGCGATCGGCGGCTAGGTCCTGGCGGGCCTCGCGAGGTCAGGACGACTCGGACGTCTCCGGGGTCCAGTCGGCGAAGGCGACGACCTCTTTGAGGAAGCCGCGCACGCCGAGGAACTGGGACAGGTGCTCGCGGTGCTCGTCGCAGGCGAGCCAGGTCTTGCGGCGGTCCGGGGTGTGCAGCTTGGGGTTGTTCCACACCAGCACCCAACGGGCGTCCGCCCGGCAGCCCTTGGCGGAGCAGATCGGCGTCTGCGGGGTGTCCATCGGGTCGTCCTCAGCACTAGGCGGGTGGTCTGCACCGCCAGTGTTTCACGCGTTCCGCGCGGCCCGGAGCGAGCCCGCCCGGATCCGGGCATGGCGACGCCGGGCAGCCACGGGGGGAGCCGCCCGGCGTCGGTCCGTCGCTCCGACGGGGGATGCGGAGCGCGTACGCAGTATGTCACGCCAGGGGCCTCGGATGGGGAGGTCTTGCATGATTAATCTGAGCTTCTTCTGAGCTTTCTTCGAGCCAGATTTTCTCGAAACGTCTCGAATCGGACGGTCAGTTCGGGCCCTGTGAAGGATCGGTGGCAGCGGTCTTTGCCCCTCCTGTACCGGGGGCCCCGTCCGCCCCACCCCGCCCGCCCGTCCCACCGGGGCCGAGCATCAGCGGGGTGTCCAGCGGGATGTCGAAGGTGCTCGGCAGCCCCGGCGCGCGCTCCCGGCCCGCGTTGGCGATCAGGACGGCGAAGTACGGGAGCAGCACGGCGCCAGCCAGCGCCGCGAACGCCAGCCACCGCTGGACGTCCCACAGCACCACGGCGAGCAGCACGCAGACCGTCCGGAGCAGCATCGAGACCACGTAGCGGCGCTGCCGCCCGCGGACGTCCTCGGTGAGGCTGCTCCGCGCTCCCGTGATCCGGTGGACCTGCCCACCGTCAGCGCTCTTGCCCATGTCGTACCGCCCTCGTCCACGCTCCCGCGCGACTCGCCGCGCGGCCTCCTCACGGTACGCCTGGGCAGCGGGGACGACGAGACCGGGTGGGGCGGACCCACCCGGTCGGGCGTGCGAAGGGACTGTCCGGCCGATCGGGACGGGTGATCGGGACGGGCAGTCGGAACGGCGGGGAGAGGGGCCTCACGACCGCCGGGAGAGGAACTGCGGCGGGACGGCGTCGGTGAGCCAGACGCCGTTGTCGCTGATCCGGAACTCGTGGCCGGCCGCCGCCATCGCGGCCGCGTTCACGGTGAGCACCACCGGGCGGCCGTGCCGGGCGCCGACCCGCACCGCGGTCTCGGTGTCCGCGGACAGGTGGACGTCCTGCCGGGCCATCGGGCGCAGGCCCTCCCGGAAGATCGACGCCAGGTGGCGGTCGGCGGTGCCGTGGTAGAGCACCGGGGGCGGCACGGTGGCGGCCAGGCCGAGGTCGACCGCCACCGTGTGGCCCTGGTTGGCGCGGATCGAGAGACCGTCCGCGGAGTAGCCGAAGCGGCGCTTGTTGTTGGTCGCCACCACGTGGTCCAGATCGGCCCTGGTCAGCCGGTTGCCCTCGGCCGCGAGGGCGGTGAGGAGCACGTCGATCCGGATCCAGCCGGACTCGTCCAGCGTGACGCCCACCCGCTCCGGTTCGTGCCGCAGGATGCGCGACAGCATCTTGCTCGTCTTGACCAGCCGCTTCTCGTCCATCATGTCTCTCGTATCCCCCCGTTGGTCAGTGGCTATGAGGCCTGGCTGACCGAACTCATGTTGAAGTCCGCGACACGCACGGGTGGCATCGCGGTGCGGGTGAAGTAGTCGCTCCACTCGCGGGGCAGGCAGCGCTCGGTGCGGCCCGCCTCGGTGATCCGGTCCAGCAGGTCCACCGGGGACTCGTTGAACCGGAAGTTGTTGACCGCGCCGACGACCTCGCCGTTCTCGACCAGGTAGACGCCGTCCCTGGTCAGGCCGGTGAGCAGCATCGTCGCCGGGTCCACCTCGCGGATGTACCAGAGGCAGGTGAGCAGCAGGCCGCGCTCGGTGCGGGCGATCATCTCGTCCAGGGTCGGCGCGGCGTCCTGGCCGGCCGTCTCCAGCACCAGGTTGTCGCCGAACGGGCGCAGCGGCAGGCCGGTGAGTCCGGCGGAGTGGCGGCTGGTGACCAGGTCGGTCAGCACGCCCTCGCGGATCCACTCGGTGGCGTCGATCGGCAGGCCGTTGTCGAAGACCGAGACGTCCCCGCCGGTCGAGTGCGCGAGGACGAACGGCACCGACTCCAGGCCGGGTTCGGCCGGGTCCGTGCGCAGCGTCAGCGGCAGCCCGGCGAGCTTGTCGCCGATCCGGGTGCCGCCGCCGGGCTTGGAGAAGACGGTGCGGCCCTCGTGGGCGTCGCGGCCGACGGCGGACCAGGCGAGGCAGAGCATCAGGTCGGCGACGGCCGACGGCGGCAGCAGCGTCTCGTACCGGCCGGCGGGCAGGTCCACCTTGCGGGCGCCCCAGCCGAGGCGCTTGGTCAGCTCGGTGTGCAGGGCGGTGACGTCCACGTCGGAGAAGTCCCGGGTGGCGGCGCCGGCCCAGGCGGAGCCGGACAGGTCGGCGGTCTTGGCGTTGATCTCGACCATGCCGGTCGGCTGGTCGTGGCGCAGCCGCAGGCCGGTGGAGGTGCCCAGGTAGCTGCTGACCACCTCGTGCCGGGCGAAGCCGTACAGCAGTTCGCCCTGCGCGGCGGCCCGGGCGAAGGCCTCGCCGAGGGCCGGGCCGAAGGCGTCGAACACCGCGATCGAGGTCTCGGCGGGCGGCCGGGTGAAGTCCGGGGAGGACGGCCGGTCGGCCACCAGCGGCTGGGCGTCCTCGGCCGGGCCGGCCGCGCGGGCGGCCTCCTCGGCGGCGCGGACCAGGCCCTCCACCTCGTCCGGGGCGACGGCCTCGCGGGAGACCACGCCGGAGGCGGTGCCCTCGGCCCCGGCCACGGTGGCGATCACGGTGAGGCGGCGGCCGCGGGTGACGCCGTTGGTGGTCAGCGAGTTGCCGGCCCAGCGCAGGTTGGCGGTGGACTCCTCGTCGGCGATCACCACGCAGCCGTCGGCGCGGGCGAGGCCGAGTGCCAGCTCGACCAGTTCGTGGGGCTGCATCGCGGTCATCAGTGACCCGCCTCCTGCTGGGTGTTGAGCACGTTGACGTTGCGGAACAGCGCCGACGGGCAGCCGTGGCTGACCGCCGCGATCTGGCCGGGCTGCGCTTTGCCGCAGTTGAAGGCGCCGCCGAGGACGTAGGTCTGCGGGCCGCCGACCGCCGTCATCGAGCCCCAGAAGTCGGTGGTGGTCGCCTGGTAGGCGAAGTCCTTGACCTGGCCGGCGAGTTCGCCGTTCCTGATGGCGTAGGCGCGCTGGCCGGTGAACTGGAAGTTGTAGCGCTGCATGTCGATCGACCAGGAGCGGTCGCCGACGATGTACAGGCCGTTCTCCACCCCGGCGAACAGGCCCTCGGTGTCCGGGCCGTCGGCGGCGGGCTGGAGCGAGACGTTGGCCATCCGCTGCACCGGCACGTGCGCCGGGGAGTCCGCGAAGGCGCAGCCGTTGGAGCGCTCGAAGCCCTTCAGCTTGGCCATGCCGCGGTCGAGTTGGTAGCCGACCAGGGTGCCGTCCTTGACCAGGTCCCAGGACTGGGTGGCGACGCCCTCGTCGTCGTAGCCGATCGTGGACAGGCCGTGCTCGGCGGTGCGGTCGCCGGTGACGTGCATCAGCTCGGAGCCGTACCTGAGCGAGCCGAGCCGGTCGAAGGTGGCGAAGGAGGTGCCGGCGTAGGCGGCCTCGTAGCCGAGGGCGCGGTCCAGCTCGGTGGCGTGGCCGATCGACTCGTGGATGGTCAGCCAGAGGTTGGACGGGTCGATGACCAGGTCGTAGCGGCCGGCCCGGACGCTCGGCGCCTTCATCTTCTCGGCCAGCAGGGTGGGCAGTTCGGCGAGTTCGGCGTCCCAGTCCCAGCCCGTTGCGGCCGGGCCCCGGCCGTCGGTGGCCGCCCCCCGGCCCCCCGTGAGGTACTCGAAGCCGCGCCCGACCGGCGGGGCCAGCGTGCGCATCGAGTCGAAGGCCCCGGTGCGCTCGTCCACCGAGGTGGCCTCCAGCGTGGGGTGCAGCCGGATCCGCTGCTGGGTGGTGACGGTGCCCGCGGTGTCCGCGTAGAACTTGTTCTCCTGGACGGTCAGCAGGCTCGCCTGGACGTGCGAGACGCCCTCGGCGGCCAGCAGCCGCGAACTCCACTCGGCGAGCAGCGCGGTCTTCTCCGCGTCCGGCACCTCGAAGGGGTTCACCTCGTACGAGGAGACCCAGGTGGCGTCCCGGTACACCGGCTCGTCGGCCAGCTCGACCCGCTCGGCGGAGCCGGCGGCCCGGCTGATCCCGCCGGACAGCCGGGCCACCGCGACGGCCTGCTCGGCGACCCGCGCCGCCGCGTCGGTGGTGAGGTCCACCCCGGCGGCGAAGCCCCAGGCGCCGTCCAGCAGGACCCGGACGGCGAAGCCGAGTTGCACGCTGTCGGAGGTGCCGGCCGGGCGGGCGTCGCGCAGCCGCCAGGAGGCGCTGCGGACCCGCTCCAGACGGAAGTCGGCGTGGGCGGCGCCGAGTTCGCGCGCCCGGGTGAGGGCGGCGTCGGCGAGGGTGCGCAGCGGGAAGGCGAGGAACAGCGGGTCGACGGCGCGCCCGTGCGGGGCGCCGACGCTGTCGGCCGGAGGGATCGGAGGCAATCGTGCTCCCTGGTCGCGGAGGGTGGCGGTGCGGCGCCGCACAGGGGCGCCCGCACCGCATCATGGCCGGTCCAGGGGGTTTCGGCCAGCGCATTTCGGCCGGTGCGCCGCCGTGGTGGCCGGTCGGTCAGCCGACGATCTCCCACCAGCCGTCCAGCTCCGGCGGGTTGTCCACGTCGACCCGCTCGCCGGGGCGCGGCACGGCCAGCGGGACGGCCTGCGCCTTGGCCTCGACCAGCAGTCGCTCGATCGGCTCGGCCCACGGGTGCAGGCCCAGGTTGAAGGTGCACCAGTGCACCGGCACCAGCAGGCCCGCCTGGAGGTCGCGGTGGGCGCGCACGGCGTCCTCGGGGGTCATGTGGATGTCGGCCCAGGCGGCGTCGTAGGCGCCGATCTGCACCAGCGCGGCGTCGAAGGGGCCGTGCCGGTCGCCGATCCGGGCGTAGCCCTCGAAGTAGCCGGAGTCACCGGTGTAGAAGACCTTGCGGTCGGGGCCGGCGATCACCCAGGAGCCCCACAGGGTGGTGTTGCGGGTCAGGCCGCGGCCGGAGAAGTGGTGCGCCGAGGTGAGGGTGAGCACCAGGTCGCCGAGGGTGCAGGTCTCGTCCCAGTCCAGCTCGATGATGCGGTGCTCCGGGACGCCCCAGCGGCGCAGGTGGCCGCCGATGCCGAGCGGCACCGCGAACGGCGCGGACTGGCTGCGCACCAGGCGCTTGACCGTCGCCATGTCCAGGTGGTCGTAGTGGTCGTGCGAGATCAGCACGGCGTCGACCTGCGGCAGCTCCTCCAGTTCCACCGGCACCGGGTGCAGCCGCTTGGGACCGACGTGCGCGGCGGGGGAGCAGCGCTCGCTCCAGATCGGGTCGAGCAGCACCCGGGAGCCCTCGATCTCCACCAGCGCGGAGGCGTGCCCGTACCAGGTGATCGCCACGCCCTCGGCGGCCGGGCCGGGGCCGCCGGCGGGGCGGACGGTGGGCACGGGGTGGGCGGGGACGCGGCCCTCGCGGTCGAACAGCATCCGGCGGACGGTGCCGCGGTCGATGTCCGGGGCGGTGGTGGCCCGGGCCAGGGTGGAGGGGGCGTTGTGGAAGACGCCGTCGCGGTACTGCGGCGAGTCGCGCACCCGCTCCTCGTGCTCGCCGTCCGGCCGCCGGCCGAACGCCGCCGGCAGGTCGCGCAGCGACCAGGCGGCCGCTCCCAGGCCGGCCGCGAGGGCGGTCAGGGCCAGCAGCCGTCCGTTTCGGTGGGTGCTCCTGGGCCGTGCCTTGGTCATGCGCCCTGCCTTCGTTCCTCGCGGGACCCTTCGGGGATCGGTACGGCCGGTCCCGGGTCGGCCCACACCACGGGGGCAACGGGTGCGCGGGGCCGTGTTGTTCCCGTACGGCGGCGTCGGCTCGGCTCCGGCGGCGGTTCGGTCGGGGCGGCTGAGCAGGTGCGGGGCGCTGCGGGTACGGATTGTCGGATTGCGACAGTTCCTCCGGTGCGGCGCTGTGGGAGCCCGATGCGCCGACACCGCCGACCGCCCGATAGCGTCACACTGCGTACGCGTTCCGACGTACGTCCGCACACACGGAGAGAGGTGGATCGTTGAGCCGCTCGGTTCTCGTCACCGGAGGAAACCGGGGCATCGGCCTCGCGATCGCCCAGGCCTTCGCCGAGGCGGGTGACAAGGTCGCCATCACCAGCCGCTCGGGCGAGGTGCCCGAGGCCCTGGAGAAGTACGACGTTCTCGCGGTGCGCTGCGACATCACGGACGCCGCGCAGGTCGACGCCGCCTTCACCGAGATCGAGGAGAAGCACGGCGCGGTCCAGGTGCTGGTCGCCAACGCGGGCATCACCAACGACACCCTGCTGCTGCGCATGTCCGAGGAGGACTTCACCTCCGTCCTGGACACCAACCTGACCGGTGCCTTCCGGGTGGTCAAGCGCGCCTCGAAGCTGATGATGCGGGCCCGCAAGGGCCGTGTCGTGCTGATCTCGTCCGTGGTGGGCCTGTCCGGTTCGCCGGGCCAGTCGAACTACGCCGCGTCCAAGGCGGGCCTGGTCGGCTTCGCCCGGTCGCTGGCGCGTGAGCTGGGCCCGCGCAACATCACCGTCAACGTGGTCGCCCCCGGCTTCGTCGACACCGACATGACCGCTGTGCTCAGCGACGAGCGCCGCGCGGAGATCGTCTCGGGCGTGCCGCTGGGCCGCTACGCGTCGCCCGCCGAGGTCGCGTCCACCGTGCGGTTCCTCGGTTCGGACGAGGCCGCGTACATCACCGGAGCCGTCATTCCCGTGGACGGCGGATTGGGCATGGGTCACTGAGCATGACTGGAATCCTCGAGGGCAAGCGCATCCTGATCACGGGTGTGCTGATGGAGTCCTCCATCGCCTTCCACGCCGCCAAGCTCGCCCAGGAGCAGGGTGCGGAGATCATCCTCACCGCGTTCCCGCGCCCGAGCCTGACCGAGCGGATCGCGAAGAAGCTGCCGAAGCCGGTCACCGTGCTGCCGCTGGACGTCTCCAGCGCGGAGGAGCTGGCGGGCATCGCCGACACGGTCCGCGAGCACCTGCCGACCCTGGACGGCATCGTCCACTCGATCGGCTTCGCCCCGCAGGACGCCCTGGGCGGAAACTTCCTGGACACCCCCTGGGAGTCCGTGGCCACCGCGATGAACGTCTCGGCCTTCTCGCTGAAGTCGCTGACCATGGCGCTGCTGCCGCTGATGCAGGACGGCGGCTCGGTCGTCGGCCTCACCTTCGACGCGCAGTTCGCCTGGCCGCAGTACGACTGGATGGGCCCGGCCAAGGCCGCCCTGGAGTCGACCAACCGCTACCTGGCGCGCTACCTGGGCGAGCGGGACATCCGCTGCAACCTGATCTCGGCCGGCCCGCTCGGCTCGATGGCCGCCAAGTCCATCCCGGGCTTCGGCGACCTGGCGGACACCTGGAACCACCGCTCCCCGCTGAAGTGGGACCTGACCGACCCGGAGCCGGCCGGCCGCGGCATCGTCGCGCTGCTGTCGGACTGGTTCCCGAAGACCACCGGCGAGATCATCCACGTCGACGGCGGTCTGCACGCCATCGGCGCCTGACCGCTCCGCCGCACACCGCTGCCCGGCGCCCCTCGTGGGGGTGCCGGGCAGCGGCGTTCCAGGACGTTCCGGGGCTTTCCGGGGCGCCTCAGGCGTCGGCGGGGGTGCACGCGCCGATGGCGCGGCCCGCCTCGACGGAGGCGCGCTGGGCGTCGCCGGCCCGGATGGCGTCGAGGATGGTGGCGTGGCCGATGTAGCGCTCGGCGACCAGCTCGGGGCCGACGTCGTGCCGCAGGTGGGCGCGGGTGACCTCGCCGAGGTCGGCGTAGACGGCGGCCAGCACGTCGTTGTGGGCGGCGGCGACGACGGCCTGGTGGAACGCGGCGTCGGCCTGGATGAAGTCCTCGGCGTCGCCGGAGTGCCAGGCGCTCTCGCGGCGGCCCAGCGCGGCGTCCAGCAGGCCGAGGTCGCGGTCGGTGCGGCGGGCCGCGGCGAGGCCGGCCGCGGAGGTCTCCAGGGCGGCCCGCAGCTCGGCGACCTGCGCCTGGTCGGCGTCGGCGAAGCGACGGTGCATGACCCCGGCCAGCTCGCTGGTGGCGAGCACGTACGTGCCGGAGCCCTGGCGGATGTCGAGCAGCCCGTTGTGGGCGAGGGCGCGGACGGCCTCGCGGACGGTGTTGCGGGCGACGCCGAGCTGTTCGACGAGTGCGGCCTCGGTGGGGATGCGTGAGCCGACGGGCCACTCCCCGGAGGTGATCTGGGCGCGCAGCTGCGCGATCACCTGGTCGGACAGCGGGGTGCGCCTCGGCGAGGACAGCGCCACGGGTACTCCTTGCGGCTACGGTTCGATGGACGGGGCCGGCGGGTGGGAGGGCCGGCGTCCGGTGGGGGAGCGGGTCGGCACATCATGCCAATTCGAAGGTGCGCCGATTCATCCCATCATTCTATGATGGTGCCCATGCCTCCCGCAGCAGACACCACCGCCTCCCCACGAACCGAGGCCCGGCCGCAGACCGAGCGGCCCTCCACGCCCTCCTCCGGCAAGTACCTGGGCTGGCTGTTCGCCGTCGCGATCGCCGCCGCCGCCTTCAACCTGCGCCCCGTTGTCACCAGCCTCGGGCCGCTGCTCGACCAGGTCCGCGCCGACCTCGGGATGAACCCGACGCTCGCCGGGCTGCTCACCGCCGTCCCGTCGCTCTGCTTCGGCCTGTTCGGCTTCGCCGCGCCCTCGATGGCCCGGCGGATCGGCCCGATCGCCGTGATCACCGCCGGCATGGGCGCGATCACCCTGGGCGTGCTCTCCCGCTCCTTCGCCGGCGGCACCGCGGTGTTCCTGCTGCTGACGGCGCTCGCGCTGGCCGGTGTGGCGGTCTCCAACGTGCTGATCCCGGTGGTGATCAAGCGCTACTTCCCGGACAAGGTCGGTCCGATGATCGGCCTGTACTCGATGGCGCTGTCGGCCGGCACCGCGCTGGCCGCCGCCGTCACCGTGCCGATGACCAGCGCGCTCGGCGGCGACTGGCGCTACGGCCTGGGCGTCTGGGCCGGTCTCGCCGCGCTGGCCCTGCTGCTCTGGCTCCCGGTGCTGCTGACCAAGCGCGAGCGCGGCGAGCGCGCGGGCGGGGCGGCCGCCGCCAAGCTGCCGATCACCCGCAGCCGGACGGCCTGGGCGATGGCCTGCTTCTTCGGCCTCCAGGCCACCGGCGCCTACGTGGTGATGGGCTGGCTGCCGAAGATCTTCCAGGACGCCGGCGTCGACAAGGGCACCTCCGGGGTGCTGCTCGCGGTGACCATGGTGATCGGCGTGCCGGTCTCCTTCGTGCTGCCCAACCTGGCCGCCCGCCGCGGCGACCAGCGGCTGTTCGTCGTCGTGCTGGCCGCCTGCGGCATCGCCGGGTACGCCGGGCTGGCGCTGGCTCCGGCCGGTGCGTCGTGGCTCTGGGCGGTCCTGGTGGGCCTGTCCAACTGCGCCTTCCCGCTGGTGCTGACGATGATCGGGCTGCGCGCCCGCACCGCCGGCGGGGTCGCCCAGCTCTCCGCCTTCGCCCAGGGCGTCGGCTACCTGATCTCCATCCCCGGCCCGATCCTGATCGGCCGGATCTACCAGATGACCGGCGAGTGGTACGGCCCGCTGGGCTTCCTGGCGCTGCTGCTGGTGCCGCAGATGCTGTTCGGCCTGCGGGCCGCGATGGCCCGGCACATCGAGGACGAGGCGGTCCACCCCGTGGCGCAGGTCAAGGCCTGACCAAGGGACGGCCAACCCCGAGGGGTCGGTGACCGACGGGCGTGTTCGGGGTGGAAGAATCCCGGACATGCCCGTTCTCGATCCCAACCCGACCGACGGCCGCAAGCAGCTCGGCCAGATCGCCCTGGCGATCGCCGGCATCGTGGTGCTGGTGGCGATCATCGCCTCCGTCGCCGCCGCCATAGGCTGATCCGGTCCCTCCCCCCCGCGTAGCATCGCCGTTCACCGGCCGCCCCCGTTTATCGGAAGGCCGGACGAACGGCGGATGATGACACCCGCCACCCCTGCGAGTGGCGGCATCCGGGAGCACCGCGCCCCGGAGCGGCTTTTCTGCCAAGCTTGCTGGGTATGAGCGCCGACACGTCCCGCAGGATCATCGTTCTCCGCCATGCCAAGGCCGACTGGCCCAACGGCGTGGACGACCATGAGCGGCCGTTGGCCGACCGGGGCCGTCACCAGGCCCCGGACGCCGGCCGCTGGCTGGTCGACTCCGGCATCAACCCCGAGTACGTGCTCTGCTCCACCGCGCTGCGCACCCGCGAGACGTGGAAGCTGGCGGCGCACGAGCTGCCGAAGCGGGCCCGCAAGACCGTGTACGAGGAGCGGATCTACGAGGCCAGCCCCGGTGAGATCATCGCCGTCCTCCAGGAGACCCCGGAGGAGTACGCGGACGTGGTGCTGGTCGGGCACAACCCCGGCGTGCTGGGTCTGACCCAGGTGCTGGCCGGGGACGCGGGCGACCGGGACGCGTTGGAGCGGCTGCGGCTCGGCGGTTTCCCGACGGCGGCGATCGCGGTGCTCAGCTTCAGCGGTTCGTGGAAGGGCGTCGAGCCGGGCGTGGCCGCGCTGGTCTCGTACCACACGCCGCAGGACTGACCCCGTCCGGAACTCCGGGTTCGGTACGGGCTTCCGGGCTCCAGACTTCCGGGGCTCCGGGCTCCGGGCTCCGGGCTCCGGGTTTCGGGTTTCGGGCTCCGGGTTTCGGGTTTCGATGACGACGAGGGGCGCGCGGACCAGGTC
>NZ_JBHVPH010000031.1:77891-93721 GCF_042887425.1 Kitasatospora sp. NPDC057940
GCTGTTTGTGTGGCTCTGTTTTTTGTTTCTGCGGGGGGGGGGGGGGGGGGGGGGGGGCGGGGGGGGGGGGGTGGGGGGGGGGGGGGGGGGGTGTGGGTGTCGCGCGGCGGGGGCGGGCGGCGCCCCCCCGCCCCCCCCGCCCCTCTCGTGCGTCTTCAGGCTCTACTCGGTCAGGCTGCCGTCCACCGCGTCGGCCGCCTCGACCTCCTCCCGGGTGATGCCCAGCAGGTACAGCACGGTGTCCAGGAACGGCACGTTGACGGCGGTGTCGGCGGCCTCGCGCACCACCGGCTTGGCGTTGAACGCCACGCCCAGCCCGGCCGCGTTCAGCATGTCCAGGTCGTTGGCGCCGTCGCCGATCGCCACCGTCTGCGACAGCGGCACCTTCGCCTGCTCGGCGAACCGGGCCAGCCAGCGGGCCTTGCCCGCGCGGTCCACGATCTCGCCGACCACCCGGCCGGTGAACTTTCCGTCCACCACCTCCAGGGTGTTGGCGGCCGCGAAGTCCAGCCCCAGCTCCTCGACCAGGTGGTCGGTGACCTGGGTGAACCCGCCCGACACCACCGCGACCTGGTAGCCCAGCCGCTGGAGCGTGCGGATCAGGGTGCGCGCCCCCGGCGTGAAACGGACCTCCGCGCGCACCTTCTCGGTCACCGAGGCGTCCAGCCCGGCCAGCAGCGCGACCCGGGCCCGCAGCGACTCGGCGAAGTCCAGCTCGCCGCGCATCGCCTGCGCCGTCACCTCGGCGACCTCCTCCTCGCAGCCCGCGTGGGCCGCGAACAGCTCGATCACCTCGTCCTGGATGAGCGTGGAGTCGACGTCCATCACCACCAGGCGCTTGGCCCGGCGCTCCAGCCCGGCCGCGACCACCGCGACGTCCACCCGCTGGGTGGCCGCCTCCTGGGCCAGTTCGGCCCGCAGCTCGTCGGTGGCCACACCGGACACGGCCAGTTCGACCGCCGTCACCGGGTACTTGGCGAGCCGGAACACACGGTCGATGTTGCCGCCCGCCGCGGTGATCCGGGAGGTGAGCGCGGAGACGGCGGCGGAGGTCAGCGGATTGCCGAGCACGGTGACGTGCGAACGGCCCTCGCGGCGCGGCCGGTTGTCGCCGATGCCGGAGAGGATCTCGGCCTGGAGCTTCTGCTCCTCCGCCCAGCGGTGCACGGTGGCCCGCAGCCCGCCCTCGGCGCCGGGAGCGGTGGGCGGGGTGACCAGTGCGCAGAGCGTGATGCGGCCACGGGTCACGACCTGTTCGATGTCGATCACGTCGACGGCGAAGCCGGCCAGGGTGGCGAAGAGGCCGGCGGTGATGCCGGGGCGGTCCTTGCCGAACACCTTGACGAGCAGGGTGCGCTCGTCCGCGGTCCGGGGCTGGGCGGCGGGGAGGGGCTCAGCGGCCAGGGGCGATGCGTTCATGGTGTCTCCCACGCTACCCGCCGGCCGGCGGGCCCAGAGCACCCGTCCCACGTCGCGGACGGGTGCCGGGTAGCAGCCTGGTCACAGTCACCCGGGGTGACTTTTATCGGCGGTCAGCAGGCTGGAATGATTCCCCCCGTCAGTTTCGGAAACATCGCACCCCTGGTCGGGGGCACAATTCGGGGGAACCGAGAGAGCGGGGCAGGCGCGCAGTGCCGCAACTCGTCATCGATATCAACGGACAGCAGCGGATTCTGGAGCCCGGGCGGTCCTACACCATCGGGCGCAACCCGCAGTCGGACTTCACGTTCGACGACGCCAGGGTCTCCTGGAACCACGGGACCATCACCTTCAACGGCAGCGGCTGGCAGCTGGACGACCACGGCAGCACCAACGGCACCTACACGGCCGGTGCCCGGACGATGCAGGCCCAGCTGTTCCCCGGCGCCGTCGTCAACCTCGGCAACCCGGAGAACGGACCCCGGCTCGGCTTCTCCGCGCCCGCCCACGCCGCCCCGCAGGCCGCCGCCCCGCAGGCTCCCGCCTGGCACGAGGCCGCCACCAGCCGCAGCGCCGCGCCGACGCCCCAGCCGCCGGCCCCGCAACAGGGGTGGTCGCCGCAGGCCCCCTACCCGCCGCAGCCCGAGCAGGCCTGGGCGGGCCGGCCCCAGCCGCCGTTCCCGCAGCAGCAGCAGCAGCAGCACCCGCACCCGCCCCAACCCCAGCCCCAGCACCAGCAGGGCGGCTTCCCGCAGCAGCAGGCCTTCCCGCCCGCCCCGCAGGACGGCGACGGCCCGCAGCCGACGATCATCCGCAACCTGACCGCCGCCATGCGCACCGTCCGGATCGGCCGCGCGCTCGACAACGACGTCGTGGTCTCCGACCTCCAGGTCTCCCGCCACCACGCCGAGCTGCGCCAGCTCCAGGACGGCCGCTACGAGATCGTCGACCTCGGCAGCCACAACGGGATCTTCCTCAACGGCCAGCGGGTGCAGCGCCAGCTGATGGGCCCGCAGGACCGGCTGACCGTCGGCCACTCCAGCTTCGTCCTGGTCGGCGACCAGCTGCAGGAGTTCGTCGACACCGGCGCGGTCTCCTTCTCCGCCCGCCACCTGACCGTCGAGGTCGAGCACAAGGGCGCCAAGAAGATCCTGCTCGACGACGTCAGCTTCGGCGTCCCGGAGAAGTCCCTGGTCGCCGTCATCGGCCCGTCCGGATCCGGCAAGTCGACCCTGCTGCGCGCCCTCACCGGCTACCGCCCGGCCGACCGCGGCGAGGTCCTGTACGACGGCCGAAACCTCTACAAGCAGTTCGCCGAACTCCGCTCGCGCATCGGCCTGGTGCCGCAGTCCGAGATCCTGCACAAGGAACTCACCGTCCGCACCGGCCTCAAGTACGCGGCCCGGCTGCGCTTCCCCGGCGACACCGAGGCGCGCGAGCGCGCGGCCCGGATCGACGAGGTGCTGTACGAGCTGCGCCTGGACAAGCGCGCCGACAACAAGATCACCGCGCTCTCCGGCGGCCAGCAGAAGCGCGTCTCGGTCGCCCTGGAACTGCTCACCAAGCCGTCGTTGATCTTCCTGGACGAGCCCACCTCGGGCCTCGACCCGGGCATGGACCGCGAGGTCATGCAGATGCTGCGCGGTCTCGCCGACGACGGCCGCACCATCCTGGTCGTCACCCACTCGGTGGCCGAACTCGCGCTCTGCGACCGCCTGCTGGTGATGGCGCCGGGCGGCGCGGTGGCCTACTTCGGCCCGCCGGACGAGGCGCTGCACTTCTTCGGGTACGAGACCTGGGCGGACGTCTTCCAGGCCTTCGAGAACTACCCGGACCACGACTGGGCCGGCCGCTACCGCGGCTCGGTGCACTACCAGCAGTACTCCGCCCCCGACGTGGAGTCGGGCGAGGTGCAGCACGCCCAGGTCGCCCAGGAGGCCGTCCGGCCGCCGAAGCCGCAGAGCTGGGGCTCCCAGCTGTGGACGCTGATGCGCCGCTACATGTCGGTCCTCGCCTCGGACCGCGGCTTCCTGGCGCTGTCGGTGCTGCTGCCCGCCGTCATCGGCGCGGTCAGCGTGCTGGTCCCCAACGGGGCTGGCCTCGCGCCCAATCCGAACACGCAGCTCCACCTCAACAGCGGGGCCGCGACGATCATCATGATCCTGGCGATCGGAGCCTGCTTCTCCGGAGCGGCCAACTCGGTCCGCGAACTGATCAAGGAACGGGCCATCTACGAACGGGAACGGGCCACCGGGCTCTCCCGATCGGCGTACATGATGTCCAAGATCATCGTGCTGGGCTTCTTCAGCGTGATCCAGGGCGCCATCGTCGCCGCGGTCGGCTTCCTGCCGCGCAAGCTCCCCGAGCACGGCCTGATCGTCAAGGACCTGCCGATCATCGAGATGACCATCGGCATGATCCTGCTCAGCTTCACCGCGATGATGTTCGGCCTGATGATCTCGGCCCTGGTCAAGACCGCCGAGAAGACCATGCCGCTGCTGGTCATGTTCGCCATCATCCAGGTCGTCTTCACCGGCTGCCTGTTCCAGCTCTTCGGCAAGCCCGGCCTGGAGCAGGCCGCCTGGCTGATGCCGGCCCGCTGGGGCACCGGCATCGTGGCCACCACACTGGACCTGTCCAAGCTCATGGGCCCCTGGAACAAGGACTTCGAGAACCCCCAGTACGACCCGCTGTGGACGGCCAGCGTCGCCCAGTGGGCGATCGACGCGGGCGCGCTGATCGCGATCTCGATCGTCATCGGCGTCATCGTCACCCGGCTCCAGCGCCGCCACGAGCCCGAGGTCATGCAGAAGGGCTGACCCCCTTCGCCCCCGCCTTCGTCCCGCCCGCCGAGGGGCGGCTCTCCCGTCACCGGAGAGCCGCCCCTCGGCCGTTGCGCGGGCCCCGGGACCTAGGTCCCCGGACCTGCGCCCACCCCGGCCGCGGACCGACGCGGCGGCGCCCGCGGCGGCGGTAGTTTGGCGGTATGCCCAGCACGCCCAGCGACCACCGGAGCCCGGCCGGTCCGCACCTCGACCTGCGCGGCCCGGCCCGCCCCATGCCCGGCTGCGACCCCTGCCTGGCCGGCATCGAGGCGGTCAGCCAGGCGCTGCTCGCGATGAGCCGGCACCTGGAGGTCCGCGAGGTGCTGCGCCGCATCACCGCCTCCGCCCGCGACCTGCTCGGCGCCGAGTACGCGGCCCTGGGCGTGCCCGACGACCACGGCGGCTTCGCCCAGTTCGTCGTCGACGGCGTCACCGACGAGCAGTGGCGGGCGATCGGCCCGCTGCCCCGCCAGCACGGCGTCCTCGCCAAGATGCTGCACGAGACCGGCCCCACCCGGCTCGCCGACGTCCGCAGGGCCCCGGCCTTCGGCGGCTGGCCGGCCGCCCACCCCGAGATGGACGCCTTCCTCGGCATGCCCATCCTGGACGCCGAGGCCGCCGAGGACGAACCGCAGGTCATCGGCGTCATCTTCCTCGCCAACAAGCGCGGCGGCGGCCTGTTCACCGACCACGACGAGGAACTGCTGCGGATACTCGCAGCGCACGCCGCCCTGGCCCTCTCCAACGCCCGCCTGTACGAGCGCAGCCGCGAACTCACCCTGGCCGGCGAACGCGCCCGCATCGCCCACGACCTGCACGACGCCGTCGCGCAGAAGCTCTTCTCGCTGCGGCTCACCGCCAAGGCCGCCGCCACGCTCGTCGACCGCGATCCGGCCCGGGCCCGCGCCGAACTCGCCGAGGTCGCCCGGCTCGCCGCCGAGGCCGCCGACGAACTGCGCGCCGTCGTCGTCGAACTGCGCCCCGCCGCCCTGGAGGAGGACGGGCTGAGCGCCACCCTCGCCTCCCAGGTGCAGGTCCTCGACCGGGCCCACACCGCGGACGTCGCCTTCGCCGCCGACGGCGTCCGCGCCCTGCCGCCCGCGCAGGAGGCCGCGCTGCTGCGGGTCGCCCAGGAGGCGCTGCACAACGCGCTGCGCCACTCCGGAGCCGGCCGCGTCACCGTCACCCTCGCAGGCACGCCCCCGCGCGGCGCCGTGCTGCGGGTGCGCGACGACGGGCACGGCTTCGACCCCGAGTCCGTCCGCCGGGCCGGGCGCCACCTCGGCCTGGCCTCGATGCGCGACCGCGCGGCCGCCGTCGGCGGCACGCTCACCCTGGAGTCCGCCCCCGGCCGGGGGACGCTCGTCGAGATGGAGGTCCCCGGTGCCTGACAACCCGCCTCACGGCACGCCGTCGATCCGCGTCCTGCTGGTCGACGACCACCAGGTGGTCCGCCGCGGGCTGCGCACGTTCCTGGAGGTCCAGGACGACATCGAGGTGGTCGGGGAGGCCGCCGACGGGGCCGAGGGCGTCGAGCGCGCCCGCGAACTCGACCCCGACGTCGTCCTGATGGACCTCAAGATGCCCGGCGTCGACGGCATCGAGGCGCTGCGCACGCTCAAGGGCGAGGGCAGCCGGGCCCGGATCCTGATCGTCACCAGCTTCACCGAGCACCGCACGATGGTCCCCGCGCTGCGGGCCGGCGCCGCCGGGTACGTCTACAAGGACGTCGACCCGGAGGCGCTGGCCGGCGCGATCCGCTCGGTGCACGCCGGCCACGTCCTGCTCCAGCCCGAACTGGCCGAGGCGCTGCTCGCCGACGACGGCCCCCGCGCCCCGCAGGGCCGCGGCGGCACCCTCACCGAACGCGAGCGCGAGGTCCTCGGCCACATCGCCGACGGCCGCTCCAACCGGGAGATCGCCCGCAGCCTGCACCTGTCGGAGAAGACGGTGAAGACCCACGTCTCCAACATCCTGATGAAGCTGGACCTGGCGGACCGCACCCAGGCGGCCCTGTGGGCCGTCCGCAACGGCGAGGCGAGGGCCGGCGGCCCGTCCTAGCGGGCCGCGGGCGCGCGGCTGCCCGGCTGCTCAGCTGTCCGGCTGCTGAGCGGCTCTCGTGCTCAGCTGAGCGGTCCTCGTGCTCAGCGGTCCTCGCGCTCGTCGACCAGCGCGTTGTACGCCGCCACCTGCGCCCGCCGGGCGGTGCGCCGCAGCGGCGCCAGCACCGCCTGCCGCGCCGCCATCTCGGAGGCGCTGACCGCCGCGCCGTGCCCGCCCGCGGCGATCGCCAGCAGCGCCGACACCTGCCGGGCCGACTCCAGCACCCGCACCGCGCGCGGCGGGTACCCGGGCGCCAGCAGTTCGGCGTGCCCGCGCCGGCGGTACGCCTCCAGCGCCCGCAGCGCCTCCGGCCCGGCGCCCGCCACGTCCAGCCGGGTCAGCAGGAGCGTCGCCTCGCGCAGCCCGTCGGCCAGCTCCCGTTCGGCCTCGTGCAGCGAGGGGACGTCGGCCGGCGGTGTGTCGTTGGTCTCAAGGCAGCGCCACAGCACCGTCGCCGAACGGTCCCCGGCCGGGCCGAACACCTCCACCTCCGGCACCAGTCCGAGCGGTACTCCCACCGCCAGCACCGCCTCGCCGACGCCCATCGCCCGCTCGTTGAACGGCGCCGGACCGGTCAGCCCCAGCGGGTGCCCGGCGGACGGCAGAGCCAGCCGCAGGCCCTTCACCCCGAGCACCCGGAGCCGCCCCAGCGCCCAGGTGAGGCCGTGCCGTTCGTCCGGTCCGTCTCCGGGCAGCCCGGTCACCCGGTGGCTCTCGTCGTCGCCCAGCACGGCCGCGGCGGCGTTGTCCGGCGGCACCAGACCGGCCAGCAGGGCGTTGCCCCACGCGGTCAGCCGCCCCGAACGGGGTTCTTCGTACGGATTGTCGGGAGGAGTCGCGAGCATCCGGCCAGCCTACGGAATCGGCGGTCATCCGCGTGGCGTAGGTTTGCCCATGCGTGTGCGGCGCACCCACCCCGTGCCCACCGGCTGCCGGAGTAGGCTCGCCGCCCGCACCGACGGCCGAAATTCTTGTATTGGGGAAGGCGTAGGCATGAGCGACGTGCTGGAGCTGGTGGACGTATCCGTGGTCCGGGAGGGACGCGCGCTGGTCGACCAGGTCTCGTGGTCCATCTCCGAGGGGGAGCGCTGGGTCATCCTGGGCCCCAACGGCGCCGGGAAGACCACCCTGCTGCAGATCGCCGCCACCTACCTGTTCCCGACCGCGGGCAAGGTGTCGGTGCTGGGCGAGAAGCTGGGCGAGGTCGACGTCTTCGAGCTGCGCTCCCGGATCGGCCTGGCCGGCGCCGCCATGTTCGACAAGCTGCCGGCCGAGCAGACGGTGCTGCAGACCGTGCTGACCGCCGCCTACGGCATGACGGTCAGCTGGCAGGAGACCTACGAGCAGTTCGACGAGTCCCGGGCGCTCGCTCTGCTCGACCGGATGGGCATGTCCAACCTCACCGGCCGCAAGTTCGGCACCCTCTCCGAGGGCGAGCGCAAGCGCACCCTGATCGCCCGCGCCCTGATGACCGACCCCGAGCTGCTGCTGCTCGACGAGCCCGCGGCCGGCCTGGACCTCGGCGGCCGCGAGGACCTCGTCCGCCGGCTCGGCGCGCTCGCCCAGGACGAGTTCGCCCCGGCCATGGCGATGGTCACCCACCACGTCGAGGAGATCGCGCCGGGCTTCACCCACGTCCTGATGATCCGCCAGGGCAAGGTGCTCACCGCCGGTCCGATCGACACCGAGCTGACCGCCCGCAACCTCTCCAAGTGCTTCGGCCTGCCGCTCACCCTGGAGCGCCACGGGGACCGCTGGTCCGCGCAGGGCCTGCCGCTGGGCTGAGCCCCCGTCCGCGCCTCGCACGCACCTCGCACGCTCCGATGTCGTCGGGTTTCCGGGGACCGGTCGCACGCGCGACCGGTTTCCGCCCCTCGACCTGCGGGAACTGTCCGCCTCGAAGGCCCTTCGCTCCCTAGGATGGACACGTGGACAGCTGGATCTGGTGGCTCCTGGCCGCCGTCGGGCTCGGCATACCGCTGGTGCTGACCGCGATGCCGGAGTTCGCCATGTTCGCGGTCGGTGCGCTGGTGGCCGCCGGCGTGGCCGGGCTGGGCGGAGACGCGGTCTGGCAGACCCTGGTCTTCATCACGGTCTCGGTCTCGCTGCTGGTCTTCGTCCGCCCGATCGCCTACCGGCAACTGCGGCAGGGCCCGCACATCAAGATGGGCATCGAGGCGCTCCAGGGCGCCACCGCGGTCGTCGCGGAAACCGTCGACGGGGAGGGCGGACGGATCAAGCTGAACGGCGAGATCTGGTCGGCCCGCGCGCTCCACCCCGACAGCGTGTACCAACCGGGGCAGCAGGTCGACGTCGTCGAAATCCAGGGCGCGACCGCCCTGGTCATCTAGGGGAGAGTCCGTGGAACCCGTCCTTATCGTTTTGGTCGTCCTGGTCGTGGTGGCCTTCATCGCGCTGATCAAGACGATCCAGGTCATCCCGCAGGCCAGCGCCGCGATCGTGGAGCGCTTCGGCCGCTACACCCGGACGCTCAACGCAGGCCTGAACATCGTCGTCCCGTTCATCGACCGGGTCCGCAACCGGATCGACCTGCGCGAGCAGGTCGTGCCGTTCCCGCCGCAGCCGGTGATCACCCAGGACAACCTGGTGGTCAACATCGACACGGTGATCTACTACCAGGTCACCGACCCGCGCGCGGCCACCTACGAGGTCGCCAGCTACATCCAGGCCATCGAGCAGCTGACCGTCACCACGCTGCGCAACATCATCGGCTCGATGGACCTCGAATCCACCCTGACCTCGCGCGAGGTCATCAACGCCGGTCTGCGCGGCGTCCTGGACGAGGCCACCGGCAAGTGGGGCATCCGGGTCAACCGCGTCGAGCTGAAGGCGATCGAGCCGCCCACCTCCATCCAGGACTCGATGGAGAAGCAGATGCGCGCCGACCGTGACAAGCGCGCCGCGATCCTCACCGCCGAGGGCCAGCGGCAGGCCCAGATCCTCAAGGCCGAGGGTGAGAAGCAGGCCGACGTGCTCCGGGCCGAGGGTGAGGCGCAGGCCGCGGTGCTGCGCGCCGACGGTGAGGCGGCCGCGATCCGGACGGTCTTCGAGGCCATCCACGACGGCGACGCCGACCAGAAGCTGCTCGCCTACCAGTACCTGCAGACCCTGCCCGAGCTGGCCAAGGGCGACTCCAACAAGCTCTGGATCATCCCCAGCGAGGTCGGCGACGCCCTCAAGGGCCTCGGCGGCGCCTTCGGCGGGCTGACCGGCAACCCCGGCGTCAACGGCGGCGCGGTCGCCGCCCCGAGCGTCCCGCAGGCGGCCCCCGCGGCCACCCAGGTGCCGCTCGACCCGGCGGCCGGCCCGCGCCCGGTGGACACCGAGAAGGGTGCCGCCCGCCCCCGGGTGGACCCGGCCCGCGAGTACCGCAAGATCGACCCGGAGTGACCGGCTGAACCGTCCGGCCAGGGGGCCCGCCACCGCTCGGTGGCGGGCCCCCGGCGTGTGGCGGTCGTGGTGCGTGGCGGTCGTGGTGCGTGGCGGTCGCGGCGCGTGTCCCGAATCGTGGGCGGCTCTGGTCCGACCGGCGGGCCGTCCGGCATGATCCCCCCGGACAGGACCGAGAGGAGAGGTGACCCATGACGCTCTGGGAGGGCATCGCCGTCCTGGTGGCGGGCGTCGGCGCCGGGATGATCAACGTGATCGTCGGCTCCGGCACGCTGATCACGTTCCCGGTGCTGCTCGCCATCGGGATTCCACCGGTCACCGCCAACGTCTCCAACACCTTCGGCCTGGTGCCCGGTTCGCTCAGCGGCGTGATCGGCTACCGCCGCGAGCTGGCCGGCCAGGGCCACCGGCTGCTGCGCCTGGGCACCGCCTCGCTGCTCGGCGGGCTGGTCGGCGCGCTGCTGCTGATCAGACTGCCGAAAGGCGCCTTCGACGCGATCGTCCCGGTACTGATCCTGCTCGCCCTCGTCCTGGTGGTGATCCAGCCCAAGGTCGCCAAGGCGGTCGCCGCCCGCCGCCGCCCCGACGGGGACCCGGACGGCGGCCTGCTGCTGTTCGTCGGCGTCTTCCTCACCGGCATCTACGGCGGCTACTTCGGCGCCGCGCAGGGCGTCCTGCTGCTGGCGCTGATGGGCATCCTGCTCCAGGAGGACCTGCAGCGGATCAACGCCGTGAAGAACGCGCTGGCGATGGTCGTCAACGGCGTCGCCGCGCTGTTCTTCCTGTTCACCGCCACTGTCAACTGGGCGGCCGCAGGCCTGATCGCGGCGGGCTCGCTGGTCGGCGGCCTGCTCGGCGCCAAGGTCGGCCGCCGCCTGCCGCCGGCCGCGCTGCGCGGGATCATCGTGGTGGTCGGCCTCGCCGCGGTCACCAAACTGCTGCTGAGCTGATGAGCTGAGCATCCGTCGGGGGGGCGTCTGCCGGGGGCTGCCGCCTGCCAGGGGCTGCCGCCAGTCGGGGGCTGTCCGTCAGCGGCTGTGTCGTCCGGTGCGGAGGGCCCCGGCTCGGTATGTTCCTCGCAATGCACGCCTGACCGGACGACGAGACGACGAACGGAAGAGCTTCGATGAGCAGCAGGGCACGGCTGAGCGAGGACGAGATCACGGCGGCCCTGGCCGCACTGCCGCGGTGGACCAGGGAGGGCGACAGCATCGTCCGCGCGGCCGACGCCCCCGACTTCCCGGCGGCGATCCGGGTGGTCGTCGCCGTCGCCGAACAGGCCGAGGCGCTCGACCACCACCCCGACGTCGACATCCGCTGGCGCACCCTGCGCTTCGTCCTCTCCACCCACAGCGCGGGCGGGCTGACCGGCCTGGACTTCACCCTGGCCGCCCGCATCGACGAGGCGTTGAACGCGGAGTCCGCGGGCTGACCTCCCCGACCCCCCGAGGCCGGGGCGGCGCGCTCGAACGGGCGTGAGATGCTGACTGCCGCATCGGCAGGCGGCTCGGGAGGGACGGGAACGGATGGCGCAGGAGCCCTTCGGAGACGCCCAGCAGCAGCCGTGGTACCCGCAGGGCCAGCAGGCCTGGCCGGGCGGCGGGCACCAGGAGCCGCAGCCGCGGGACCACCCGCAGCAGGAGTACTGGCAGACGACGGCGGGCTACGGCCAGGGCGGGTACGGGCAGGGCGGGTACGGGCAGGGCCTGCCGTACCCGCAGCAGGACGGGCAGGGCTCGCCGTACGGACAGGACCCTCAGTACGCGCAGACCGGCTACGCCCAGACCGGGTACGTCGAGGGCGGCTACGTCCAGGGTGGTTACGCCGAGGGGCACTACCAGCAGTACCAGCCGTACCCGGACCACGGGCAGCAGCAGTACGCGCCGTACGCCGTCCCGGAGCAGCCTGCGGGGGAGGGGCTGTACGTCCCGGCGGGGGCGGAGTACTCGGCCGACGGGTACGTGCACATCGAGGATGCCGAGCCCGCTCCGGTGGAGCCGTCCACGGAGCCGGAACCCGAGCCGGACACGACGCCCGAGGCCGCGCCCGTCGCGCCGTCGCGGGCTGCCGCCCGTCGGGGCAGGTCCCCGAAGACGGGCTCCCCGAAGACGGGCTCCTCGACGGCGGGCTCTTCGCTCTCGGCCAGGGCCCGTGCCGCCGCCGGGGCGGTACTCACCGGCGAGCACGTGCCCAACCGGCGGACCCTGCTGGTGCGCACCGGCGCCGGGGTGGCCGCGCTGGGCGTGCTGGTCGCGGCCGGCCTGATGGTCGGGGCCGAGGGCGGCGGCAACGCGGCCGCCAGCAGCGGCGGGGAGCCCGGTTTCGCCGTCGCGCACACCAAGGTGTGGTCCGCCCAGCCCGCCGCGTCCGGGTCGTCGGGTGACGACACGCTGGTCGGCAGCTGGCTGCTGGCCGATGCGGTGGTCCGTGCCGACGCCGCCGGCGTGCGGGCCTACGACCTCGCGGCCGGCAAGCCCGTCTGGTCGGTCGAGCCACCGGCCGCCGGGGCCGTCCCGTGCGGGCTGTCGGCGGGGGTCAACCAGGCGGGGCTGGGCGCGGTGCTGTTCCGGGCCCAGGCCGACCCGAAGAGCCCGTGCACGCTGGTCGCCGCCGTGGACACCAAGACCGGCAAGACCGCGTGGACGAAGACCGTCTCGGACGCCAAGGGCGCGTACGGCGCGCGGATCGGCGTCACCGAGGACAAGGTGATCGCGGTCGGCGACGACCGGGCGATCGCCTGGGAGTCCGCGGACGGCAAGGACGTCTGGCAGTACACCGGGCAGGGGAAGTTCTGCACCCTGTCCGGCGGCGTGACCGACAAGACCGTGCTGGTCGCCTCCTCCTGCGCCGACTCGACCCCCGCCGACCAGGCCGTCGCACTGAACACGGCGGACGGCAAGGTCAGTTGGTGGCGCGGCCTGAACAACCGGCCGAAGACGGTGACCGTGCTGTCCGCCGAGCCGTCCGTCGTCCTCACCACGGGCGAGAAGCCGGAGGACGACCGGGTGTTCTCCTGGGGCGCGGGCGGTGACCCGGCCGCCGAGATCCCGGTGGTCGGCGACGGCGGCCGGCTGGACGTCGGCCACGGCACGTTCTCGGCCACGCCCGAGGTGTTCTTCCAGAACCGCACGATGGTCACCACGCTCGTCCCGGCGAACGGCGGCGGACCGGTCGCGGCGGTCGGCTACGACCTCGACACCGGCAAGCAGCGCTGGAAGGCGCCGACCGCCGCCAAGGGCACCGTCCGGGCGGTCGGCGTCGACGGCGGCGCGCTGGTGCTCGCCGCCGACGAACGCCGCGACCAGCCCGCCCGCCTCAGCCGGTTCCCGCTGGCCGGCGGCCAGGAGGCGACCGGAGGCAACTTCCCGCAGGGCACCGGTTCGCTGCTGGTCTCCGGGCGGGTGCTGATCGGCGGCGGGCGGGTGGTCGTGATGCCCGAGCACTCGGCCAACTACGGCACGGCGGCGGGCTACCAGGCGAAGGGTTAGCCCGGGCCGCGCGGGCCGCAGCTCGCGGCGGCGCTCACGCGGCCGGGACGGCTGTCGGAGCGGGCTGGCCCGGCACGGCCGGCAGCCAGTCGGCCAGCTCCCGGGCCTCCGAGCCGCGCAGGCCGAGCGCCAGCATGAGGGTGGCCTGCGGGGTCGGCACGAACGGCCGACGCAGCAGCCTCATCCCGGCCTGTTCGGGTGTCCGGTCCGCCTTGCGCTGGTTGTCCTCCGGGCACGCGGCCACGGTGTTCAACCAGCTGTCCTCCCCGCCGCGCGACCTGGGCTGCAGGTGGTCCACCGTGGTGGCCCGCCGCCCGCAGTACGCGCACAGGTGCTGGTCCCGGGCCAGGACACCCCGCCTCGACCACGGCGCCTGTTGTCGGAACGGCACTCTCACGTAGCGCTGCAGCCTGATCACCCGCGGCACCGGGATGCTGACGCCCGTCCCCCGGACCGTGCGCAGCGGATGCGCCTGCTCCACCACCGCCTTGTCCTGGAGCACCAGGACGACGGCGCGCTGGAGCGACACCGTCGTCAGGGGCTCGTAGCTCGCGTTCAGAACCAGCGTGTTGCGCACTCGGCACACCCTTCCCTCGGGCGTGCCACGGCGGCACGACCGTCTCCACACACGTCACTGCCGCCGCACGGCGGTGACACCACTCTGAACGGGCCCACAGCCGACGAACAACGGAATTTCCGGTATCGGGCAGGCGCCGGAGCGGCCGGGAGACGGGCGCCGGAGCGGCCGGGGGAGGAGTGCGGCACGACGCTCGGGGAAAACCCGCTGGCCCCGACCGCGTAGGCTCTACCACGCTGGAGTCGTACCGACCCGGGGTCCGAGAGAACGGGCCGCCACCGGGCGGGCGCCCGATCGAAGGAGAAGCGTGACCGTGACGGACATCGTCGACGAGCTGCGGTGGCGGGGGCTGATCGCCCTGTCCACCGACGAGGACGCACTGCGCAAGGCGTTCGCGGACGGCCCGGTCACGTTCTATTGCGGCTTCGACCCGACGGCCCCCAGCCTGCACCTCGGCAACCTCGTGCAGATCCTCACCATGCGCCGCATCCAGCAGGCGGGAAACCTCCCGCTCGGCCTGGTCGGCGGCGCCACGGGCCTCATCGGTGACCCGAAGCCCACCGCCGAGCGTGTCCTCAACGACCCCGAGACGGTGGCCGGCTGGGTCGAGCGGCTGCGGGGCCAGATCTCGCGCTTCCTCGATTTCGAGGGCCCCTACGCGGCGCGCATGGTCAACAACCTGGACTGGACGTCCGGGATGTCGGCCATCAGCCTGCTGCGCGACGTGGGCAAGTACTTCCGCGTCAACAACATGATTGCCAAGGAGGCCGTCGCCCGACGGCTCAACTCCGACGCGGGCATCAGCTACACCGAGTTCAGCTACCAGATCCTGCAAGGCATGGACTACCTGGAGCTGAACCGCCGCTACGGCTGCACCCTGCAGACCGGTGGCAGCGACCAGTGGGGCAACCTGACCGCCGGCACGGACCTGATCCGCAAGGCCGACGCCAAGTCCGTGCACGCGCTGGCCACGCCGCTGATCGTCAAGGCCGACGGCACCAAGTTCGGCAAGACCGAGTCCGGCACGGTCTGGCTCGACCCCGAGCTGACCACCCCGTACGCCTTCTACCAGTTCTGGCTGAACGCGGACGACCGGGACGTCCCCAACTTCCTGCGGATCTTCAGCTTCCGCTCGAAGGAGGAGATCGAGGAGCTGGAGCGCGAGACCACCGAGCGCCCCGCCGCCCGCCTCGCCCAGCGAGCCCTCGCCGAGGAGCTCACCACCCTCGTCCACGGCGCCGAGCAGTACGAGCGCGCGGTCGCCGCGTCCAAGGCGCTGTTCGGCCAGGGCGACCTCGCCGACCTGGAGGCGCCGACCCTGGCCGCCGCCCTGGCCGAGGTCCCGAAGGCCGAGGTGGCCGAACTCCATTCGGTGGTCGACCTGTTGGTCGCCGTCGGCCTGGCGCCGAGCCGTTCGGCTGCCCGCCGCACGGTCAAGGAGGGCGGCGCCTACCTCAACAACGTCAAGGTGACGGACGAGGAAGCGGTGCCGGCCGAGGCCGATCTGCTGCACGGTCGCTGGCTCGTGCTGCGCCGTGGCAAGCGCAACCTGGCGGCGGCGGAGCTGGTTCCGGCTACGGCGTGACCGAAACACGACGCCGCTGAGCTGCGGCTTCGACATACGAGGGCGGGATCCAGCCGGATCCCGCCTTCGGTGTTTGACGATGTCGTCCGGGTGGCCTAGTGTTGAACGAGTCGCTGATGCGGCCACCCCACTCTGCAGGACCCACCCCCACCTCGACACCCATTCACATGGGTTTGTTGGCGTTCCCGTCAACCGTGGTGAGTGTGAATTTCGGGCAACAACCGAAATGCGCTAATGTGGAGGCCGTCGCGGAAAGCGGCCCGACCAGTTCGGGAAATCGGATGAATGAAACTCCGGAAAACGGAGCGGAAAACATCTGGTAAGCTGGAAACACGAAAGAACGAAGCGCCCGGAGGGCCCGCTGGAAGGCGGTCCGAAGGAAGTGTCCGTTCCTTGAGAACTCAACAGCGTGCCAAAAGTCA
>NZ_JBHVPH010000032.1:0-91564 GCF_042887425.1 Kitasatospora sp. NPDC057940
CCGCCGGGCCGAGCGGCGCGGCGCCCGGGTCGCGGCCGGCGCGGCCGAGCTGCGGCTGCGCCTGGCCGACCGGATCCGGCACGGCCTGGCCGACCAGTCCACCGCCGGGCCCTGGGAGGAGGTCGCCGCCCGGATGGTCGACGCCCAGGCCCCCGGCCTGGCCACCCGGGTCCGCGAACTCGACACCGCCCCGCAGGACCGGCTCCTGGAGGAGTACGCGATGCTGCACCTGCTCGCCACCGCCGCCACCCGCGTCGACGAGCTGCCGGCCGAGCTGGCCGCCACCGTCCGCACCCGGGTCGGCTACCCCACCGACACCGCCGAGATCCTGGCCGGCCCCACCGTGCGCGACCGCTGGCAGGTGCTCGGCAGCCGCGACTCCGCCGACGAGCGGCTCACCACCCGCCGGGTCTGGCTGCGCGGCGCCAAGACCGGCCGCCCCGCCCTGCTGCTCGCCTTCGGCCGCCCCGGCCAGGCTCCCGACCTCGCCCTGCCCACCGGCCACCTGCTGGAGGCCGACCTGGCCTTCCACCCCGGCGCCCGCCCGCTGCGCGCCGCCCTCGGCACCCGCTACGGCGCCCCCGGGCCCGGCCCGGCCGGCCCGCCCGACGGCCTCACCGTCGCCGAGGCGGTGGCCGGCTACGGCACCGCCGTCGCCGACGACCCGTGGCTGGACAGCTGGCCGACCGTCCTCGCCGGCGCCGTGCCCGTCCGCACCCCGGACGGCTGGTACCTGACGGACGGCCACCACACCCTGCCCGTCCGCACCTCGGCCCTCCCGGAGGCGGCCCTGTGGCGGCTGGCCGCGGTCTCCACCGGCCGCCCGCTGACGGTCTTCGGCGAGTACGGCCACCAGGGCTTCGCCCCGGTCACGGCCTGGGCCGGCCACGACCGCCCGATCGGCCTCACCACCGTCCAGGGCCCGGCCTGATCCACAAGACACGCCCGAGCACAGTCAGGAGCATCGAAGATGACGATCACCCAGGACCCGTGGGAGACCCTGCACACCACCGCCCTGCTCGGCACCGACCGCCGCCCGCTCCCGGCCACCGCCCTGCCGCTCGCCGACACCGTCGACCAGGCCGACCCGGCCACCGCGCTGCTGGAGCTGGCCGCCCTCGCCACCGTCCGCCGCCGGGCCGGCGCCCTGCCCGTCCCCACCGCCGGACCGCCCGGCCCGCCCTCGCCCGAGGACGGGCGCCCGGAGCTGCCCGCGGCGGCCGCCCGCCGGCTCGCCGTCCTGCTGGCCGGCCGGTCCGGCGGCAGCGGCGGCGCCACCCTGGCCAACCTCGCCGAACTGCTCCCGCAGTGGCTCGCCACCGCCCGCGCCCGGGGCCTGCGCCCGCCCGGCGCGCTGATACCCGGCCTGCTCGACGCCGCCCGCGCCCGCAGCGAACTGCGCTCCGACGCCGTCGCCCTGGCCGGACCGCTGGGCCGCTGGCTGGCCGAGCAGAACCCCGACTGGCGCTTCGTGCTGCGCACCGCCGCCCCCGATCCGGCCGAGCAGCCCGGCGGGCCCGTCGACCACCAGCTGTGGCACGAGGGCCTGTTCGCCGAGCGGGTCACCCACCTCACCCTGCTGCGCCGCCGCGATCCGGCCGCCGGCCTGGAACTGCTGAGCGGCACCTGGTCCACCGAGCGCGCCGAGGACCGGCTGCTCTTCCTGGACGCCCTCCAGGACGGCCTCTCCGCCGCCGACGAACCCTTCCTGGAGGCCGCCCTCGGCGACCGCAGCAAGAACGTCCGCGCCACCGCCGCCGAACTGCTCTCCACCCTGCCCGGCTCGGCCCTCGCCCGGCGGATGGCCGAGCGGGCGGGGGCCGCCGTCCGCCTCGCCGCGACCGGGACGCACCTGCTGGTCACCCCGCCCGCCGAGTGCGACGCGGCCATGCAGCGCGACGGCATACCGCTCAAGTCCCCCACCGGGCGCGGCGAACGGGCCTGGTGGTTCGGCGAGGTGATCGCCGCCGCACCGCTACGGCTCTGGCCCGAGAGCACCGGTCTGACACCCGAGCAGCTGCTCGCCCTGCGGGTCGGCGACAGCATCGACGAGACCAGCAGCAGCTGGGCCGACGACCTGCGCGAGGCCTGGGCGCGCGCCGCCGTCCGCCAGCACGACGCCGACTGGGCCCGGGCGCTGCTCGGCCCGGCACCCGCACTGCCCGCCCGCGGCGCCGGACGGGCCCGCGCGCCCCGTGTCACCGGCGCCCCCGCCAAGCTGCTGGCCGTCCTCCCGCCCGAGGAGCGGGCCGCCTGGACGGCCGCGTTCATCGAGGTGCACGGCCTGGGCGAGGCCTTCCAACTGCTCGGCGCCTGCGGCACGCCGTGGACGCCGCCGCTGTCCACCGCCGTGGTGACGGCGCTGGCCCGCGCCGCCGGCTCCGGCGCGTACCCGTGGAGCCACAGCGGGGTGCTCGGGATGACGGAACGCGCGCTCGCCCCGGAGACGGCGGCCGCCGTGGAGGAGCTGGCCGCCGGGGCCGCGCCCGACTCCGCCTGGTCGGAGACCTTCGCCCGGCTGGCCGGGACGCTGCGCTTCCGGGCCGCGATGCTCGCCGAACTCGACGCCTGACGCCCGCTCTCGAAGCGGCGGGGCGACAGAACAATGGGACGGGCCGGCCCCGCCGAAGCATGGGCCGGCCCGTCCCGCACCGTCAACCTCAGCCTGCCGCCCGCAGGTTGGCCGCGACCCAGGCCACGACGTCCCGGGTGGACGTGCCCGGGGTGAAGATGTCCGCGACGCCCATCGCCTTGAGCTCGGCGATGTCGTCGTCCGGGATGATCCCGCCGCAGAAGACCTTGATGTCCGCCGCGTCGCGCTCCTTCAACAGCTCCAGCACCCGTGCGCACAGCGTCATGTGGGCACCGGAGAGGATCGACAGCCCGATGCCGTCCGCGTCCTCCTGGATCGCGGTGTCGACGACCTGCTCGGGCGTCTGGTGCAGCCCGGTGTAGATGACCTCCATACCGGCGTCGCGCAGGGCACGCGCAATGACCTTGGCGCCACGGTCGTGACCGTCGAGCCCCGGCTTGGCGACCACCACACGGATCGGCCCCGACACACTCATGACTGCCTCCTGGACCTCGTCGTCCACCATCCGACCGGACCTCGCGGGCCACGGGTGCGGTTAACGGTCAATAACCAACCTGAGGGGAGGTTAGCGCCACCCGGCCCGGTTGGCCGCGCCACCTCCCAAGAGGAGGGCAAAGTCACAGCCCCCGGCCTTGCTACCAGTGGGTATACCCGTACACCCGTCCACCGCACAGACCCCCGGCCGACCTCTTGACAACCGGAGGTTTTTCCGGGGCGTCGGCCTTGCGGATACAGTCTCGGCTGTTTTCTCCCCGCTTCCCCGGTACCACTTCCCCCCGCCGATTTCCCCGCCGCTCCCCCTGCCCGACGACGCGCCCCAGGCCCACCGAGGAGGCAGCCCCCGATGGCTCCCGACGCAGCCGCCCGCCCGACCCGTGCGGAGCTGCGCCTCGCCGCCCGCGAGCAGTCCCGCGCCCAGCGCCGCGGCGCCGCCAAGGCCGCCACCAGAACCGCACTGCTGCGGGTCGCGCTGCCGTCGGTGGCCGCGCTCGGGGTCGCCGCCGCGGCGGCCGTCACGGTGCAGAACGAGGCCGATCAGCACGCCCAGGCGGCCGGCCGGACGGCACGGACGGCGGTCGACGCCCCGGGCACCCAGGACAGCCCGAACGGTCCGGACAACCCGGCCGACGGCGGCGCCGAAGCCGCCAAGACGGCCGCCCGGCAGGCGGTCGCGGCCGGCGACCCGGCCCAGGCCTCCCGCGGTGACGCCCGCCAGCCGCTGGCCGGCGCCCAGCCCGCCGACGCCCAGGGCACCCCGGACGCACAGCCGAGCGCCGAGCCCGTCAAGCCCAAGGTGGTCATGCCGGTCGCCCGGCACGGCCTCGGCGAGCTGTTCGGCGAGGCCGGCACCCACTGGGCCAACCGCCACACCGGCATCGACTTCCCGGTGGACGGCGGTTCCGAGGTGATGGCCGTCACCGACGGCACGATCCGCACGCAGTGGAACCCGTCGTACGGCTACATGACGGTGCTGAAGATGTCCGACGGCACCGAGGCCTGGTACTGCCACCTGCGGGCGTACAAGGTCCGCAAGGGGCCGGTGAAGCAGGGCGACGTCATCGCCTTCGTCGGCAGCAGCGGCAACAGCACCGGGCCGCACCTGCACTTCGAGATCCGCCCGGCCGGCAGCGGGCCGGTCGACCCGCTGCCGTGGTTCCTCGCGAACGGGCTCGACCCCCGCTAGGCCCGGTCCCGGGAAATGCTCTAGAGCTTCTCCACCGGCGCGTAGCGCAGCAGCAGTTGCTTGCGGCCCTCCGAGCCGAAGTCGACCGTGGCCTGCGCCCGGTCGCCGACGCCGGTGACGCCCACCACCGTGCCCAGCCCGAAGGTGTCGTGGGTGACCCGGTCCCCGACCGCGAGCGAGACGGCGTCCCGCTCGACGACCTGGCCGCCGCGCCGCGCCGACTGCCCCCAGCCCGCCTTCGGCTTCGACGAGGCCGACGAGCCCGAGAAACCCGAGGAACCCGAGGAACCCGAGGAGGAGCGCGAACCGCCGCCCCCCGACGAGGACTTGCCCCAGGACGACCCCGAAGAGAAGCCGCGCGCGGCCGGCGCCTGCGCCGCCCCCGTCCGCTTCCACTCCACCAGGTCCTCCGGGATCTCCTCCAGGAACCGCGAGGCCGGGTTGTACGCGGGCTGCCCCCAGGCGCTGCGCAGCACCGAGCGGGTCAGGTAGAGCCGCTGCCGCGCCCGGGTGAGCCCCACGTAGGCGAGCCGCCGCTCCTCCTCCAGCTCCTTGACCTGGTTGAGCGCCCGCATGTGCGGGAAGATCCCGTCCTCCATGCCGGTCAGGAAGACCACCGGGAACTCCAGGCCCTTGGCGGTGTGCAGGGTCATCATCGTGATGACGCCCCGGCCCTCCTCGTCGTCCGGGATCTGGTCGGAGTCGGCGACGAGCGCGACCCGCTCCAGGAAGTCGGGGAGCGAGCCGACCGGCGGGGTGCCCTCCTCGTCGGCGTCGGGCCGCTCGCCCGGGTCCTGCTCGTACTCCAGGGCGACGGAGGCGAGTTCCTGGAGGTTCTCCACCCGGGTCTCGTCCTGCGGGTCGGTGGAGGCCTGGAGTTCGGCCAGGTAGCCGGTCTCCTCCAGGACGGCCTCCAGCACCGCGGCCGGGCCCGCGCCCGACTCGACGACCTGCCGCAGCCCGGCCATCAGGACGTTGAACTTCTTCACCGCGTTGGCCGAGCGCGCGGCCATCCCGTACGCCTCGTCGACGCGCAGCAGCGCCTGGGCGAAGGAGATCCGCTCCCGCGCGGCCAGCGCGTCGACCATCGCCTCGGCCCGCTCGCCGATGCCGCGCTTGGGCACGTTGAGGATCCGGCGCAGCGGCACGGTGTCCTCCGGGTTGGAGAGCACCCGCAGGTACGCCAGGACGTCCCGGACCTCCTTGCGCTCGTAGAAGCGCACCCCGCCGACCACCTTGTACGGCAGGCCGACCCGGATGAACACCTCCTCGAACACGCGGGACTGGGCGTTCGTCCGGTAGAAGATCGCGACGTCGCCGGGCTTGGCGTCGCCCGCGTCGGTGAGCCGGTCGATCTCGTCGGCGATGAACTGGGCCTCGCCGTGCTCGTCGTCCGCGACGTAGCCGACGACCTTCTCGCCGTGCTCGCCGGCCGTCCAGAGCTTCTTCTCGCGCCGGTTGGCGTTGCGCTCGATGACGGCGTTGGCGGCGCTCAGG
The DNA here is from genome assembly GCF_042887425.1 of Kitasatospora sp. NPDC057940. Classification (NCBI taxonomy): domain Bacteria; kingdom Bacillati; phylum Actinomycetota; class Actinomycetes; order Kitasatosporales; family Streptomycetaceae; genus Kitasatospora; species Kitasatospora sp. NPDC057940. The sequence continues at coordinate 5,775 of NZ_JBHVPH010000032.1, forward strand.
ATGGTCTGCGTGGAGCGGTAGTTCTGCTCCAGGAGGATCGTGGTCGCGTTCGGGTAGTCCTCCTCGAACTGGAGGATGTTGCGGATCGTCGCGCCGCGGAAGGCGTAGATCGACTGGTCCGCGTCACCGACGACGCACAGCTCGGCCGGCGGCACCTCGGACAGGCGCCCGGCGGCCGGGTTCACGAACTCCCCGTCCACGGTGCGCTTCGGCGCGGCCGCGACGGATCCGCCGCTCAGCTCGCGGACGAGCATGTACTGGGCGTGGTTGGTGTCCTGGTACTCGTCGACCAGGATGTGCCGGAACCGGCGCCGGTAATGCTCCGCGACGTCGGGGAAGGCCTGGAGCAGGTTCACCGTCGTCATGATGATGTCGTCGAAGTCCAGCGCGTTGGCCTCGCGCAGGCGCCGCTGGTAGAGCGTGTACGCCTCGGCGAGCTTCTTCTCCATCGGGTTGGCGGCCTGGTCGGCGAAGGTCTCCTCGTCGATCAGCTCGTTCTTCAGGTTGCTGATCTTCGCGGTGAAGGACTTCGGCGGGAACTGCTTCGGGTCCAGGTCGAGGTCGCGGCAGACCAGCGACATCAGCCGCTGCGAGTCGGCCGAGTCGTAGATCGAGAAGCTGGAGGTGAAGCCCAGCACCTTGGACTCGCGACGCAGGATCCGCACGCACGCGCTGTGGAAGGTGGACACCCACATCGCCCGGGCCCGCGGGCCGACCAGCGCCTCGACGCGCTCGCGCATCTCGCCGGCGGCCTTGTTGGTGAAGGTGATCGCCAGGATCTCGCCCGGCTGCACGCCGCGGGCGCCCAGCAGGTGGGCGATCCGGTGGGTCAGCACCCGGGTCTTGCCGGAGCCGGCGCCGGCCACGATGAGCAGCGGCGAGCCCGCGTGCAGCACCGCCTCGCGCTGCGGGTCGTTCATGCCCTCCAGCAGCTGCGCCGGATCCACCACCGTGCGGGCGGCGCCGTTGCGGTACCAGGCGTCCCGCGCGGTCTCGGCGGCGTGGTCGGTCTGGAACAGCCCCTCCGGGATCGCCTCCTCGTAGGCCTCGTACGGGGCGTCGTCCTCGTACGGCGGGGGCTCCTCGTCGAGGGGCACGGCGGGCTGCTTCGACCCGGCGGCGGGTGCCTCGAAACCGGGGAGCGGGAGGTCGTCAAAGAGGCTACTCATGGCACTCCGAGTCTATGGCCACCCACCGACAAGCCCGCCCGGCCCGGAGGAACCGGACCGGGCGGGCTCGCGACCGGGGCGCCCGACCAGGGCGCGCAACCGGGGCTCAGACCAGGCGGCGGGCGGTGGCCCAGCGGGTCAGTTCGTGCCGGTTGCTCAGCTGGAGCTTGCGCAGCACGGCGGAGACGTGGCTCTCGACCGTCTTCACCGAGATGAAGAGCTGCTTGGCGATCTCCTTGTACGCGTAGCCGCGCGCGATCAGGCGGAGCACCTCGCGCTCGCGCTGGGTGAGGCGGTCCAGGTCCTCGTCGACCGGCGGGGTGTCGGTGGCGGCGAAGGCGTCCAGGACGAAGCCGGCCAGCCGGGGCGAGAACACCGCGTCGCCGTCGGCGATCCGGAAGATCGCGTTGACCAGGTCGGTGCCGGTGATGGTCTTGGTGACGTAGCCGCGCGCGCCGCCGCGGATGACGCCGATCACGTCGTCGGCGGCGTCCGACACCGACAGGGCGAGGAACTTGACCCCGCCCTGCTCGCCCATCACCCCGGCCGAGCGCCGCAGCACCTCGACACCGCCGCCGCCGGGCAGGTGGACGTCCAGCAGCACCACGTCCGGCCGGGTCTCGGCGACGACCCGGACCGCCGACTCGACGTCGTCGGCCTCGCCGACCACGTCGATGCCGGTCGCCTCGGTGCGGCCGATCTCGGCCCGGACCCCGGTGCGGAACATCCGGTGGTCGTCCACCAGGACGACTCTCGCGGTGCGCTCCGGCGCTGCCTCAGTCATTCGTTCTCTCCATCTCCAGCTCGACCTCGGTCCCGCCGTCCGGCGCGGGCCGCACCCGTGCGGTGCCGCCGTTGCGCTTCATGCGGCCGATGATCGACTCCCGTACGCCCATCCGGTCCTCGGGCACCGTGTCGGGGTCGAAGCCGGGACCGTGGTCGCGGACGAACACCGACACCGTCTTCCCCTCCACCTCGGCGTAGACCTGGACCGGTCCCCCGCCACCGTACTTGGCCGCGTTGACGGTCGCCTCCCTCGCGGCCTGCATCTGGGCCGCGATCCGCTCGTCCATCGGGCAGTCGCCGACGATCACGACCTCGACCGGGACGCCGTGCCGGTCCTCGACCTCGGCGACGACGGCGCGCAGGCTCTCCGCCATGGTGTCGGGCGCGGCCTCGGCGGCGGCCTCCGGGCGGTACAGCCACAGCCGCAGCTCGCGCTCCTGGGCACGGGCCAGCCGCAGCACCTCCTTGGGGTCCTCGGCCCTGCGCTGGATCAGGGTCAGGGTGTGCAGCACCGAGTCGTGGACGTGCGCGGCGATCTCGGCCCGCTCCTGGGCGCGGATGCGCGCGGTGCGCTCGGCACCGAGGTCCTGCCACAGGCGCAGCCCGTACGGGCCGAGCAGCACCAGCACCCCGGCGAGCACCGCGAGCGAGGCCTCGACCACCGAGCCGAGCGTCGAGCCGCTGCCCTGCATGACGAGGAAGGCGATGGTGCCGGCCACCACGAGCAGCACGCCGGCGCCGACCCGGGTGTAGGCGCCGCGCCGCTTGTCGCCCTCCTCCAGGCCGAACCAGCGCTGCCAGCGCGAGTCGTCGGCCTGCCGCCAGACCAGCGCGACGCCGACGCCGATCGCCAGCAGCGGCCAGGTGTACGGCTTGGCGGTCTGCAGGCCGAGCGCGTTGAGCAGGGCGGTGATGCCGATCACCATCATCACCAGGGCGGCGAGCTGGCCGAGGCCGCCCTGCCCGGTCTTGCCGCCCGCGCCGTCCTCCCCCTCCGCGGGGGCCGCGGCCGGCTCGCCCTGGAGGGCGTGCTGGAGCAGTTCGCGCAGCCGGCCGAGCCAGCCGCCGCGGCCCTTGCTCAGCGCGCCGCCCGGCTGCTGCCCCGACCCGGTCGGGACGAAGGTGCCGTTGACGTACGTCCAGTGGGCGGCGCCGCGCTGCGCGGGCTCGCCGATGCCGATCGGCACCACGAACCAGAACGCCGCGTACAGCAGGGTGCCGATCCCCTGCGCGAAGAACAGCAGCACGAACGCGAGCCGCACCCACCGCACCGGGAGCCCGAGGTGCACCGCGAGCCCCTGCGCGACGCCGCCGAGCATCCGCCCCTGCGGGCTGCGGTAGAGCCGGCGGTACGGCGGCCGTCCGCCGTCGGGCGCGGTCGGGTCGGTGCCGCCCGCCGGCACGGCGTCGGGGGCGAGGGATCGGGGGTCGGAACCGGGTGCTGCCACGCCACCGATGGTTCCACGCCCGCGCACGCGGACGCATCAGGGTGCGCCCCTGACCCCTTCTCAGGGACAAGTCAGGGTCCGGGCAGGGCTCGCACCGGTTGGGCCGGACCGGGGCAGCCGGGAGGATGGTGCCCATGACCGACGACCACCGCATCCAGGAGACCGGGCCCGCCGCCCCGCCGGAACCGGACCGCCCCCCGCTGACCAGGACCGAGCACCACCGCGTGGTGGCCGGCGTCTGCGGCGGCCTCGGGCGGCACCTGGACATCGACCCGGTGGTCTTCCGGGTGGTCACCGTGGTGCTCTGCCTCTCCGGCGGCCTCGGGCTGTTCCTGTACGGCCTGGCCTGGCTGATCGTCCCCACCGAGTCGGTGCCGGACGGCCGGGGCGGCACCCGGCACGGGCGCACCGAACTCCAGCGGGTGCTCACCGGCCGGGTGGACGGCCAGTCGGTCGGCGCGGTGCTGCTGGCCGTGATCGGCACCGGGGTGTTCTTCTCCTCGATGGGCGAGGACGACCAGCTGTTCCCGCTGCTGCTGCTCGCCGGCCTGGTCTTCCTGGCGGTGCGCTACGACCCGGACCGCCGCCGCGGCCGGCGGCGCCGGCGCCGTGGCGGCCCGTACGACCGCCACTACCCCGACGGGGACCAGTACGGCCCGTACCCGTGGTCCGGGCCGGAGGACGACGAGGCCGCCCGCGCCCGGCACGCGGCCGAGCGCGCCGCCGGAACGGTGCCCGCCGACTCCCCGGCCCCCGGCCCGACCGGCTACCTGTGGGACCCGCGCCACCCCGAGCGCAACCCGTACGGCGCCGGCCCCACCCCGCCGTTCGGCACCCCGGTGCCGCCGGCCGGCGGCCCGGCCCAGCCCTGGTGGCAGCGCGCCGACCTGCCCGCGGGCGACCCGCTGCGCAAGGACGGCCCGCCCGGCCGGCCCCGGCCCGCCGCCGTCCGGCACCCCCGGGAGCGGTCCGCGCTCGGCTTCTTCGGCCTGCTGCTGGCGATCGGCGCGGGTGCCGCGGTCTGGTCCGTCTCGGCCGGCCACACCGACGTCACCGTGCTGAGCGCGACCGTGCTGGCCACCGCGCTGCTGGTGATCGGCCTGACGCTGCTGCTCGGCGCGAAGTTCGGCCGGGCCCGCAAGCTCGCGGTGACGGGCCTGCTGCTCACCCTGGCGCTGGTCTTCGTCGGCCACTCCCCGAACTCCATGCGCAACGCCGTCGGCCAGCGCGACTTCACCGTCGTCACCTCGGCCGAGCTCCACCCCCGGTACGCCCTGGGGGCCGGCGAGCTCCGGCTGGACCTGAGCAGGCTCGACCCGGCCGGGAGCACCCTCACCAGCAAGGTCGAACTCGGCGTCGGCGAGCTGACCGTCATCCTGCCGCCGGACGTGACGGTGAACCTGGTGGCCCAGGTGGGCCTCGGCGACGTCTCCACCCCCGGTGAGCGCAACAACGGCACCGGCCGCCACACCTACCTGCTGTCACCCGGCAGCGGTCATCAGTCCAAGGGCACGTTCGACCTCGAACTCGCGGTCGGGATCGGCAACATCAAGGTGGTCCAGTAGTGAGGAAGCACCGGCTCGACCTGTTCTCGCTGATCGCGGGGGCCCTGTTCAGCACGATCGCGGTGGTCTACCTGGTCGCGGCGCTCAACGACCAGGCGGTGAACGGCCGGGTCGTCATCCCGGTCACCTTCATCGTGCTCGGCCTCGGCGGCCTGGCCGGCGCGGTCGCGGCGGTCGCCCGGCGCGGCCGCACCGACCGCCCGGACTGACCCCACCCGGTCGGGCTCAGCTCTGCAGCGGCCCGAGGTTCAGCTTGTCGCCGTCCCGGGTGACGGTGTACTTCGGCAGCGGCTTGACCGCCGGCCCGTTGACCACCGCGCCGGTCGCGGCGTCGAACCGGGAACCGTGGCAGGGGCAGTACAGCTGGCCGTTCTTCGGGGCGTCGACCGCGCAGCCGGAGTGGGTGCACACCGCGGACAGGCCGCAGTACTGGCCCGCCTTGGGCTGCACGATGTAGACGGCGTCCCCGGTGGCCGGGTCCTTGACCTGGGCCGAGCCGCCGACCGGCACGCTCGCGGCGGCCACCGAGGGGGCCGGTCCGGACTGCGCCGGGGTGGCGGCCGGGGCCGCGGACTGCTTGGGCGCGGAGTTCTTGGCCCGGCCGAAGGTCCGGGTGAGCGAGCCGGTGAGCAGCCCGGCGCCGCCGATCGCGACGGCGGCGATCCCGCCGTCCACCAGCGCCCGGCGCCTGACGCGGTCCTCGCCCAGCCCGCGCCCCCGGTCCCGGCCGGCCCGCCGGGCGAGGTAGCCGTCCACCGACAGGTCCGGGGTGCCGGCCAGCAGCAGCGGCGTCCAGGCCATCAGGTAGCCGAGGTCGTTGCCCAGGTAGTAGGGCGAGACGCTCCAGCTGATGGACAGCCAGAGGCTGAGGTTGATCAGCACGCCGCCGAGCGCCGCGACCCGGCCCCAGAGGCCGAGCAGGGTGCCGAGGCCGACCGCCAGCTCGCCGAAGGCGACGGCGAGCGCGAACAGGGTGGGCGCGTCCAGGGCGGCGCCGAGCAGGAAGGAGATCGGGCTGCCGCCCCTGGCCGCCTGGGTCTGCGAGACGAACGACGCCGGGTCGGCCGCCCCGGCCAGGTAGTGCGCGTCGGACAGTTTGTCGAGGGCGGCGTACACGAAGGTGACGCCGAGGAAGAGCCGCAGCGGAAGCAGCGCGTACCGGGACGCGGACGCCCGCCACTGCGCCGCCCGGTCGGCCAGGCCGGCCGCTCCCCCGACGCCCGTTTCCCCGTCACCCGCCACGGAGTTGCCGGCCTCCGACATCGCTCACACCTTCCCTCGCGGCCCGCCACTCCCTGACAGGTCCGGTCCGCATTCTGCCCGCTCCCGATCGCTTTCGGTGGGAGGTCCCCACCCGGGCGGCGACCGCCCCACCGCGAACGGCCGCGCCGCCGCTCCCTGGTACGGGAACGACGGCACGGCCGTTCAACAGCGGCTCAGCGGCCGGCGGGAGTGCTCACTCCCACTCGATGGTGCCCGGCGGCTTGCTGGTGACGTCGACGACGACGCGGTTCACGTCGCGGACCTCGTTGGTGATCCGGGTGGAGATCTTGGCCAGCACGTCGTACGGCAGGCGCGACCAGTCGGCGGTCATGGCGTCCTCGGACGAGACCGGGCGCAGCACGATCGGGTGACCGTAGGTGCGGCCGTCGCCCTGCACGCCCACGCTGCGCACGTCGGCGAGCAGCACGACCGGACACTGCCAGATCTCGCGGTCCAGGCCGGCCGCGGTCAGCTCCTCGCGGGCGATCGCGTCGGCGTCGCGGAGCAGGTCCAGCCGCTCCTGGGTGACCTCGCCGACGATCCGGATGCCCAGGCCCGGGCCCGGGAACGGCTGGCGCTGGACGATCTCGTCCGGCAGGCCCAGCTCCTGGCCGACCATCCGGACCTCGTCCTTGAACAGCTTGCGCAGCGGCTCGACCAGCTGGAACTGGAGGTCCTCGGGCAGGCCGCCGACGTTGTGGTGGGACTTGATGTTGGCGGTGCCGGTGCCGCCGCCGGACTCCACCACGTCCGGGTACAGGGTGCCCTGGACCAGGAAGTCGACCGACTCGCCGTGCTCGCCGGCCTCGGCGACGATCTCGGCCTGGGCCTGCTCGAAGACCCGGATGAACTCCCGGCCGATGATCTTGCGCTTCTCCTCGGGGTCGGTGACCCCCTTCAGCGCGCTCAGGAAGCGCTCCGCGGCGTCGACGACCTTCAGCTGCACGCCGGTGGCCGCCACGAAGTCCTTCTCGACCTGCTCGGTCTCGCCCTTGCGCATCAGGCCGTGGTCGACGTACACGCAGGTCAGCTTGGAGCCGATGGCCTTGTTGACCAGGGCCGCCGCGACCGCGGAGTCCACGCCGCCGGAGAGGCCGCAGATCGCGCGCTTCTCGCCGACCTGGGCGCGGATCAGCGCGACCTGCTCCTCGACCACGCTGCCGGTGGTCCAGGTCGGGGCGATGCCGGCGCCGCGGTAGAGGAAGTGCTCCAGGATCTGCTGGCCGTGGTCGGAGTGCAGCACCTCGGGGTGGTACTGGACGCCGTAGAGGCGGGCCTCGTCGTTCTCGAAGGCCGCGACCGGGACCACCGCGGTGGACGCGGTGACGGTGAAGCCCTCCGGGGCGGCGGAGCAGGCGTCGCCGTGCGACATCCACACCGAGTGCTCCGCCGGAACGCCCTCGAACAGGGTGGAGCCGGTGCGGCTGACGGTCAGCGGGGTGCGGCCGTACTCGCGGGCGCCGGTGTTGTCGACCGTGCCGCCGAGGGTCTTGGCCATCAGCTGGAAGCCGTAGCACATGCCGAAGACCGGGACCCCGGCCTCGAAGATCGCGCGGTCGAGCTGCGGCGCGCCCTCTTCGTAGACCGACGACGGACCGCCGGAGAGGATGATCGCCTTCGGGTTCTTGGCGAGCATCTCGGCGACCGGCATGCTGCTCGGCACGATCTCGCTGTAGACCCGCGCCTCACGCACCCGACGGGCGATGAGCTGGGCGTACTGGGCGCCGAAGTCGACCACCAGGACGGTGTCGTTGTCCGGCGCGGACTGGACGGGAATTGCAGAGGACACAGACGGCCTTCCGGCAGCGGTACGAGAGGTGTCACACCGAACCGCTTCCCCGGCGGGGGCCGCGGCGGCGACGGGTGGGGGTGTCTGGACACCGATTCTACCGGGCTGTCCGGTTTCACTCGTCTGCCCGTCCAAACGACCGTGACCGGGCGGGGCCGCCTTTCGTTGCTTCAGACGACCGTACGACCGCGCCGCGCCCGCCAGACGCGCCGCCTTCGCCCCGGCCAGGGGCGCCGCCGTACGGCCTGTAGGACCACGCGTGGAGCTTCATCCCAGTCCACCGGCGCATGTGGCACCGCCGCCCCGGCCCCGCCGGGAGCGCGGTGCCGTGGGACCGTGCGCGGGTGCCGCGGCCGGACAGCAGGGGACAGCGACCCCGGCCACGACTGGACCGAGAGGTGGGACGGCCGGTCCCCGGGGACGCCCGGGCCGGTCGTCGCACCCCCCCGTCGCGAGCCGGGCACACCCGGGCGCACACCCTTTCCCGTCCCGCGCCGCTACGCGCGTCCCCGTGCGCCGCAGCCACCCACACCACTACGCACCGTGATCATCGACGCCTCGCGTCGGCCCCTGCCCGCAACCGCCCGACGGGGCGGAACGAGGCCCGCACCCGCACCGGGGCCACACCGGGGAGTCGGCACCCGCACCAAAATGCGCTGGGCCGAACTGTGCCGAATCGGTTGCAGAGCAAGCCCTTCGTCCAGCACGATGCTGCGTGGAAGCGGTTCTCCCGGCGGCCGGCAGGCTCATCGCGGAGACCCCGACCGCTGCCGCCGCACCGGGCGACAGCCCCGTACGTCACCTCACGCTCCGTGAGCGAAGGCCCGGCGCAGACCTGCGCGCCGACCCGCCGCACCGCGAGCGTGCGCGCTCCGCGCCACCGGCCACCCACGCCGGCCCGCGACGGCGCGACCCCTGAGCCGACCGACCCGACGGCGCCCCTCCCCCGGCGCCGTCACCCCCAGCACCGGCGCAGCCCTGACGCCGCGTGCTGAGCGACAAAGGGCCCCGTTCCCCCGCGGGGCCCTTTGCCCTGTCCGGGCCGCTCCACTCAGGCCGCTCCACTCAGGTCGCTCCGCCCGCGGCTGCCCGGCTCAGGGCTGCTTGCGCCAGACGCTCGGATCGACCGGCTCCTCGGCCGGCGGACCCGGCGGCGGCACCAGCGGCACGTCGTCCGAGCCGACCACGTCGCCCACCCCCGCCCCGGAGGCGTACGGCTGCGGCTCAGGACCGGCCTCGTACGGCGCCCCCGGCGACGGCACGGCACCGTGCGGAACCGCACCGTACGGGGGCGCGCCGTAGGCGTCCTCGCGGGCCACCGCGCCCCGGCCGCGGACGGCCGCCAGCAGCGGCGGCACCAGCAGCGCGCCGATCGCCGCCCAGACCAGGTTGGCCACCAGCACGCTGGCGAAGCCCAGGTTGATCGAGGTGTCCCGGGACAGCACCGTCTGGTTCGCGAAGGTGTCCCACCCCGGAGCCGCCGAGGACGTCGAGGTCGTCATCAGCGCACCGCCCACCGCCATCAGCGCGGTGAGCGCCACGGCGTGGACGGCCGCCAGCCGGAGCCGGTCGGCCGCGTCCAGCCGCCGCCGGTACGCCGACCAGCCGAGGACGCCCGCCGTGGCGAGGGCCAGCAGGCCGGTCCAGCGCCAGTCGGCGGTCTGGTCGTGCAGGTCGAAGAAGGAGATTTCCCCCCTGTCGGGGGTGTCCTGCCAGTCGCCGCCGATCGCGGCCGCCGCGTCGCTCGCCCCGCCGCTCGCCCCGTTGAACGCCTGCAAGGTCGCCCCCGAGCCCAGGCCGAGCAGACCCAGGCCGAGGTTGGGCAGGAAGGCCGCCGAGACCGGCGTCTGCCAGCCCTCGTCGCTGTTGACGGCGACCAGCACCAGGCCCGTCACCGAGGCCAGGCCCAGTGACAGTGCCAGCGCCCGGCCGGCCGTGAGCGCGGCGACCGCCCAGCCGCGCACCGCCCGGCTGCGCCAGGCGGCCCAGCGCAGCGCGTCGGTGCCGTGGACGGCGAAGGCCGTCAGCGCGGCGAGCAGGGCGGTCCAGCCGGTCGCCTCCGGCCAGCCGGAGTCCACGGTGTACGTCACCCCGAGGGCGCGGCCGATCAGTCCGGTGCGCTGCGGCTCCCAGGACGTCCCGCCGGCCAGCCCGAGCAGCGCGGTCACCGCCGCCAGGACCACCGCGGTACGCAGCGCCTCGCCCGCGGCCTGGGCCCGGGTCAGCTGGAGGCCGGCGGCCCGGCGGCGGCGCGCCGCGGTCCGCAGGCCGAGCCAGAGCGCCAGCGCCCACAGCACGGTGACCGTCAGCGGCACCGCCCGGAGCAGCGCGTCCATGCCCTCCGCGTCGCCGCGTCGCAGCGCGCTGGTGTACCCGAGCTTGAACGGCGCGCCGAGCGCGCTCAGCGCCATCGACAGGGCGGCGCCGAAGCGCTCGCCGAACCCGGGCGCCCGGACCAGGTAGGCGTACTGGTAGTCGCTCGGGATCGCCACGATCAGCGCCGCCAGCAGCAGCACGGCGGTCGGGGCGGCGGCGACCAGCAGCGCCGGGCGCCAGTCCGCGCCGAGCAGCTGACGCAGCGCGGACGGCCGGCCGGCCCGCGGGTCGTACGGCTGCCCGGCGCCCCAACTGCCCAGCGTGGGCGGCCCGGCGGGCTGCGGGTGGCCCGGGCCGTACCCGGGCGGCGGGCCGTAGCCGGGCGGCGGGCCGTAGCCGGGCGCGGGCGGCGGAGGCGGCGGCCCGTAGCCGGGCGGCGGAGGCGGCGCCGGGTACCCGGGCGCGGCGGACGGCGGACCGTACGCCGGCGGGGGCGGTACGGCGGGCGGAACGGCAGGCGGAACGACGGGAGGTACCGCGGGCACGGCGGCCGTCGGCGGGGGCGGCGTCAGCGGCCGCCCGCACGAGGCGCACGCGGACGCCCCTTCCACCGATGCCGCGCCGCACGATGCGCAGATGGCCATGGACCGGTTTCCCCCCGCTCGACGAGTTCCTGGTCCCCCAGAAAGCCCGTTTATCCCATCGGATCCGAACGAATGTCAACCGGGTACCGAGCCGGGCGGGTTGGCCCGTCGAGGCCTGCTCAGCCGCGCTTCTTCGGGACCTCCGGGACGGGCAGCAGCGGCAGTCGGAGCGCGCCGAACGCGTCCTCCGGGACGGCCGGCCGGGCCGGCGCCACCGGGGCGACCCGCCGGTAGGCCTCACCCTGGGCCGGGCGGCGGTCCGCCTCGCCCTTGTTGGGCCACATCGACATGGCGCGCTCGGCCTGCGCGGTGATGGTCAGCGAGGGGTTCACCCCGAGGTTGGCGGAGACGGCCGCGCCGTCGACCACGCTGATCCCAGGGTGGCCGTACAGCCGGTGGTAGGCGTCGACCACGCCGGTCTCGGGGGCGTCGCCGATCGGGCAGCCGCCGAGGAAGTGGGCGGTCATCGGGATGTCGAAGATCTCGCCGGCGCTGCTGCCCGCGAAGCCGTTGATCTGCTCGGCCAGCGCCTGCGCGCCCTGTTCGGCGGCCGGGATCCAGGTCGGGTTGGGGGCGCCGTGGCCCTGGGTGGAGGTGAGCCGGCTCTTGCCGAGCAGGTCCTTCTTCAGCGAGACGGTGATCGAGTTGTCCAGCGACTGCATCACCAGGCCGATGATCGTCTTCTCGGACCAGCGGTGCTGGTTCATCGAGCGGGCGAAGGTCACCGGGTGACGCACCGACCCGCCCAGGTAGCGCAGCCAGCGCGGGGCCCGCCCGCCGCCCTTGACCTGGGCTATCGACAGCGCGCCCATCGCGTTGGAGCCCTTGCCGTAGCGGACCGGCTCGATGTGGGTGCTGGCGTCCGGGTGGATCGAGGAGGTGATCGCCACACCCTTGGTGAAGTCCACCCGGCTGCCGTAGCGCCGGTCGGTGGTCTGCGCGCCCACCAGCGCCTCGGAGTTGGTGCGGGTCAGCTCGCCGAGCCGGGCGGAGATCCGGGGCAGGTGCCCCCCGTCACGCATCCGGTGCAGCAGCGACTGGGTGCCGTACGTCCCGGCCGCGACCACCACCCGGGCGGCGGTGATGGTCCGCGCGCCCGCCTTCACCCGGTCGGTGCGGGAGCGGGAGTCGGTCCGCCGCACGTCCACCGCGTAGCCGTGGCTCCCGTCGGCTCCGGCCAGCTCCCGGATCCGGGCCACCGTGGTGAGCGGGTGGATCTCGGCACCGCCCCGCTCGGCCAGGTGCAGGTAGTTCTCGGTGAGCATGTTCTTGGCCCCGTGCCGGCAGCCGGTCATGCACTCGCCGCACTCCACGCAGGCCTTGCGGGCCGGCCCGGCGCCGCCGAAGTACGGGTCGGCGACCTCGTCCCCCGGCGCCGCCTTGGCCCTGCCGCCGGCGTCCTGGCCGTCCCCGAAGAAGACCCCGACCGGCGCCATGTGGAAGGTGTCGCCCACCCCCATCTGCTCGGCGGCAGCCTTGAGGTGCACGTCGGAGGGGGTGACGGTCGGGTTGAGCCGGACCCCGAGCATCCGCTGCGCCTGGTCGTAGAACGGCGCCAACTCCTCCTGCCAGTCGGTGATGTGGCGCCACTGGCGGTCCTCGAAGAAGGCCTTCGGCGGCACGTACAGGGTGTTGGCGTAGTTCAGCGAGCCGCCGCCGACCCCGGCGCCGGCCAGGATCAGCACGTTGGCCAGCAGGTGGATCCGCTGGATGCCGTAGAGGCCGAGCTTCGGCGCCCACAGGTAGTTCGGCAGGTCCCAGGAGTTCCTGGGCAGTTCGTCCCGCTCGAAGCGCCGGCCCGCCTCCAGGACGGCGACCCGGTAGCCCTTCTCGGTCAGCCGCAGCGCGGCGACCGAACCACCGAAGCCGGAGCCGACCACGACCACGTCGTAGTCGAACTCCGCCGCACCGCCGGACTCCACCATCTGCCACTGCTCCTTCGGGACGCGAACCTGACTACGGGACGGACGGACCTGACTGCGGGACGGAACCTGACCGCGGGACGAACTCCCGGCCCGGTGCGGCTACTTGAACCGCAGCGCCTTCAGCACCCGCAGCCCGCCGGTCATCACCGCGGCGAACTGCCGGTCGTCCAGCCCGAACGAGGGCGCGATCGGCATCAGCCGCTGGGTCGCGACGGTCTGCGCCTCGGTGAAGCGCAGGATGCCCTCGGCGCCGTGGCGGCGGCCGAGCCCGGAGTCGCCCATGCCGCCCATCGGCGAGCCGATCGAGCCGTACGCGGCCGCGTAGGCCTCGTTGACGTTGACCGTGCCGGTGCGCAGCCGGGCCCCGACCGCCCGGCCGCGCCGGGTGTCCCTGGTCCAGACACTGGAGTTCAGGCCGTACGGCGTGGAGTTGGCGGCGGCCACCGCCTCGTCGTCGGTGTCGAAGCGGTAGACGGAGACGACCGGGCCGAAGGTCTCCTCGCCGCAGACCGCCATGTCCGGGGTCACCCCGTCGAGGATGGTCGGCTCGAAGAAGTACGGGCCGAGGTCGGGCCGGGCCCGGCCGCCGGCCAGCACGGTGGCGCCCGCCTTGACCGCCTCCTCCACGTGCCGGGTGGTGGTCTCCAGCTGGCGGACGGAGACCAGCGAGCCCATGTCGGCGCCGTAGGCGAGGCCGCCGCCGAGGCGCAGCGCCCGGGTGCGGGCGGCGAAGCGCTCCAGGAAGTCGTCGGCCACCGAGCGGTGCACCAGCAGCCGCTCGATCGAGATGCACAGCTGCCCGGCGGAGGAGAAGCAGGCCCGCACGGCGCCCGCGGCGGCCCGGTCGAGGTCGGCGTCGGAGAGGACCAGCATGGCGTTCTTGCCGCCGAGTTCGAGCGAGGCGCCGACCAGCCGGGCGGCGGCGCGCTGGGCGACCTCCCGGCCGGTGCGGGTGGAGCCGGTGAACGAGACGTAGTCGGCGTGCTCCACCACGGCGGGGCCGATCACCGGGCCGTCGCCGATCACGACCTGCCACAGGTCGGCCGGCAGTCCGGCCTCGATCAGCAGCTCGCGGGCCCACAGCGCGGTCAGCGCGGTCTGCGTGTCCGGCTTGTTGACCACGGCGTTGCCGGCCGCGAAGGCGGGCAGGACGTCGCCGACGGACAGCTCCAGCGGGTAGTTCCAGGGCGAGATGTGGCCGACCACGCCCTTGGGCCGGCGGGCCTCGACCGCGTGGGTGAGCACCGGCAGCGCCCCGCCGCGCCGCTTGTCCCGGAGGTAGCCGTGCGCGGCCCGCCCGTAGTGCCGGGCGGCCATGGCGACGGCGAGCACCTCCTCGAAGGCGTGCAGCCTGGCCTTGCCGGTCTCGGCCTGGACGAGGTCCAGCACCTCGTCCTGCCGCTTGAGCAGCAGGTCGTGGAAGCGCAGCAGGACGGCCGCGCGGCGGCGCACCGGCAGCGCGGCCCAGGCCGTCTGGGCGCGGCGGGCCAGCTCGAAGGCGACCTCGACGTCGGCCGGGGTGGAGCGCGGCAGGCTCGCCAGCCGCTCGCCGGTCAGCGGGGCGACGGTCTCCACCAGGCTGGGCTCGCCGGTGGCGGTGACGCCGGCGGCCAGCCGGGCGACCAGGGACGGCGGGACGGCCGCCGCGACGGTCCGGCTCCCGCCGGGGGCGGGCGGGTTCCCGGTCGCGGGGTGTTCGGTGGCCGCTGCGCCTGCTGTGAGGTCCGACATACGGCGCAGCCTAGGCGTTCGGCGGCCGGTCCGGTACCCGTCGGTAACAAGAATCTGCCGCGGCCGGGTGGAGCGGGCTCCCCCCGGTCAGCGGGTCGGCGCGAAGTAGTGCAGCACCGCGTTGAAGCGCTGCTCCGCCTCGTTCCACTCGTTGCCCCGGTCCGGGCTGGACGAGTAGATCGCGTAGCTGGTGCCGTCGTCGTCGATGAACTCGGCCTCGACCGCCCGGCGCCGGCCGCCCTCCTTGGCGAGGTAGCTGAACTCCCAGACGGCCGCCTCGTGGCCGTTCACCGCGACGCCGGTCATCTTGTGCTGCTTGTACTCCTTCAGGTTCTTGGAGACGGTGGCCTCCATCTGCCGCAGGTGGTCCAGCGGCTTGACCGACTGGCCGACGGTGACCGCGAACTGCAGGTAGTGCACCTTGTTGTCGGGGCTGTAGTAGACCTGGTTGTCGGGCGTGGCACTGCGCTGCCAGGTCGGGCTGCCCGAGGGCAGCGGGAAGCGGAAGCCGGCCGGGTCGTCGACCCAGTGGTAGCCGTTGGGCGCGGCCGGCCCCCGGCTGGCGTCACTGGTCGGGTCCGGGCTGACGGAGGCGGTCGGGACGGGCTCGTCGCCCGTGGAGGCGGCGACGTGCCCGGTGGTGGTGTGCCGGGTGGCGAGGAAGGTCGCGCCGGCCGCCAGCAGGCCGACGGCCACCGCGATCACGACGATCTTCAGGGTGCTGCGGCGCTTGGCCGGCCCGCGCGCGGGCGTGACGGGGTGCGCCACCGGCGCGACCTCGGCGGTGAGCGCCGCCGCCTCGACGGCCACGCCCCCGGTGGTGTCCGGACCGGCCGCCGAGCGCACCCCGGTCGGCTCCTCGGTCTCCTCCAGCGTCGCCCCCGGCGCGGCCTCCTCCGCGTGGTCCTCCTCCGCCGCCGGGCGCTCGCTGCGGTCCACCACGGGCACCGACTGGGTGGGCGCGCGCAGCGGCGCGACCGACTTCAGGCCGATCGTGTGCCCGTCCTTCACCTCGGCCAGCATCCGGGCGGCCTCGTCCGCGTTCGGCCGCTCGGCCGGGTCCTTGGCCATCAGCGCGGCCAGCACCGGGCCCAGCGGCCCGGCCCGGAGCGGCTCCGGCAACGGCTCGCCCACCACGGCGGCCAGCGTGGTGATCGGCGAGGTCCGGCGGAACGGCGACTGGCCCTCCACCGCGGCGTACAGCGTCGCCCCGAGGCCCCACAGGTCGGAGGCCGGCCCGGGCCGCTCGCCCTGGGCGAGCTCCGGCGCCAGGTAGTCCGGCGAGCCGACCAGGTCGCCCGGCCGGGTCAGCTCGGCCGAGCCCTCGTACGTCGCGATGCCGAAGTCCAGCAGCACCACCCGCCCGGTGCCGCGCTCCAGCAGCACGTTGGCCGGCTTCACGTCGCGGTGCAGGACGCCGAGCTGGTGGCCGCGGTGCAGTGCGGCGAGCACCTGGCTGCCGACCTCGGCGACGGCGCGCGGCTGCAGGGTGCCGTCCTGGCTGATCACGTCGGCCAGCGAGCGGCCGTCCACCAGCTCCATGACGATCCACGGCCGGCCGTCCTGCTCCAGCACGTCGTGCACCGTGATCACGCCGGGGTGCTTGATCCGGGCGGCCGCGCTGGCCTCCCGCTTCATCCGGGCGTGCAGGATCTGGAGCTCGTCCTCGGGCAGGTGGTTGACGGTCAGTTCCTTGACCGCGACCTCGCGGTTCAGCATCCGGTCCCAGGCCCGCCAGACGGTCCCCATCCCGCCGCGTCCGAGCCGGTCGCCCAGCTCGTACCGCCCGGCCAGCAGCCGCTCCGTCTCGGCCGTCTCCGGCCGGTCCTGCACGCCCATCGGCGACCACTCCCCCTCACATCCGTCTGCCGTCACAGCGACGGAGGGCCTGGTGCAGACCACTGTTCGAACAAATCCCACGCACACATTAGGCGCACCTTGCCGGCCCCGGTAATCACGCTCACCCGTCGGACCGAAGGCCCGGGACGCTGCGGGGCCGTCAGCCTGCGAACAGCACCACCGCGGTCACTCCCAGCACCAGCAGCAGGAACACACCCCCGACCAGCAGCGGGCCGAGCAGCGCCGGAGGTATCCGCGGCGGCCGCTCCTCGTCCGGCCGCCCGGCGCCCGCCCCGGCGCCCACCCCGACGTTCGCGCCCACGACGGCCTCCGGCCGCCCCCGTCCACCACCCCGCCCGCGCCGACGCCGCACCAGCGGGGCCTCCGGTCTCAGCACCAGCGCCCGCGACGCCCACTCCTCGTCGACCGGCTCCGGCGCGCCCGCGAGCAGCGCCGCCAGCTCCCGGCGGGCCTCCTCGGCGGTCGGCCGCAGCGAGGGGTCGGGCTGCAGCAGCCGCTCGACCAGCGGCGCCAGCGGCCCGCAGGCCGCCGCGGGCTCCCGCCGCCCGTCCCGGACCGCCGACACCAGCTCCGGCACGCCTCCGTCCGGGAACGGCGAGCGGCCGGTGACCAGCCGCTGCACCAGCACCCCGAGCGCCCAGCAGTCGCCCGCCGGGCCGCCGTCCAGCGGCCAGCGCTCCGCCACCGGGCCGACCAGGGTGGCCCGCACGTCGTACCGGCGGCGCCCTCCCGGGCCGCCGAGGTCCTCGGCCAGCGCCTCCTGCGCCACCCCGGACAGCAGCCCGCCGAGCATCGCCGCGCCGTCCTCGCAGACCAGCACGGAATCGGGGGTCAGGTTCCCGTGGACGAGTCCGTCCTCGTGCAGCGCCCGCAGCGCGCCGGCCAGGTCCGCCGCCAGCTCGGCCGCCCGGTAGGGCGGCACCGGTCCGGCCGCCACCAGGTCCGCCAGCGTCATGGCGCCCGACCGCTCCTCCACCGTCCACAGCAGATCGTCCTCGACGAAGGCACCGAGCCCGCGCAGCAGCCGGGGGTGCCCGGTCGGCGCGGACGAGCCGACCGCCGCCACCCGGCGGACCAGCCGGTCGGCGTGCGCGGGCACCTCGCCGTCCACCTCCTGACCGGTGGTCAGCAGCGCCGGCAGCTCCAGGGCGCGCAGCAGCACGGACTCCCCGGTGCGGTCGTCCACCGCCAGGGCCCGCAGGAGTTCGGGACGGTCCGTCAGCCGGTACCGTCCCGCCAGCAATTGCCCCGGGCCGCCTCGCATGCCAGTTCCTCTCGCTCACCGAGCAGCCTACTGAGCGGCTCCTTTACGCTCGGTCCCATGGACTGGACCGATCTGATCGACACCGCCTTCAAGGTGGCGGGAAACAACAGCCAAGCCAATCAGGCCGAGGCCGTGCGCACCGTGGAGGCGGCCGTCATCGACGGCGAGAATCCGGTCGCCTCGACGGCCGGGCGCCATCCCGACCACTTCCGCAAGGGCGTGCTCGTCCTCACCACCCACCGACTGCTCTTCCTCAAGGACGGTAAACCGCCGGTACCGGTTCCGCTTACGGCGGTCACGGACGCGGCCGTGGCCAGGACCAAGCTCAACGGCGACGTGCTCACCGTCGTCGCGCTGACCGGCTCGCACCGGTTCGAGGACGTGGCCAAGGCCGACGTCTTCGCCGAGCAGATCCGGGAGGCCGCCCGGCTCGCCCGCAAAGCCGCGTCGGCCACCCGCCCGGCGGCCGACGCCGCCCCCGCCGACCTCAGCGCGGGCGACCAACTCCTCGGCCAGCTGGAGCGGTTGGCCGCCCTGCACGCCTCCGGCGCGCTCACCGACGAGGAGTTCACCCGGGCCAAGGCCCGCCTGATCGGCTAGGTCCTGTCCGACCGGTCAGGACCTACGGCGCGGGCTGGAAGGTGGCGAAGGCCGTGTCCCGGGCCTGGGAGTTGGCCGGGGCACCCCAGTCCGCGTCCGGGGTGATCCAGTAGATCGCGTAGCCGTACTTGGCCGGGTTCCCGGTGACGAAGCCCCGGTTGAGCGAGTGCGTGCGCGGCGTGCCGCTGATCCACTCCCAGTCGGCCGCGTTGCTCCACTGCCGGTAGTTGATCGCGGCCAGATTGACCCGCTGGTAGTTGGTGACCTTCGACCGCAGGCCCGGCTCGGACTCCTGCCAGTCGGCGACGGCGCTGGGGCCCGGGCTGGTGGTCCACTCGATGGTCAGGGTACTGCCGTTGCCCTTGAAGATCCGGCGGACGCCCTCCGAACCGGCCGGCTGGAGCCAGTCCGGCAGGACGACCGAGAAGCCGGTCGGGTCCTTGTACTCGTGGTAACCGGCCGGTACGGCGGCCCCCGGCGGGGTCGGGCTCTGCGCGGGGGTGGTGGCGGGCGTGCCGGCGGCCGGCGGGTTCGCCGCAGAGGGGCCGGGCGTGTCGGCCGGCTTGTCGGGGGCCGGTGTGTCGGTGGCCGGCTTCTCCGGGGCGGGCTTGTCGGTGCCCGGCTCCGGCTCCGCGGGCGGAACGGACGCGGCCGGCGTCCCGCTCGGCCCGGTCTCGGGGACGGTCGAGACCGACGAGGTGGCGCCCGCGCCGTTCGCCGACGAGTCGTCCCCGTTGCCGACGGCCTGGAGCACCGCGACCACCCCGGCGATCAGCAGCAGGACCAGCACCACGGTGACGACGGCCAGCCGCCGCCGTCCGTTGCGCGGGTCGGCACCGGCCGCCTGCGTGGCGCCCAGGGTCCACTCGCTGGTCACCGGCCGGATCGGATCGGCCGCCGGAGCCGAACCCGACGTCGGGCCCGGCGCCGACCCCGACGCCACCTCCGAGGACGGCGAAGCGGGCTCGGGGGCCGGGTCCACGACGGGCTCCGCCGCGGCGGCGGGCTTCTCGTCCTTGGCCCGGCTGCCCACCCGGACCGTCCCCAGCAGCCCGCCGATGGACCGCTTGCGGCCCTCCTCGGCCTCGGCCGGGGCCTCCTCCGGCTCCGCCGCGGCGGCGACCGGCCGCTCGACCGGAAGCGCGTGCACGGTGGTCGACTCGGCCTTCGAGGTGGCCTCCGCGACGACCCGCTTCAGCATCGACCGGGTCTGCGAGGCGTCCAGCCGCTCGGCCGGGTCCTTGGCGAGCAGCCCCTCGAT
Source organism: Kitasatospora sp. NPDC057940 (assembly GCF_042887425.1). Classification (NCBI taxonomy): domain Bacteria; kingdom Bacillati; phylum Actinomycetota; class Actinomycetes; order Kitasatosporales; family Streptomycetaceae; genus Kitasatospora; species Kitasatospora sp. NPDC057940. The sequence continues at coordinate 25,396 of NZ_JBHVPH010000032.1, forward strand.
CACCGGCTGCAGCGCCCCGGCGTTCACCGGGGCGGTCAGCTCCTCCGTCATCACCGCCGTCAGGGTGGCCAGCGCCGAGCCCCGGTCGTACGGCGGCCGGCCCTCGACCATCGCGTACAGCGTGCCGCCCAGCGACCACAGGTCGGCCGGCGGCCCGGGCTTCTGCCCGCGGGCCCGCTCCGGGGATATGTACGAGGGCGCGCCGACCAGCATGCCGGTGGAGGTGACCGAGGCGTCGCCCTCCACGCTGGCGATGCCGAAGTCGGTGAGCACGACCCGGCCGTCGTCGCCGATCAGCACGTTGGACGGCTTGACGTCCCGGTGCAGGATGCCCAGCGCGTGCGCGGCGCTCAGCACGCCGAGCACGTCGAGCGCGATCTCGGCGGCCCGGGCGGGGGCCAGCGGCCCGTCCTCCCGGATGACGTCGGCCAGCGAGCGGGACTCGACCAGCTCCATGACGATCCACGGCCGGTCGTCCTCGTCGACCACGTCGAAGACGGTGACCGCCGAGTTGTGCCGGATCCGTGCGGTGGCCTTGGCCTCGCGCAGCGTCCGGACGATCAGCCGGTGCTTCTCCTCCTCCTCGACGCTGGCGTTCATCCGCAGTTCCTTGACCGCGACGGTCCGCCCCAGCATCTCGTCCTCGGCGCGCCAGACGGTGCCCATGCCGCCGCGCCCGAGCACGCCGTTCAGCCGGTAGCGGCCGGCCAGGAGGCGGCCGGTGGAACCCTGCGCCTGGGTCATTCGGAACGTTCCCCCATGTGCTGCTGGCGGTCGTGGTGACGGCGTGTCGGCCCGGCCTCAGGCCCGAACGCCCAAGTCTCCATCATCCCCTGTCCCCGGGGGCCGGGACCACCCGACCCCCGCACCCGATCCGGGGCGTGCCGGATCGGGCTCGGCGCTCCGTGCCCGATCTGTGATCGAAAACTCGCCAAGATCTAACCGGGGCGCTGCTACCGTTCGGCAGCTCATCGTCTTTCCGGGGGGATCCGACGCCCATGACCGCACCCGCACCGGGCGCTGACGGCCAGTCGGGCCGGCCGCGCACCGCCCAGCACTACTCGGTCACACCCACCCTGGATTCCCCCGAGGGCTACGTCGCACCCGGTATGCCCGGTGTCCCGGTGGCCGGATACGTCCCCGCCGTCCGCTCCCACCGGACGGGCCCGCGCCGCCGCACCGCCCTGGCGGTCACCCTCGCCGTCCTCGCCATGCTGCTCGGCGGCCTGGCCTACGGCTGCGCGCCGGCCCGGGCCGCGGACAGCCTCGGCTGGCTGGCCATCGCCCTCGCCGCCCTGGTCGCCTTACCGCTCGGCCGGCTCGGCGGCCGCAGCCGGGTGCTGCCGCTGCTCGGCGCGCTGCTCGCGGCCTGCGCGCTGCTGATCGGCCAGCTGACCGGCCAGCTCCGCCGGGTGCACGCGGCCGGCCCCGGCCCGCGCGGCCTGCCGCACGACGCCCTGGCGCACTGGCGCGCCGAGCTGCGCGCGCTCGACCTCGCCTTCTACGGCATCGCCCTGGTCGGCGGCTTCCTGCTCACCCGCCGCACCGCCAACCGCGGCTGACGCCGGTCCGGACAGCCCGAGGCCCCCGCCGGCCGAACCGACGGGGGCCTTCACCACGACGCGTCTCAGCGGTGGTTGAGCGCCGGGTTGACGGTCACCTCGACCCGCTGGAACTCCTTGAGCTCGGTGTAGCCGGTGGTGGCCATCGCGCGGCGCAGCGCGCCGAACAGGTTCATGGTGCCGTCGGGGGTGTGCGAGGGACCGGTCAGGATCTCCTCGGTGGTGCCGACCGTGCCGAGGTCCACCCGCTTGCCGCGCGGCAGCTCCTCGTGGACGGCCTCCATGCCCCAGTGGAAGCCCTTGCCGGGCGCGTCGGTGGCACGGGCCAGCGCGGCACCGATCATCACCGCGTCGGCGCCGCAGGCGACGGCCTTCGGGATGTCGCCGCTGTAGCCGACGCCGCCGTCCGCGATCACGTGCACGTAGCGGCCGCCGGACTCGTCCATGTAGTCCCGGCGGGCGGCGGCCACGTCGGCGACGGCGGTGGCCATCGGCACCTGGATGCCGAGGACGCCCCGGGTGGTGTGGGCGGCGCCGCCGCCGAAGCCGACCAGCACGCCGGCCGCGCCGGTGCGCATCAGGTGCAGGGCCGCGGTGTACGTGGCGCAGCCGCCGACGATCACCGGGACGTCCAGCTCGTAGATGAACTGCTTGAGGTTGAGCGGCTCCGCGCCGCTGGACACGTGCTCGGCCGAGACGGTGGTGCCGCGGATGACGAAGACGTCGACGCCGGCGTCCACGACGGCCTTGGAGAACTCGGCGGTGCGCTGCGGCGAGAGCGCGGCGGCGGTGACCACACCGGAGTCGCGGACCTCCTGGATCCGCTGCTTGATCAGCTCGGCGCGGATCGGCGCGGCGTAGATCTCCTGGAGGCGGCGGGTCGCGGCGGCCTCGTCGGTGATCGTGGCGATCTCGTCGAGCAGCGGCTGCGGGTCCTCGTAGCGGGTCCAGAGGCCTTCCAGGTTCAGCACGCCGAGGCCGCCGAGGCGGCCGATGGCGATGGCCTGCTGCGGCGAGACCACGCTGTCCATCGGGGCGGCCAGGAACGGCAGCTCGAAGCGGTAGGCGTCGATCTGCCAGGCGATCGAGACCTCCTTCGGGTCCCGGGTACGGCGGCTGGGGACGACGGCGATGTCGTCGAAGGAGTACGCCCGTCGGCCGCGCTTGCCTCGCCCGATCTCGATCTCAGTCACTTCGAGCCCTTCTGGTTTGTTGCTCATGCCCGCCGGGTCACCCCGGCCGCCCCCAGTATCCCGCACCCCGGTTGCCTCGCGCGCTCGCCTCCGGGGCGCGGGGCCCGCCCCGGCGGCCCGGCCCCCGCTCCCGGGCGCGCCGAGGGGCCCGCCACCGCGGTGCGGCGACGGGCCCCTGAGGTCCGCGGACTCAGCGGTTGGAGTAGTTCGGCGCCTCGACGGTCATCTGGATGTCGTGCGGGTGGCTCTCCTTGAGGCCCGCCGAGGTGATCCGGACGAAGCGGCCCTTGCTCTCCATCTCGGCGATGGTGGCGGCGCCGACGTAGCCCATGGTCTGGCGCAGGCCGCCGACCAGCTGGTGCAGCACGGCCGACAGCGGGCCGCGGTAGGGCACCTGGCCCTCGATGCCCTCGGGGACGAGCTTGTCGTCCGAGGCCACCTCGGCCTGGAAGTAGCGGTCCTTGGAGTACGAGCGGCCCTGGCCGCGGGACTGCATCGCGCCCAGCGAGCCCATGCCGCGGTAGGACTTGAACTGCTTGCCGTTGATGAACATCAGCTCACCCGGGGACTCCTCGCAGCCGGCCAGCAGCGAGCCCAGCATCACGGTGTCGGCGCCGGCGGCCAGCGCCTTGCCGATGTCGCCGGAGTACTGCAGGCCGCCGTCGCCGATGACCGGCACGCCGGCCGCCTGACAGGCCACCGCGGCCTCGTAGATGGCGGTGATCTGCGGGACGCCGATGCCGGCGACCACGCGGGTGGTGCAGATGGAGCCGGGGCCGACGCCGACCTTGACGCCGTCCACGCCCGCGTCGATCAGCGCCTGGGCGCCGTCACGGGTGGCCACGTTGCCGCCGACCACGTCGATCCCGACGGCCGACTTGATCTTGCCGATCCAGGCCAGCGCGTTGTGGCTGTGACCGTGCGAGGTGTCCACGACCAGGAAGTCCGCACCGGCCTCGACCAGGGCCTGGGCCCGGTCGAACGCCTCGGCGCTGGCACCGACGGCGGCACCGACCAGCAGACGGCCCTCGGCGTCCTTGGCGGCGTTCGGGTACTGCTCGGCCTTGACGAAGTCCTTGACGGTGATCAGGCCCTTGATCCGGCCCTCGTCGTCGACCAGCGGCAGCTTCTCGATCTTGTGACGGCGCAGCAGCGCCATCGCGTCCACCCCGGAGATGCCGACCTTGCCGGTGATCAGCGGCATCGGGGTCATGATCTCGCGGACCTGGCGGCTGCGGTCCGACTCGAAGGCCATGTCACGGTTGGTGACGATGCCGAGCAGCTTGCCGGCCTCGTCCGCGATCGGCACGCCGGAGATGCGGAACTTGGCGCACAGCGCGTCGGCCTCGGCCAGCGTGGTGTTCGGGCCGACCGTGATCGGGTCGGTGACCATGCCGGACTCGGAGCGCTTCACCAGGTCGACCTGGTTGGCCTGGTCCTCGACCGACAGGTTGCGGTGCAGCACGCCGACGCCGCCCTGGCGGGCCATCGAGATCGCCATCCGCGCCTCGGTGACCTTGTCCATCGCGGCGGAGAGCAGCGGGATGTTGACGCGCACGTTCCGGGAGACCCGCGAGGAGGTGTCGACCTGGTTCGGCAGCACCGCGGAGGCCCCGGGCAGCAGCAGGACGTCATCGAACGTGAGCCCGAGCATGGCGAACTTCTCGGGTACGCCTGCGGCGTTGTAAGACATTTGGGGGGTACCTTCCGTGGCCGGCCTATTCCGCTCACGCCCTGAGGGTGGGGCGCGTTCATCGCTCACTCGCAGCAGACCGCCGAAGCCGGGTGGTTTTGGAGGAACCTCCAGGGGAACCCCGCGCGCACCCGCGAAACTTTGGCAACCCGCCCAGGCGCCGATACCCCATGGTACTGGCACCGCGAATGTGTCCTCGTGTGCCCTTGACAACACCGGCCCCCCGTGGCTCATTCCGGCCGGTCAAGGCTTCAGGAGGACTCCTCCGCGAGTGCCCGCAGCCGACTGAGCGCCCGGTGCTGCGCCACCCGGACGGCGCCCGGGGACATCCCCAGCACCTCGCCGGTCTCCTCCGCCGAGAGCCCGGCGGCCACCCGCAACAGCACCAGTTCGCGCTGACGGGCCGGCAGGTTGGAGAGCAGTTCCTTGGCCCAGGCCGCGTCGCTGCTCAGCAGCGCCTGCTCCTCCGGGCCGAGCGCCTCGTCCGGCACCTCCGGCAGGTCGTCCTGCGGGACGACCGTCGAACCGGGCCCGCGCATCGCGGCCCGCTGCAGATCGGCGATCTTGTGCGCGGCGATGCCGTAGACGAAGGCCTCGAACGGCCGCCCCTGGTCCTTGTACCGGGGCAGCGCGCACAGCACCGCGACGCAGACCTCCTGGGCGACGTCGTCCACGTGGTGCCGGGCGCCGCCGGGCAGCCGGACCAGCCGGCCGCGGCAGTAGCGCAGCGCCAGCGGATGGACGTAGGCGAGCAGGGCGTCGATGGCCGGGCCCTCACCGCGGACGGCGGCCGCGACGAGCTCGCCCACCAGCGGGGAGCCGCCCGCGCCGAGCACCGGCGGTCGACCGGGGCCGGGCACCGCGCCGGGGCCGCCGGGATCGGCGTACGACGGATCGCCACCCGGGCCGGAGGGCTCGGCCTCCACCGGGTCCGCCTGGCCGGCCGCACCGGCGACGTCGTCACGCATCGGTCCATGGTGCCTGGTCGCGCGGGAAAACGCGGCACCGCGTCCGGAGTTGTGCACCGGAACGTTATGCGCTGCGGCGCCGTACGGCGTGCCGCCGCGCACCACCGGCCCCTCCTGCACCGTGCCGCCTCCCGCCCCGCCGCCGTCGGTGGTCCCGTCCTTCGCGCCGTCCGCCGAATGTCCCGCGGCCGTGTGGTTCGCCGCAGTGCCTGTCCGCTGGTCCCCGAGGTGCTCCACTCCTCCATGGTGCAACCTCGGGACCGTAACGTCACACGCCCGGACGGCGTCCGTCCCGGGAACCGCCGGCGGCGCGCCGCAGCCGGCGGCGCCACCGGCGGTCAGCGGACCAGGCCCCAGCGGAAACCCAGCGCCACCGCGTGCGCGCGGTCGGAGGCCCCGAGCTTCTTGAACAGCCGTCGGGCGTGGGTCTTGACGGTGTCCTCGGACAGGAACAGCTCGCGGCCGATCTCGGCGTTGCTGCGGCCGTGGCTCATGCCCTCCAGCACCTGGATCTCACGCGCCGTCAACGTGGGCGCCGCGCCCATGTCGGGGCTGCGCAGCCGGCGCGGGGCGAGCCGCCAGGTCGGGTCGGCGAGGGCCTGGGTGACGGTGGCCCGCAGCTCGGCGCGCGAGGCGTCCTTGTGCAGGTACCCCCGGGCGCCCGCGGCCACCGCGAGCGCGACCCCGTCGAGGTCCTCGGCGACGGTGAGCATGATGATCCGCGCGCCCGGATCGGCGGACAGCAGCCGCCGGACCGTCTCGACCCCGCCGAGGCCGGGCATCCGGACGTCCATCAGAACGAGATCGGAGCGGTCGGCCACCCAGCGGCGGAGGACCTCCTCCCCGTTCGTCGCGGTGGTGACCCGGTCCACACCGGGTACGGTCGCGACCGCGCGGCGAAGCGCCTCGCGGGCGAGCGGGGAATCGTCGCAAACGAGAACGGAAGTCATGACCGTCGTCCTCCGCAGCTGATCCGCGTCACGTTGAGCCTCCTGGCTGGTACGAACCTCTCCGACACGGCCGATCGGCGACAGAGTCCGTGCTGATCGCCTCGAATTCCCGCGATCGTTCCCGACGTCCGGCGCCCGCTAACCGCCTCCGCACTTCCAACGACCGTCACTCGAATGAGTTACGGCCTTCGGGGCCATCTCCACCACTGTACGTGGCCAACCCATTACCGATCAGCCGCATCGCGGTGCACACGCCGCACTTTTGCCCAGCTCGCGCGCGGTGGGCGCACGACCCGCACACCGGTGCGGAGCGTCGCGCGCCCGTCGGCCACCCGAATGCCACGCCCGCGCCCGCCGAAGCCCTTGCCCACTTTGCCCGTTTTTATAGCTTTCGTATGGTCATTGACTGTTGTGCCACTCTGTGGGTGACTTGTCCATGGAGTTGCCGTAAGTCATATTTCCAGGTGTCCACACCAGTGCATCGACGCCCGCCGTGCCGCCCAGCAGCAGCCCGCTGAGCGCCGGCCCACGGCCGACGAGCCTCTGAAGGGAATGAGCCATGGCAGATTTCTCCCGCCTCCCAGGCCCCAACGCGGACCTCTGGGACTGGCAGCTCTCAGCAGCCTGCCGTGGCGTGGACAGTTCGCTCTTCTTCCACCCCGAGGGCGAACGCGGGGCCGCGCGGAGTTCGCGCGAGGCCAGTGCCAAGGAGGTCTGCATGCGCTGCCCGGTGATCACCGAGTGCGCGGCGCACGCGTTGGCGGTCCGCGAACCGTACGGCGTCTGGGGTGGGATGACCGAGGACGAGCGCGAGGAGATGCTGGGGCGTTCGCGGCACCGGCTGGTGGAGGTCCCGCTGACCCCGCCGGCGATCGCCCGGCGCTAGCCCCGCCTCCACGGCGCACCGCGAAGAAACGTTTCCTCTCTGCATCCCGGGCCGTTCAAGCCCGGTCCAGAACGCTCAGGCCCCGGAGGTCAGCGCCCGGCCGACCCCGCCAGCCGCTCCAGCATCAGCGCCACGGCCGGCACCTCGGCCAGGTCCGGCAGGGTCAGCGCGACCACCTGCCGCACCGCCGGCGCCCCCGCGGCCGTCCGCACCGGCACCGTCGACACCCCGTCCGGGCGCACCGACTCCAGTGCCAGCCGGGGCAGCACCGCCACCCCCAGCCCGGCCGCCACCAGGCCGACCACCGCCGGATAGTCGTCGGTCGCGAAGTCGATCCTGGGCTCGAAGCCCGCCCCCGCGCACAGCTCCACCAGGTGCCCCCGGCACTGCGGGCAGCCCGCGATCCACTGCTCCCCCGCCAGCTCGGCCAGCTCCACCGGCCTGCCGCGCCCCGCCAGCCGGTGCGCGGCGGGCAGCAGGCCCACCAGCGGGTCGTCCAGCAGCGGGGTGACCACCAGATCGGACCAGTCGGAGCCGGCGCTCAGCTGCTGCGCCTCCAGGTTGGCCTCGGCCCGCGCCTCGCGCGGTGTCCCGTGCGCGGGCGCCGGCAGCGCGACGCCGTCGTCGGACTGCGGGTAGCGGAAGGCCAGCGCGATCTCGCACTCGCCGCCGCGCAGCATCGCCAGCGACTCCGGCGGCTCCGCCTCGACCAGCGACACGCGCACCCCCGGATGGCTGTCCCGCAGCCGGGCGACCGCGGGCGGCACCAGGGTGGAGCTCGCGGTCGGGAAGGAGACCAGCCGCACCCGCCCGGCCCGCAGCCCGGCGATCGCGGCGATCTCCTCCTCGGCGGCGGAGAGCCCGGCCAGGATCCCGGTGGCGTGCTTGAGCAGCACCCGACCCGCCTCGCTGAGCTGCATGCCCCGGCCGGAGCGGACCACCAGCGGGGTGTCCACCGACTTCTCCAGGGCCTTCATCTGCTGGCTGATGGCGGGCTGCGTACAGCCCAGCTCGCGGGCGGCGGCGGAGAAGGAGCCGGTGCGGGCGACGGCACGCAGAACGCGCAGGTGACGGGCCTCGATCATGCCTCAGTTATAAGGCAATCTTTGCCAATGGCAAAATTCTACTGATGATTGAACCCTCAAGCGCCGAACACGCCGAACACGCCGGAGGCCCGGCCGCACCCCGAGGGGCGCGGACCGGGCCTCCGGTCGACCGTCAGGCGTCAGTGCGAGTGGCCGTGACCGTGGCCGTGGCCCGCCTCGGCCTCCTCTTCCTTCTTCTCCACCACGAGGGTCTCGGTGGTGAGCAGCAGGGAGGCGATCGAGGCCGCGTTCTCCAGGGCGGAGCGGGTGACCTTGACCGGGTCGATGACGCCGGCCTTCACCAGGTCGCCGTACTCGCCGGTGGCCGCGTTGTAGCCCTGGCCGATCTCCAGCTCGGAGACCTTGGAGGTGATGACGTAGCCCTCCAGGCCGGCGTTCTGGGCGATCCAGCGCAGCGGCTCGTGCAGCGCCTTGCGGACGACCGCGACACCGGTCGCCTCGTCGCCCGACAGGCCCAGGCCGCCGTCCAGCACCTTGGCGGCGTGCACCAGGGAGGCGCCGCCACCGGCGACGATGCCCTCCTCGACCGCGGCACGGGTCGCCGAGATGGCGTCCTCCAGGCGGTGCTTGCGCTCCTTCAGCTCCACCTCGGTGGCGGCGCCGACCTTGATGACGCAGACGCCGCCGGCCAGCTTGGCCAGGCGCTCCTGCAGCTTCTCGCGGTCCCAGTCGGAGTCGGTGGCGGCGATCTCACCCTTGATCTGGGCGACGCGGCCGGCCACGGCCTCGGTGTCACCGGCGCCGTCGACGACGGTGGTCTCGTCCTTGGTGATGGTCACGCGACGGGCGGTGCCCAGCACGTCCACGCCGACCTGGTCGAGCTTGAGGCCGACCTCCTCGGAGATGACCGTGCCGCCGGTCAGGGTGGCCAGGTCGCCGAGGATCGCCTTGCGGCGGTCGCCGAAGCCCGGGGCCTTGACGGCGACCGCGTTGAAGGTGCCGCGGATCTTGTTCACCACGAGGGTGGACAGCGCCTCGCCGTCGACGTCCTCGGCGATGATCAGCAGCGGCCGGGAGGCACCGCCCTGGAGGATCTTCTCCAGCAGCGGCAGCAGCTCCTGGATGGAGGAGATCTTGCCCTGGTTGATCAGGATGTACGGGTCCTCCAGGACCGCCTCCTGCCGCTCCGCGTCGGTGACGAAGTACGGCGACAGGTAGCCCTTGTCGAACTGCATGCCCTCGGTGAAGTCCAGCTCCACGCCGAAGGTGTTCGACTCCTCGACGGTGATGACACCGTCCTTGCCGACCTTGTCGATCGCCTCGGCGATCAGCTCGCCGACCTGGGTGTCCTGGGCGGAGAGGGACGCGACGGCGGCGACGTCGTCCTTGCCCTCGATCTCGCGGGCCACCGAGAGCAGGTGCTCGGAGACGGCGGCGACGGCCTTGTCGATGCCCTTCTTCAGGGCGGCCGGGCCGGCACCGGCGGCGACGTTGCGCAGACCCTCGTTGACCAGGGCCTGGGCCAGCACGGTGGCGGTGGTGGTGCCGTCACCCGCGACGTCGTTGGTCTTGGTGGCGACCTCCTTGACGAGCTGCGCGCCAAGGTTCTCGTACGGGTCGTCCAGCTCGACCTCACGGGCGATGGTGACACCGTCGTTGGTGATGGTCGGGGCGCCGAACTTCTTGTCGATGACGACGTTGCGGCCCTTGGGGCCGATGGTCACCTTGACGGTGTCGGCCAGCTTGTTGACACCGCGCTCCAGCGAGCGGCGGGCGTCCTCGTTGAACTGCAGGATCTTCGCCATGTTCCCTATTCCCTCGGGGCTTCGGCCGGCCCACCGGCCGCCGGACTACGTGAACCAACAACCACGCCCCGGGCCCCTGTCACTTGGGACACGGATCCGGGGCGGGTCGGAACGACTTACTTCTCGATGATGGCGAGAACGTCGCGAGCGGAGAGAACCAGGTACTCCTCGCCCTGGTACTTCACCTCGGTGCCGCCGTACTTCGAGTACAGGACGATGTCACCGACGGCGACGTCGAGCGGCAGACGCTGGCCGTCCTCGAAGCGGCCCGGGCCGACGGCCAGGACGACGCCCTCCTGGGGCTTCTCCTTGGCGGTGTCCGGGATAACCAGGCCGGAGGCCGTGGTGGTCTCGGCGTCGAGCGGCTGGACCACGATGCGGTCCTCAAGCGGCTTGATGGCAACCTTGCTGCTGGTGGTCACGTCCGAGCTCCCCTTCGGAGATTACGGGGTTTCTAACGGGTAGGAGCGAACCTGCGGGCCTGCCGTCGCGGGGGTCAGGCACACGTCTTCGCGTTAGCACTCCCCCAGTGGGGAGTGCCAAGGACGACCATAGGCCGGTGTTAGCACTCAGTCAACCAGAGTGCCAACGGCGCGCCCTGGCGTCCCGAACCGCGGGCGCGCAGCCGTACTCCTGTGCGACCACCCCGCCCCGGGCGGGCTCCCGCCGCGGGCCGCGACCCCGCCCACCGCGCCGGCCGTCGGAGCCGGTGGGGCCGCCAACCCGCCAGAATGGCCCCGTGGACACCGAGAACCTCCAGCCCCTGCTGACCCCCGAGGGCCAGGCCCTGCTCGCCGAACTGCGCGAGTTCACGCCCGAGGAGGAGCTGGCGCTGGCCACCAGGCTGCGGCGGGAGCACCCGGCCGAGCTGGTGTCGGCGGCCTTCGGGCAGGCCCGGCTGCGGCAGCGGGCGCGGGCGAAGTTCGGGCCGGACGCCGACCTGATGTACTTCACGCCCAACGGCGTCGAGCAGTCCACCCGGCGCAGCGTGGCCGAGTGGCGGGCGCGCCGCTTCGCCGAACTGGGCGTCCGCCGGCTGGCCGACCTGTGCTGCGGCATCGGCGGGGACGTGCTGGCGCTGGCCAGGGCCGGGATCGAGGTGCTGGCCGTCGACAAGGACCCGGCGGCCTGCGCCGCCACCGCCGCCAACGCGGCCGCGCTGGGCCTGTCCGACCTGGTCCGGGTGCGCTGCGCGGACGTCGCCGAGGTGGACGTCACCGGCTACGACGCGGTGTTCACCGACCCGGCGCGGCGGACGGCGCGCGGCCGGGTGTTCGACCCGGAGGCGTACGCCCCGCCGCTCTCCTGGGCGATCGAGGCCGGCCGCCGGACCCCGATCGGCGCGCTGAAGGTCGCCCCGGGCATCCCGCACGAGGCCGTCCCGGCCGACGCCGAGGCGGAGTGGGTCTCCGACCACGGCGACGTGAAGGAGGCGGTGCTCTGGTTCGGCACCGGGGCCGCCCGCCCGCACCGCGCCACCCTGCTGCCGCAGGCCGCCAGCCTCACCGGCGGCGACCTGCCCGACCCGCCGGCCGGCCCGGTCGGGCGCTACCTGTACGAGCCGGACGGCGCGGTGATCCGGGCCCACCTGGTGGCCGAGGTGGCCGAGCAGGTGGGCGGGCGGCTGATCGACCCGAAGATCGCCTACCTGACCTCGGACCGGCTGGTGGCCACCCCGTACGCGCACGCCTTCGAGCTCACCGACGTGCTGCCGTTCCACATCAAGCGGCTGAAGGCGCTGCTGCGCGAGCGCGGGGTCGGCACGGTGGTGATCAAGAAGCGCGGGATGGCGATCACCCCGGAGGAGCTGCGCCGCCAGCTCAAGCCCTCCGGGCCGAACGCCGTCACGGTGATCCTCAGCCGCACCGACAACGGGCCGCTGATGATGCTCGGCCGGCCCGCCTGAGGCGGCCGCGGGGCGGGCGCCCGGACTACGAGGCGGGCGCCTGGATGTAGTCCTCCAGCCGGGCCACCGAGAAGCCCTGCTCCTGGATCCGGGCCAGCAGGTCGCCGAACATCTGGGTCATCGTGGCGCCCTTGAGCTCCTTCGGGCCGCGGAAGTGCGCCAGGATGATGTCGCCGGACTTCAGCTTCTTGTCCGCCGCCTGGTACTGCATGTCGTGGATCTGCATCGACTCGCGCCAGAGCACCATCGCGCGCGGGCCGCACTGCTGGACCGAGTTGTTCAGCGTCGGGGTGTTGGCGCCGTCCCCGAACGGCGGGCGGAACAGCAGCGGGGCGGTGCCGTACTGCTGGGTGAGCGCGGACTGCGCGTCGCAGATCTCGGACTTCTGCTTCTCCACCGGGATCTTGCTCATCACCGGGTGGTCCACGGTGTGGTTCTGGATGTGGTTGCCGAGCGCCTGGAGCGGCTTGAAGTAGCCGTAGTCGTTCTTGACGATGTCCCGGGTCAGGAACATCGAGATCGGCACCTTGAGCTCGGTCAGCATCTCGACGAACTTCGGGTCCTTCTCGGCGCCGTCGTCGATGGTGATGAAGACGACCTTGTCGCTCGTCTTCACCTCGCTGAACACCGGTACGGGGCCGGTCCGTTCGAGCTTGATGGGCTTGTCCGCGGGCGGTGCGGGGGCCGGCGCCAGCGGCTTGAGGTTCCACTTCGCCCAGGCCGCCGGGTCCCCGCCGGCCGGGGCCGCGGTGGTGGGCGTGCCGGCCGGGCTGGTCGGCACGGCGCCGCCCCCGGCGGGCTGGGGCGTGGTCGCCGAGCTGCCGCCGGCCGCCGCCGGGGCGGCGCCGCCCCCGTTGTCGCCGCATCCGGTGGCCAGGGCCAGCAGGGCCAGCGCCCCCACCGCGTACGTCCTGGTCCTGCTCCGACCGTCCCTGTTCACCGCAGCGCGCTCCCGGTTCCCGTCCAGCTTCTTCTCAGCTATGCACGGTAGCGGTCGGGGCGGCGGTTCCCGGACAGTGCCTGTTCGACGCCTATTCGACGTGCTCGCTGGTGAAGGACCAGCGGTGCACCGGGCGGCCGAGCAGGTCGGCCGGCGGGTCGGCGACCGGCACCGGCTCGCCGGTCCACCAGGTGATCAGCAGCACCCGTTCGCCGGGCGCGCCGAGCAGCTCGGTGCGGACCAGCCCGGCCGAGCCGCGCACCGCCAGCAGCGCCACCTCCCGTACCCAGGAGGCGAGTTCGGCCCCGCGACCGGTGGCGGCGCGGGCCTCCCACATCGCGGCGACGGTCACTCGGAGCCGCCGGTGAGGGCCTGGTACGCCTGGCCGTGGACGTCGCCGTGCCGGACGTCCGCGCCCGGCACGTGCGCCTCGGTCACCGGCAGCGAGGAGTCGGCGGACAGGTCGAGCGCGGACGGCGTGCGGTCGCGCCACACCATCTCGGAGCCCAGCGCGGCCACCATCGCGCCGTTGTCGGTGCACAGGCCCGGCCGGGGCACCCGCAGCCGGATGCCGGCCCGGTCGCAGCGCTGCTGGGCCATCTCGCGCAGCCGCGAGTTGGCGGCCACCCCGCCGCCGATCATCAGGTGGTCGACGCCGTTGTCCCGGCACGCCTTGACGGCCTTGCGGGTGAGCACGTCGGTGACGGCCTCCTGGAAGGACGCCGCCACGTCGGCGATCGGCACCTCCTCGCCGGCCCGGCGCTTGGCCTCCACCCAGCGGGCGACGGCGGTCTTCAGGCCGGAGAAGGAGAAGTCGTACGCGGGGTCGTTGCGGCCGCTCAGGCCGCGCGGGAAGGCGATCGCCTTGGGGTCGCCCTCGCGGGCGGTGCGGTCGACCACCGGGCCGCCGGGGAAGCCCAGGCCGAGCACCCGGGCGACCTTGTCGAAGGCCTCGCCGGCCGCGTCGTCGATGGTCGCGCCGAGCGGTCGGACGTCGCTGGTGATGTCCTCGCTGAGCAGCAGCGAGGAGTGCCCGCCGGAGACCAGCAGCGCCATCGTCGGCGACGGCAGCCGGCCGTGCTCCAGCTGGTCGACGCAGATGTGCGAGGCGAGGTGGTTGACCCCGTACAGCGGCTTGTCCAGCGCCCAGGCGTACGCCTTGGCGGCGCTGACGCCGACCAGCAGCGCGCCGGCCAGACCGGGGCCCGCGGTGACCGCGATGCCGTCCAGGTCGCTCGCCTTGACGCCGGCGGTGTCCAGGGCGCGCTGGATGGTCGGGACCATCGCCTCCAGGTGGGCGCGGCTGGCGATCTCCGGGACGACGCCGCCGAAGCGGGCGTGGTCGTTGACGCTGGAGGCGACCGCGTCGGCCAGCAGCGTGGTACCGCGCACGATGCCGACGCCGGTCTCGTCGCAGGAGGTCTCGATGCCGAGGACGAGCGGTTCGTCAGCCATGGCGGGTGTCCTTAAGGTCCTTCGGGTCAGTGCTGGGGTGGTCGAGGCGCATCACCAGCGCGTCGACGTTGGCGGGCTGGTAGTAGCCGCGCCGGATGCCCACCGGTTGGAAGCCGAAGCGCTCGTACAGCTGCTGGGCGCGCGGGTTGTCCACCCGCACCTCCAGCAGCAGTTCGGCGCAGCCGCGGCGGGCGGCCTCCCGGATCAGGTCGGTGAGCAGCGCCGCGCCGAGGCCGGCGCCCTGGTGGCGCTGGTCGACGGCGATGGTCTGGACGTCGCCCTCGCCGGCGATCGCCATCAGCCCGGCGTAGCCGACGACGGCGCCGTCCGCGTTGGTGGCGACGGTGTAGTGGCGGGTGCCGCCGGGGTGGGTCTCGGCCAGCTCGGACCAGTACATCCCGGTGGACCAGGCGTCCTCGGGGAAGAGTCGCAGCTCCAGCTCCATCACCGGCGCGATGTCCCACCAGCGCATCGGGCGCAGGGTGGTGCCGTGTTTCACGCCGGGAGCACCGCCTTGTAGCCGGCCGGCACCTGGGCGTCCGGACGGCGCAGGTACAGCGGGACGTTCGGCAGCAGCTCCCGGCCGGCCTTCAGCTCGGCGGCGGCGAAGCCGGCCAGGGCGCCGGCCGACACGTGCTCGGGGCCGTGCGCGCCGGGGAAGGTCTCGGGGTAGAGCAGCGCGCCGGCGCCGACCGACCGCGGGCGCGGGGCCAGCTCGGCGGGGCGGTCCACGCCGGGGCCCTCGGTGCGGCGGCCGTCGGCGTCGTAGGAGGCCCAGTAGACCTCCTTGCGGCGCGCGTCGGTGGCCACCGTGAACGGCTGCCCGTCCAGGCCCTCGGCGCGGGCCTGGTGGGCGATCGCGTCCAGGGTGCAGACGCCGTGCACCGGCAGCCCGAGGGCGTGGCCGAGCGCGGCGGCGGTCACCAGGCCGACCCGCAGGCCGGTGTACGGGCCCGGACCGACGCCCACCGCGATGCCGGTGAGCCGGTGCTTGTCGACGCCGGCCGCCCGCAGGACCTGGTCGATCGCGGGCAGGAGCAGTTCGCCGTGGCGCCGGGCGTCGACCTGGTGGGTCTCGGCGAGGACGGCCGTGCCGTCGTGGACGGCGGCGGTGACGGCGGGGGTAGCGGTGTCGAACGCGAGCAGCAGCACGGGTCAAGGTTAGACCGACGTTGGTCCGACCGGCTGATCGACCGGGTGTGCCACCCGGGAACACACATCCGGGGCGCCGCGCCCCGGCTGGACGGACCTGGCACGATGGGGCGGTACGTAAAGGGACGGCGGCGGGAGCGGCACGTGGCGAAGATGGGTCCTGGTGTGGTGGTCACGGGGCTGACCCTGGGGGCCCTGGCGGTGGTGAGCCTGCTGGCCTTCCAGGCCAACGGAGCCCAGGACCGGGCGGCCGGCGCCAAGCCGACCGCCAGCACCGCGACGTCCAGCGGGCCGGCCGCCTCCGCGACGCCGAGCGCCTCGGCCACCCCGACGGCCCCGCCGCTGCCGACCGTCTCGGGCAGCGGCACCCGGGTGGTCTACTCGATCAGCAGCCACTACGTCTGGCTGGTCGACCCGAAGAAGAACCCGCAGGTCACACCCGGTTTCCCGGTCACCCCAGGCTCGGTCGAGCCGGCTCCGGGCAGCTACTCGGTCTACAGCCGCACCCCGACGACCACCGGGACGGACGGCAAGCAGATCGAGCACGTGGTGCGCTTCGCGCAGCAGAACGGCGTGGTGTTCGGCTTCAGCGCCGCCGTGGACGGCGCGACCCCGACCGCCGAGCCGAACGCCAAGACCGGCGGCATCCGCAGCGGCCGCCCGGACGGCCAGCTGCTCTGGGACTTCGCGCCGAACGGCACCAAGGTGGTCGTGGTCGCCTGAACCCGGCCCGGGCGTGTCAGGCCGCGCGGGGTGTGCCCGTCTCCGGCTCCTCGGCCCGCCGGGGCTCCGGCTCGGGCGGGGTGGACACCGCCTCGGCGGCCGCGCAGGCGGCCAGCAGCGCCCGCATCGGCGCCCCCTGGACGCGGCGGGCGGACTCTCCGGCCCCGGCGCCGTGCCCGGCGCGCTTCGGGGCGGGGGTGGTGCTCGACATGGCGCCTCCCTAGTTAGGCAGACCTAACCGCAGCACCCATCCCACCACGCCGGGCACCACGCCCGCAACACTTCCCGACAGCCTGTCGGCAAAACGGCGCACACCCGGGTTCGGGCCTCAGCCGAGCGCCTCCAGCGCGACGCCCGTCCAGCGCGGACCGAGGCCGGTCAGCACCACCCGGCGCGGGTCCAGGTCGCCCTCGTCGGCGGTGTCGCCGAGGGCGCGCTCGATCCGCACCTCCAGCCGGTCCTCGGACAGCCGCTCGACCTTGCCCTCGCCCCACTCGACCACGACCACCGACTCCGGCAGCGAGACGTCCAGGTCGAGGTCCTCCATCTCGTCCAGGTCCCCGCCGAGCCGGTACGCGTCCACGTGCACCAGCGCCGGGCCGCCGACCAGCGACGGATGCACCCGGGCGATCACGAAGGTCGGCGAGGTCACCGCCCCGCGGACCCCCAGCCCCTCCCCCAGGCCCCTGGTCAGCGTGGTCTTCCCCGCTCCCAGTTCGCCGGAGAGCAGCACCAGGTCCCCGGGCCGCAGCAGCGCGGCCAGCTCCCGGCCGAGCCGGCCCATCCGCTCCGGGGTGGGGACGGTGAGAGTGGCGTGCGAGCCCATGCGCGTGTCTTGCCCTTCGGTCCGTACCGGCGTGCCGACCGCCGGCCGCCACCGCTACCGTGCCACATCGCCGGCCCGGCGTGCGCCGGAAGGGGTCAGGGGCCGTCCAGGACCGCCGGGGGCGGCCCGGCGGCGGCGAAGTCGGCGGCCCGGCGCAGCAGCGCCACCAGCTCGTGGTCGACCAGCTCCGGACGCTCCAGCATCACCAGGTGCCCGGCGCCCTCCACCAGCACCAGCTCCGCGCCGGGCAGCCGCTCGGCCATCGCCTCGCTGTGCGCCGACGGCGTCAGCAGGTCCTTCGTACCGGCCAGCACCAGCGCCGGCAGGCCCCTCAGCGCGGCGAGCGCCCCGTACTTCTCGTGCGTGCCGAACACCGGGTAGAACTCGGCGACCACGTCGATCGGGGTGGCGTCCAGCAGCTGCTCGGCGAACCGCACCACGCCCGGGTCGACGTCCCGCCCGCCGAAGGAGAACCTCCGGTAGAAGACGGCGGCGACGTCCGCGCCCAGCCGCCGGCTCGCCTCCACCAGCTCGACCTGTCGGCCCAGCAGCCGCATCATCCCGGGCGCGACCTTCTTGAACAGCTTCGCGCCGGCCGACGGCAGCCCGAGGCTGACCTCGTTCCAGTCCCCCGCCAGCGTGCCGATCAGCGCCACCCCGGCGACCCTCTCCCGGAACAGCTCCGGGTACTGGTCGGCCAGCGCCATCACCGTCATGCCGCCCATCGAGTGGCCCACCAGCACCAGCGGCCCGGTCGGCGCGACGGCGTCGATCACCGCCTTGAGGTCGCCGCCCAGCTGGTCGATACTGGCCGGCTCACCGGCCAGGTAGGAGCGGGAGCGCTCGGAGCGGCCGTGGCTGCGCTGGTCCCAGAAGACCAGCCGCAGTCCCTCGCGCAGCGCGGCCCGCTGGAAGTGCCAGCTGTCCTGGTTGAGGCAGTAGCCGTGGCAGAACACCACGGTCAGCGGCTCGGGGCCGGAGGTGTCGCCGTCCGGCTCGGGGCCGGTGCCGTCCAGCTCGACGTACAGCTCAGTGCCGTCCGGCGCGGCCACCGTCCGCGGGCGCCCGCGCAGCGAGCCGTACGGGGCCTCGGCGTCCAGCTCGGCCCGGGCCCGGCGGCGGGTCGCCCGACCGACGGTCAGCCGCTCTATCGCCACCCCGGCGGCCGCCCCGGCCGCCAGCACGCCGACCGAGATCCCGATCACACCGGCCCGGCTCACCCCGGAGGCCGCGCCGGCCGCCTTGGCCACCGCCGCGACCGGGCCGCTCTCGGCCGGTCCCTCCGTCATGCGCCCGCGCCCTCGGTGCGGCTGCCGCCCAGGTAGCGGCGCGGGACCCGGGCGCCGATCCGGGTCACGATCTCGTACGAGATGGTGCCGCAGGCCCGGCCCCAGTCCTCGGCGGTCGGCTCGCCCTGCTCGCCGTTGCCGAACAGCAGCACCTCGTCGCCGATCGCGGGGGTGTCCCCGCCCAGGTCCACGACGAACTGGTCCATCGCCACCCGGCCGGCGATCGTGCGCCACTTGCCGCCGATCTGCACCGGGCCGGTACCGCTGGCGTGCCGCGGGATGCCGTCGCCGTAGCCGACCGGGACCAGGCCCAGCGTGGTCGGGCCCGGCGTCACGTAGTGGTGGCCGTAGCTGACCCCGTGCCCGCCCGGAACGTGCTTGACCAGCGCCAGCCGCGCGGTCAGCGCCATCACCGGGCGCAGCCCGAAGTCGGCCGGCGACCCGACCTCCGGCACCGGCGACAGCCCGTACGCGGCCAGGCCGGTGCGGACCAGGTCGAAGTGCGACTGCGGGAGCAGCAGGGTGGCCGGCGAGTTCGCCAGGTGCCGCACCTCCGGGCGCAGCCCGGCGGCCTCGGCCCGGGCCAGCGCCACGTGGAAGGAGTCCAGCTGGGCCTGGATCGACGGGTGGCCCGGCTCGTCGGCGGCGGCGAAGTGCGACCAGACGCCGACCACGGTCAGCAGCCCCTCCGCCTCGGCGCGGCGGGCGGCGGCCACCAGGTGCGGCCAGTCGTGCGGCTGGCAGCCGTTGCGGCCCAGACCGGTGTCCGCCTTCAGGTGCACCCGGGCCGGGATGCCGGTCTCCCGGACGGCCGGCAGCAGCTCGTCCAGCGCCCACTGGCCGCTCACCGAGATGTCGATGCCCGCGCGCAGCGCCTCCCGCCACGGTCCGCCCGGCGTCCACAGCCAGCACAGGACGCGGGCCTGCTCCGGGCGGATGCCCGCGGCCCGCAGTGCCAGCGCCTCCTCGGGCGTCGCGCAGCCGAGCCAGCCGATCCCGTTCGCGACCGCCTCGCGGGCGCACTCGACGGCGCCGTGGCCGTAGGCGTCCGCCTTGACCGCGAGCATCACCGCCGAGCTGCCGACGCGCTCGCGCAGCGCGGCGAGGTTGCCGCGCAGGGCGGCCAGATCGATGGTCGCCTCGGCCCTTACGCCGTCGGTCAGGGTGGCCGTGCCGGTCGTGTTCGCAGTTGTCATCAGGGTCAGTCTCCCAGACATCCCGGAGTCCTCGCCGAACGGCCCGTCCGTGCGGCGGCCGGTGCCGGGGCCCCCGGCACCGCGCCGACCTGCGGCGCACCGCTCGTCACCCTGTTCCGGACGCCCACGGAGGACCGATCGGTTCCGCATCGCCCGTCCCGCCCGCCCCGGGCCTACGCCTCCCGCACCGCCCGTCCGTCCTCGACCGACGCCCCCGGCTACGCCTCCCGCGCCGCCTCCCGCACCGCCCGCCACACCGCGGGCAGCGCCTGCGCCACCGCCGGCGCCGTCACCGGCGCGCCCGGGTCGCCCGCCGCGTGGCGGCCCGCCAGACCGTGCAGGTAGGCGCCCACCGACGCGGCGTCCAGCGGCGACAGGCCGGCCGCCAGCAGGGAGCCCGCCAGGCCCGCCAGGACGTCGCCGCTGCCGGCCGTGGCCAGCCAGGACGTACCGGTCGGGTTGACCCGGACGGCGCCGCCCGGGTCGGCGATCACCGTGGTGGAGCCCTTGAGCAGGACCGTCGCCCGGTAGGCGGCCGCCAGCCGGCGGGCGGTGGCCAGCCGGGCGGCGGCCAGCGAGTCGGCGGGCGGCGGCGCGGTGCCGTCGGCGCCCGCGAGCAGCCGGGCGGCCTCGCCGGTGTGCGGGGTGAGCAGGGTGGGGGCCGTCCGGCCGGCCAGCGCGTCCGGGCCGAGCCGGGCCAGCTCGGTCAGCCCGTCCGCGTCCACCAGGACCGGGACGTCGCTCGACAGCGCCTCGGCCAGCGCCTGCCGCGCCCCCTCGCCGCCGCCCGGCCCGACCACCCAGGCCTGCACCCGCCCGGCCCCGGCCGGCCCGCCCTCGGTGACCAGCACCTCCGGGAAGCGCCGCACCACCTCCTCGGCCGCCGTGCCGACGTACCGGACGGCGCCCGCGCCGCCGTGCAGCGCCCCGGCCACCGCCAGCAGCGCCGCGCCCGGGTACGTCGCCGAACCGGCCGCCACCCCGACCACGCCCCGCCGGTACTTGTCGCTCTCGGCGCCCGGCAGCGGCAGCAGCGCCGCCACGTCCGCGTGCTGCAGGGCCGTCACCTCCGGCGCGGGCGGCTCCAGTCCGATCCCGACCAGCTGGACGGCGCCCGCGTAGGAGGCGCCCGGGTCCACCAGCAGGCCCGGCTTGTACGTGCCGAAGCAGACCGTGACGTCCGCGCGCAGCGCCTCGCCCGGCACCTCGCCGGTGTCGGCGTCGACCCCGCTGGGCAGGTCCACGGCCACCACGACCCCGCGCCGCCCGGCCCGCGCGTACGGCCGGGCCCCGTCCCGCAGCCCGCCCCGGCCGCCGATGCCGACGATGCCGTCCAGCACCAGGTCGGCGCGCGAGAAGTCGGCCAGGCCGACTTCCTGATCCAGCACCACCCGCCCGCCGGAAGCCCTCAGCGCGGCCAGCCCGCCCGCGTGCGCGCGCTCCGGCGCGAGCAGCACCGCCGTCACCCGCGCGCCCCGCCGGGCCAGTGCCGCCCCGGCGTACAGGGCGTCACCCCCGTTGTCCCCGCTGCCGGCCAGCACCACCACCCGACTGCCGTACACCCGCCCCCGACGCCCCGCCAGCAGCCGGGCACAGGTCGCCGCCAGCCCGGCGGCCGCCCGCTGCATCAGCGTCCCCTCCGGCAGCCGCGCCATCAGCGCGGCCTCGGCGGCCCGGACGACTTCCACCCGATGGGCATGACGCATGCGAGGGCTCCTTCAGCAGTCGACGTACCGCCGACGCTAGCCCGCGTCACCGCCCCACGGCAGGCCGAGCTGCGGGACACTTTCGAGTGACAACCACTTCGATCCCCCACCGGTGTCAGTCCACGCGCCTACCTTGTGGCTCGGCACGGACCCACAGGAGGGAGAAGGGCCATGGTCGCCATGCCAGCTGTCGAGGGCCCGCGAGGCCGGGACAACCTCATCCAGGCGTTCCTGGAGTTGGACACCCCGCCCGGCTACAAGGCAGAGCTCATCGAAGGGGAAATCGCCGTGACGCCACCGCCGGACGGAGAGCACGAGACCGCGTTTTCCCTGCTCGCCAAGCAGTTCTTCCGCAAGGCCGCGATCGACCTGGATCTCCTCGGCAACAAGGGCCTGATCGTACCGACCGGACGGTTCATCCCCGATGGAACCGTCTGCCCGGTCAACCACTTCCTGAACGCCGGTTCGTGGGCCGACGCCGACGGCGTACTGCTCGTCTTCGAAATCACGTCCACGAGCCCGCGCCTGGACCGCGAGCAGAAGCGTCGCGGCTACGCCGCCGCCGGCATCCCCTGCTACCTACTGGTCGACCGCAGCGAAGGCATGGTCACGTTGTTCTCCAAACCCGAGGACAACGACTACACCGACAAGGATTCGGTCCCCTTCGGCAAGCCGATCGACCTGCCCGCCCCCTTCTCCTTCACGCTCGACACGGCGCCCCTGCGGTAGGGCACAGCCACCGCAGGGGCACCACGCCGTACTACTCGACGGTGACCGACTTGGCCAGGTTGCGAGGCTGGTCGACCTCGTGGCCCTTGGCCGTCGCCAGCTCGCACGCGAAGACCTGGAGCGGCACGGTGGAGACCAGCGGCTGGAGCAGGGTCGGGGTGGCCGGGATGCGGATCAGGTGGTCCGCGTACGGGACGACCGCCTCGTCGCCCTCCTCCGCGATCACGATGGTACGGGCGCCACGGGCCCGGATCTCCTGGATGTTGGAGACGATCTTGTCGTGCAGGATCGACCGCCCGCGCGGCGAGGGGACGACCACGACGACCGGCAGCCCCTCCTCGATCAGCGCGATCGGGCCGTGCTTGAGCTCGCCCGCCGCGAAGCCCTCGGCGTGCATGTACGCCAGCTCCTTGAGCTTGAGCGCGCCCTCCAGGGCCACCGGGAAGCCGACGTGACGGCCGAGGAACAGCACCGAGCGGGCGTCGGCGAGCGAGCGGGCCAGCTCGCGCACCGGCTCCATGGTCTCCAGGACCTGCTCGACCTGCTTGGGCGCGTCGCCGAGCTCCTTGATGACGGCGAAGATCTCGTCGCCCCACTTGGTGCCGCGCACCTGGCCCAGGTAGAGGGCGACCAGGTAGCAGGCGACCAGCTGGGTCAGGAACGCCTTGGTGGAGGCGACGGCGACCTCGGGGCCGGCGTGGGTGTACAGCACCGCGTCCGACTCGCGCGGGATGGTGGAGCCGTTGGTGTTGCAGATCGCCAGCACCTTGGCGCCCTGCTCCCGGGCGTGTCGCAGGGCCATCAGGGTGTCCATGGTCTCGCCGGACTGGGAGATGGCGATGACCAGCGTGCCCGGGCCCATGATCGGGTCGCGGTAGCGGAACTCGGAGGCGACCTCGACCTCGCAGGGGATGCGGGTCCAGTGCTCGATCGCGTACTTGGCGATCATGCCGGCGTGGAAGGCGGTGCCGCAGGCGACGATGACGACCTTGTCGACCGAGCGCAGGTCCGCGTCGGAGATCCGCAGCTCGTCGAGGATGAGCCGGCCGTCGGTGCCGATCCGGCCGAGGAGGGTGTCGGCGACGGCCTTCGGCTGCTCGGCGATCTCCTTGAGCATGAAGTAGTCGTAGCCGCCCTTCTCGGCGGCCGAGGCGTCCCAGTCGACGTGGTACTCGCGCACGTCGGCCGGGGTGCCGTCGAAGTTGGTCACCGTGACGGCGTCCCGGCGCAGCTCGACGACCTGGTCCTGACCCAGCTCGATGGCCTCGCGGGTGTGCGCGATGAACGCGGAGACGTCGGAGGCGAGGAAGTTCTCGCCCTCGCCGCGCCCGACCACCAGCGGCGAGTTGCGGCGGGCGCCGACGACGACGTCCGGCGCGTCGGCGTGCACGGCGACGAGGGTGAAGGCGCCGTCGAGGCGGCGGCAGACCACTCGCATGGCCTCCGCGAGGTCGCCGTCGTAGGCCTCGCCGAGGAGGTGCGCGACGACCTCGGTGTCGGTCTCGGAGCGGAGGGTGTGGCCGCGCTCGGCGATCTCGGCCCGCAGCTGGGCGAAGTTCTCGATGATGCCGTTGTGCACCACGGCCACCCGGAGGTGGTCGTCCAGGTGGGGGTGGGCGTTGGCGTCCGTCGGGCCGCCGTGGGTGGCCCAGCGGGTGTGGCCGATGCCGGTGGTGCCGCCGGGCAGAGGGGTCTCGGCGAGCGACTTCTCCAGGTTGGCGAGCTTGCCGGCCCGCTTGTCGGTGACCAGACTCCACTGCCCGTCGGAGTCCTGCGCCTGCACCGCGACACCGGCCGAGTCGTAGCCCCGGTACTCCAGTCGCTGCAGGCCTGCGATTACTACGTCGAGGGCGGACTGCGCGCCCACGTATCCAACAATTCCGCACATGCGTGCCAGCATAAGGGCGGTTCTGAGGCCCTTTTCCCGATTCCCGCGAACACTGCGTGACCGACACCACAACCACGGTGAACGCCGCCACGGCTCACAATGGAGCATGTGCTGACCGAACTCTGTACGCGGGGCGCCGCCACGCCCGGCCCGTCGCCGTCCCCCTACGTGGACCTCAGTCGGGCCGAGTGGAGCGCACTGCGCGAGCGTACGCCGCTGCCGCTGACCGCCGAGGAGGTGGAACGGCTACGCGGCCTCGGTACCGCCCTCGACCTGGACGAGGTCCGCGACGTCTACCTGCCGCTGTCCCGGCTGCTGAACCTGTACATCCACGCCACGCACGAGCTGCGCGGCACGCTGGGCACCTTCCTGGACACGCCGGACACCGAGCGCACCCGCACCCCGTTCATCATCGGGGTGGCCGGCTCGGTCGCGGTCGGCAAGTCGACGACGGCCCGCCTGCTCCAGGCGCTGCTCGCCCGCTGGCCCGAGCACCCGCGGGTCGAGCTGGTGACCACGGACGGCTTCCTGCTGCCCAACGCCGAGCTGCGCCGCCGCGGCCTGATGGCCCGCAAGGGCTTCCCGGAGTCGTACGACCGCCGGGCGCTGATGCGCTTCGTCGCGGACGTGAAGGCGGGCAAGGAGCGGGTCACCGCGCCGGTGTACTCGCACCTGGTGTACGACATCGTGCAGGGCGAGCGGCTCACCGTGGAGCGCCCGGACATCCTGATCGTCGAGGGCCTGAACGTGCTCCAGCCGGCCCTGCCCGGCAGCGACGGGCGCACCCGTCTGGCGGTGGCCGACTACTTCGACTTCTCGATCTACGTCGACGCCCGCACCGACGACATCGAGCACTGGTACCTGGACCGCTTCCGCAAGCTCCGGCAGACGGCCTTCCAGGACCCGAACTCCTACTTCCGCCGCTTCACCGAGGTGCCGGAGGAGGAGGCGATGGAGTACGGCCGTCAGGTCTGGCGCACCATCAACAAGCCGAACCTGCTGGAGAACGTGCTGCCGACCCGCGGCCGGGCCACCCTGATCCTCCAGAAGGGGGCGGACCACAAGGTCCGCCGGGCACTGCTGCGCAAGCTCTGACGCCGGTATGACGGAAGGGGCCCCCGCCGCTGGCGGGGGCCCCTTCCGTCATACCGGGCCCGTTCAGCCCAGGTGCGTCCGCACGGCCTCGGCGAGCCGCTGCGCGACGGACTCGGCCTGCACCGGGTCGGCGGCCTCGACCATGACCCGGACCAGCGGCTCGGTGCCGGACGGGCGCAGCAGCACCCGGCCGGTGGAGCCCAGTTCGGCCTCGGCCTCGGAGACGGCGGCGGCCAGCTCGACGCTGGTGTTCACCCGGCTCTTGTCGACGCCCTTGACGTTGATCAGCTGCTGCGGCAGACGGGTCATCACGGCGGCCAGGTCGGCCAGCGGCTGCTTGGTGGCGGCCAGTCGGGCGCCCAGCATGAGGCCGGTCAGGGTGCCGTCGCCGGTGGTGGCGTGGTCGAGCAGGATGACGTGGCCGGACTGCTCGCCGCCCAGCGCGAAGCCGTGCTCCTTCATCGCCTCCAGCACGTAGCGGTCGCCGACGGCGGTCTCCACCAGGTCGACGCCCTCGCGCTCCATCGCCAGCTTGAAGCCGAGGTTGGACATCACGGTGGCCACCGCGGTGTTGCGGCGCAGGGTGCCGGCGTCCTTCATGGCGACGGCCAGGATGGCGATGATCTGGTCGCCGTCCACCTCGTTGCCGTCCGCGTCGGCGGCCAGGCAGCGGTCGGCGTCGCCGTCGAGGGCGATGCCGAGGTCGGCGCGGTACTCCGTCATGGCGGCCTGCAGCCGGTCCAGGTGGGTGGAGCCGACGCCGTCGTTGATGTTGAGGCCGGTGGGCTCCGCCCCCAGGGTGTGGACGACCTCGGCGCCGGCCCGGGCGAAGGCCTCGGGGGCGACGTAGGCGGCCGCGCCGTGGGCGCCGTCGATGACGACCTTGATGCCGTCGAGGCGGTTGGGCAGCACGCCGATCAGGTGGGCGACGTACTTGTCGAAGCCCTCGGTGTACTCGCGCACCCGGCCGACGGCGGCGCCGGTCGGGCGGTTCCAGTCCTCGCTGCCGAGCGTGTGCTTGCGGTAGTGGGTCTCGATCGCGTCCTCGATGCGGTCGTCCAGCTTGTGGCCGCCGCGGGCGAGGAACTTGATGCCGTTGTCGGGCATCGCGTTGTGGCTGGCGGAGAGCATCACGCCGAAGTCGGCGCCGAGCGCGCCGGTGAGATACGCCACAGCCGGGGTCGGCAGCACGCCGACCCGGAGCACGTCGACGCCGGCGCTCGCCAGGCCCGCGATGACAGCGGCCTCCAGGAACTCGCCCGAGGCGCGCGGGTCCCGGCCGACCACCGCGACCGGCCGGTGGCCCTCGAAGGCGCCGGCCTCGCCGAGCACATGGGCCGCCGCGACCGACAGCCCGAGCGCGAGCTCGGCCGTCAGGCCCTCGTTGGCCACCCCGCGCACGCCGTCCGTACCGAAGAGTCGTCCCACTGTCCCGTCCTCCATCACCACTGCTCGGAACCCAACCGATGGCACCCGGCCGCCGCACGATAGCCGGGGAACACGTCGCCCCGGAGTACACGTGGTACTCCGGGGCGACGGTTCGCGCAACCAGGGGGTGCGCCGCCAGGGCGGACCGCACCCCCAGGGACGCGATTAGCGCTTGCTGTACTGCGGCGCCTTGCGGGCCTTCTTGAGACCGGCCTTCTTGCGCTCGACGGCGCGGGCGTCACGGGTCAGGAAGCCGGCCTTCTTCAGCGCGCCGCGGTTGTTGTCCACGTCGGCCTCGTTCAGGGCACGGGCAACGCCGAGGCGCAGCGCGTAGGCCTGGCCGGAGACGCCGCCACCGGTGATGCGGGCGACGACGTCGTAACGGCCGTCAAGCTCGAGGAGCTTGAAGGGCTCGTTCACGGTCTGCTGGTGCACCTTGTTGGGGAAGTAGTTCTCCAGGGTGCGACCGTTGATCTTCCACTGGCCGGTGCCGGGGACGATGCGCACGCGGGCGATCGCCTCCTTGCGACGGCCGAGGCCGGCGCCCGGGATGGCCTCGCCGAAGCGGCCGGCCAGCGACTCGGAGGTGTAGCTCTCCTCGGAGGTGTACTCGCCCTCGACGGCCTCAACGGCCTCGTCGAAGTCGACCTCAAGGGTTTCAGTGGTCTCGGCCACGGTGTTCCTCAGCTCTTTTCAGTGTTGGGGGGCTTGGTGGCCGAATTACTGCGCGACCTGGGTGATCTCGAACGGCACCGGCTGCTGGGCAGCGTGCGGGTGCTGGTCGCCCGAGTAGACCTTCAGCTTCGAGAGCATCTGGCGGCCCAGGCTGTTCTTGGGGATCATGCCCTTGATGGCCTTCTCGACGGCCTTCTCCGGGTTGTTCGCCAGCAGGTCGTCGTAGCGCACCGACCGCAGACCGCCCGGGAAGCCAGAGTGGCGGTAGGCCAGCTTCTGGGTCTTCTTGTTACCGGACAGGTGCACCTTGTCGGCGTTGATGATGATGACGAAGTCACCAGTGTCAACGTGCGGCGCGTAGATCGCCTTGTGCTTACCCCGGAGGAGGTTGGCGGCCTGGGAAGCCAGGCGGCCGAGCACGACGTCGGTCGCGTCGATGACGTGCCACTGACGCTGGACGTCGCCGGGCTTGGGGCTGTACGTACGCACGGTCGTAGCCTTCGCTTTTCAGTGAGTGAGTCCTGACAGGAGCACCTGGGACGGAAGAGCAGCCTGGCCAACCTTGGACGCAATTCAAGGGGGACCGCTGGTCGTCGAACCTG
Organism: Kitasatospora sp. NPDC057940; assembly: GCF_042887425.1. Lineage (NCBI taxonomy): Bacteria > Bacillati > Actinomycetota > Actinomycetes > Kitasatosporales > Streptomycetaceae > Kitasatospora > Kitasatospora sp. NPDC057940. The sequence continues at coordinate 53,109 of NZ_JBHVPH010000032.1, forward strand.
ATGTCTCCGGCGTACCGACCTCTCACGTGAGATAGAGCGAGCCAATACGCACATCAAGCGTCCAGGTTACCGGGCGCACGGGTGGGGGTCAAAAATCGGCTTCCCCCACCCCCGCCGTCACTCAGCGTTCGCGCTCCACCCGGCTGACGTCCCAGACCGGCTCGGGCGACTCGTAGACCCGGCCGTCGGCGCCGAACACCAGGTAGCGGTCGAAGGTCCTGGCGAACCAGCGGTCGTGGGTGACGCACAGCACGGTGCCGTCGAAGGCCTCCAGCCCGGCCTGCAACGCCTCGGCGCTGTCCAGGTCCAGGTTGTCGGTCGGCTCGTCGAGCAACAGGGCCGTCACGCCGGAGAGTTCGAGCTTGAGGATCATCAGCCGGGCCTGCTGCCCGCCGGACAGCGACTCGAACTTCTGCTCCTCCTGGCGGTCCAGCTCGTAGCGGCGCAGCGCGCCCATCGCGGCGCTGCGGCTGAGCGCGTGCTCCTCCTCGACGATCGAGCGCACCGTCCGGCCGAACAGCTCCGGGTGGGCGTGGGTCTGCCGGAAGTGGCCGGGGACGACCCGGGCGCCGAGCTTCCAGGTGCCGGTGTGCGCGACGCTCTCGTCGCCCGCCAGCAGCCGCAGGAAGTGCGACTTGCCGGAGCCGTTGGAGCCGAGCACGGCGACCCGCTCGCCGTAGAAGACCTCCAGGTCGAAGGGCTTCATCAGACCGGTGAGCTCCAGCTGCTCCACGGTGAAGGAGCGCACGCCGGTGCGCCCGCCCTTGAGCCGCATGGTGATGCTCTGCTCGCGCGGGGGCTCCTCCGGGCGGCCGGCCTCCTCGAACTTCTTCAGCCGGGTCTGGGCGGCGGCGTAGCGGGTGGCGAGCGCGTGGCTGACGGAGGCCGCCTGACGCAGGGTGACGACCAGCTTCTTGAGCTTGGCGTGTTCCTCGTCCCAGCGCCGGCCCAGCTCCTCGAAGCGCGCGAAGCGGTCCTTGCGAGCCTCGTGGAAGCTGTCGAAGCCGCCGCCGTGCACCCAGACGCTGCTCCCGGCCGCGCCGGACTCGACGGCGATGATCTTGTCGGCGGCCTCGGAGAGCAGCTCGCGGTCGTGCGAGATGAACAGGACGGTCTTCGAGGTGGCCTTGAGGGCCTCCTCCAGCCAGCGCTTGCCCGGGACGTCCAGGTAGTTGTCGGGCTCGTCGAGCAGCAGCACCTCTTCGGGGCCGCGCAGCAGCGCCTCCAGGACGAGCCGCTTCTGCTCGCCGCCCGAGAGGGTGTTCAGGCCGCGCCACTGGGCCTTGTCGAAGGGCATCCCGAGGGCCGCCATGGTGCAGACGTCCCAGTCGGTCTCGTAGTCGTAGCCGCCGACGTCGGCCCAGTCGGAGAGCGCCTGGGCGTAGGCCATCTGGGTCTTCTCGTCGTCCTGGGCGATCATCGCCAGCTCGGCGGCGTCCACCGCGCGGGCGGCGACGGCGATCCGCTCGGGGGCGACGGACACCAGCAGGTCGCGGACGGAGGCGTCCGGCGCCAGCGCGCCCGGGGTGGCCCGCTCGTCCTCGCGGCCGGTGGTGCCGACGAACTGGCGCATCACGCCGAGCCCGCCGCTGATCGTCACCGTGCCGCCGTGCGGCTGGAGGTCCCCCGCGATCATCCTCAGCAGGGTGGTCTTGCCGGCCCCGTTGGCGCCGACCAGGGCGACCGCGGCGCCCTCGCCGACCCGGAAGGACGCGTCGTCGAACAGCACCCGCCCGTCCGGCAGGTAGTACTCAAGGTGCGAAATCTCGACGTGTCCCATGCGGACGATTGTCCCAAGCCGACGCGCCCGGCCCAAACGGATTACCCGACGGGCGGTTGACCGGGCAGTGTGCGCAGCCGCCTGGCCTGGCGGTTGCGCTCGGCGAGCTGGTCGTCCGCCGGGTAGCCGACTTCCTCGAGCGTGAGCCCGTACGGCCGGATCACGTTGACGGCCGAGTTGCGGACCCCGCCGGCCAGCACCTCGCCGGGGAACTCCACCGGCCGGTGCCCGTCGCCGACCAGCAGCATCGCCCCGACCAGCGCCCGGACCATGTTGTGGCAGAACGCGTCGGCGCGGACGGTGGCGACCGCCAGCGAGCCCTCCTGGGCGGCGTAGGAGTCCACCGGGACGCGGTCCCAGTGCAGTTCCAGCAGGGTACGGATGGTGGTGGCGCCCTCGCGCTTCTTGCAGTACGCGGCGAAGTCGTGCTCGCCGAGCAGCAGCTTCGCGGCCTCGTTCATCCGGTCGACGTCCAGCGGGCGGTCGTGCCAGAGCACGTGCCCGCGCAGCAGCGGGTCGACCCCGCCGGGGTGGTCGGCGACCCGGTAGGCGTAGCGGCGCCAGATCGCCGAGAAGCGGGCGTCGAACCCGGCCGGCGCCTCGCCGACCCGGTAGATCCGGATGTCCCCGGGCAGCCGGCCGGCCAGCCGGCGCAGCAGCTTCTCGCGGTGCGCCTCCCACAGCTCGGCCGGCAGGTCGACGTGCGCGACCTGGCCGCGGGCGTGCACCCCGGCGTCGGTGCGCCCGGCCACGGTCAGCGGGAACAGCTCGGGGCTGCGGGTGACGATCTGCAGCGCGCTCTCGATCTCCTCCTGGACCGTCCGACGGCCGCCACGCTGGCGGGCCCAGCCGGAGAACTCGGCGCCCTGGTAGGCGAGATCGAGCCGGACCCGGACGCACCCGTCGGCCGGGCCGTCCTTCACCGGCGGCTGCTCGGCGCAATCGTTGACCACAATCCACTCCAGACAGAAGGAACGGGCCCGCTCCCCCACGGATGGGAGAGCGGGCCCGCGACCACACCTAGCGGTGTCAGGCCTGCTCGGCCTCGTCGACCTTGGCGTCGGCCGGAGCCTCGACCTTGGCCTCGGCCTCCTTGACGGCGCGCTTGGTGGCGCCCTCGGCCTCGCCGACGGCGGTCTGCGCGACGGTCAGCGCCTCGACCAGCTCGATCACGGCCATCGGGGCGTTGTCGCCACGACGGGGACCGATCTTGGTGATACGGGTGTAACCACCCGGGCGGTTCTCGTAGCGCGGCGCGATCTCGGTGAAGAGGGTGTGCAGCACGGCGATGTCGGTGATCGTCTTGCGCACCAGGCGACGGTTGTGGATGTCGCCCTTCTTCGCCTTGGTGATCAGCTTCTCCGCCAGCGGGCGCATCCGACGGGCCTTGGCCTCGGTCGTGGTGATGCGGCCGTACTGGAACAGCTCCCGGCACAGACCGGCGAGCAGCAGCGGCTCGTGGTGCGGGCCGCCGCCGAGGCGGGCACCCTTGGTGGGACGCGGCATGGTGACTCCTTGAATCTCCGACTACGGCCGTATCAGGTACCGCAGCGGGCGTCCGGGCACTGTTGCCCGGACGACTTTCACGACGACGGGGGCGGTTCGGTGGAACCGCCCCCGCGGCCAAATCTCTTAGTACTGCTCGGTCTCGGCGTAACCCGCGTCGTCCAGGTCGTCGGCGCCGAAGGCGTCGGCGGCGGCGGTCGGGTCGAACCCGGGCGGGCTGTCCTTGAGGGCCAGGCCCATGCCGGCCAGCTTCGCCTTGACCTCGTCGATCGACTTCGCACCGAAGTTGCGGATGTCGAGCAGGTCGGCCTCGGAGCGGGCGACGAGCTCACCCACGGTGTGGATGCCCTCGCGCTTGAGGCAGTTGTAGGAGCGGACCGTGAGCTCCAGCTCCTCGATCGGCAGCGCCAGGTCGGCGGCCAGGGCGGCGTCCGTCGGGGACGGGCCCATGTCGATGCCCTCGGCGTCGATGTTCAGCTCGCGGGCGAGACCGAACAGCTCCACCAGGGTCTTGCCGGCCGAGGCCATGGCGTCACGCGGGCGCATGGCGGGCTTGGTCTCGACGTCGACGATCAGCTTGTCGAAGTCGGTCCGCTGCTCGACACGGGTGGCCTCGACCTTGTAGGTGACCTTCAGCACGGGGCTGTAGATCGAGTCGACCGGGATGCGGCCGATCTCCTGGCCGGAGGCCTTGTTCTGGACGGCGGAGACGTAGCCGCGACCGCGCTCGACGGTCAGCTCCATCTCCAGCTTGCCCTTGCCGTTCAGCGTGGCGAGGACCAGCTCCGGGTTGTGCACCTCGACACCCGCCGGCGGGGCGATGTCGGCGGCGGTGACGACACCCGGGCCCTGCTTGCGCAGGTACATCACGACCGGCTCGTCGTGCTCCGAGGAGACGACCAGCTGCTTGATGTTGAGGATGAGGTCGGTCACGTCCTCCTTGACGCCCGGCACGGTGGTGAACTCGTGCAGGACGCCGTCGACGCGGATGCTGGTGACAGCGGCACCCGGGATCGACGACAGGAGCGTGCGGCGCAGGGAGTTGCCGAGGGTGTAGCCGAAGCCCGGCTCCAGCGGCTCGATCACGAACCGCGAGCGGAACTCGTCGACGACCTCTTCGGTCAGCGAGGGGCGCTGAGCGATAAGCATGGGGGGTATTCCTCCAGTTGTCTTCGGCACCCACTATTTGATGCCGACAGGACCAAGCGTACGGGGTCCCGCAAGCGGCGACGAATCACCGCGTGGGACCCCGTACGAAGGTTCAAAGCAGGTACTGCGAGCCCGAAGGCGCTGCGTCAGACGCGGCGGCGCTTCGGCGGACGGCAGCCGTTGTGCGGGGTGGGGGTGACGTCCTGGATCGAGCCGACCTCCAGGCCGGTGGCCTGGAGCGAGCGGATCGCGGTCTCGCGGCCGGAGCCCGGACCCTTGACGAAGACGTCAACCTTGCGCATGCCGTGCTCCTGCGCGCGACGGGCAGCGGCCTCGGCGGCCATCTGCGCGGCGAACGGGGTGGACTTGCGCGAGCCCTTGAAGCCGACGTGACCGGCGGAGGCCCAGGAGATCACGTTGCCCGCGGGGTCGGTGATCGAAACGATGGTGTTGTTGAACGTGCTCTTGATGTGCGCGTGGCCGTGAGCGACGTTCTTCTTTTCCTTGCGGCGGATCTTCTTCGCGCCGGCAGCCTGACGACCCTTGGGGGGCATAAGTCTGTTCTCCTACTGAGGTGGTCGGTCCGCTGACCCGCGGGCCGGAGGGATGTCCGGTTACGGGACGGACTACTTCTTGCCCGGCTTCTTCTTGCCGGCGATCGCGCGACGCGGGCCCTTGCGGGTACGCGCGTTGGTGTGGGTGCGCTGACCGCGGACCGGCAGGCCGCGGCGGTGACGCAGACCCTCGTAGCAGCCGATCTCGACCTTGCGGCGGATGTCGGCGGCCACCTCACGGCGGAGGTCACCCTCGACCGTGTAGTTGGCGTCGATGTACTGGCCCAGCTTCACGAGGTCTTCCTCGGAGATGTCGCGAACGCGGACATCCGGGTTGACACCGGTCTCGGCCAGGGTCTGCTGGGCGCGGGTACGGCCGATGCCGTACACGTAGGTAAGGGCGATCTCGATCCGCTTCTCACGGGGGAGATCAACGCCGGCGAGGCGTGCCATTCAAGGCTCCTGTGCTTTTTCAGAGGTCTTGCGTGCTACCTACTCCTTCGCCTCTCGACGATGGAGCCCCGGCCTCTGACCGGGGGTGGCAGTCCGTCCCTTCGTGGGGACGGATCGGGTAGCCCGCTTATGACGTTTTCGCGTCGCGCGAAGTACTACGAGAAATGCTGGGGAGAGATCAGCCCTGGCGCTGCTTGTGGCGCAGGTTGTCGCAGATCACCATGACCCGGCCGTGGCGGCGGATCACCTTGCACTTGTCGCAGATCTTCTTGACGCTCGGCTTGACCTTCATGTTCAGGTTCTCCGGGTCTAGATCTGACGTTCTTACTTGTAGCGGTAGACGATCCGCCCGCGCGTGAGGTCGTAGGGGCTGAGCTCCACGACGACCCGGTCGTCCGGCAGGATGCGGATGTAGTGCATGCGCATCTTGCCACTGATGTGCGCGAGGACCTTGTGACCGTTCTGCAGCTCGACCCTGAACATCGCGTTCGGAAGAGACTCGATCACGGTGCCCTCGATCTCAATGGCGCCTTGCTTCTTAGCCATGAACTGCGAGATCCACCTTCCGGGACCGGCTACCGTATGCGGCACGCTCGTGCGAACCTGGGTTCACCCCGCCCCCGAAGGGAAGAGGGCGTGCTGAAGCACGCTACGAGTGAGCCGACGGTCCATCCTACGCCAGCGCGTCCGGTGGGCCAAAACGAGGTCCCCCGAAGGCAGCCACCGTGGCGTCCCCGCTGGTCCCGACGGGTCAGAACCCGGCGGTGACGGTCAGCGGCTCGACGTGGGCGGTGCAGGCCGCGCAGCGGCGGGCGGCCTCGGGGATCTCGGTCAGGCACTCGGGGCAGGGCCGCTTGGGGGTCTTCGTCTTCTTCGGCAGGTACCGCGCGGTCGCCTTGGTGACCGGCAGCACGACGCAGAAGTACAGCACCGCCGCGGTCATCACGAAGGCGATCAGCACGTTGAGGAACTGGCCGTACGGGAAGGTGACCCCGGCCACCGTCGCCTTGTACGAGCTGAAGTCGCCGGCCGCGCCGACCACCACGCCGACCAGCGGGGTGAGGAAGGCCGACACGAAGCCGGTCACCACCCCGGTGAACGCGGCGCCGATGACGACACCGACCGCCATGTCGACGACGTTGCCGCGCATCATGAAGTCGCGGAATCCCTTGAGCACTGCACTCTCCCGATCGATCGAAGCTGCTGAAGCCGCTGCTGAAGCCCCTGCCAGCCGATAAAAATAGGACAAAAGCCCTGGAGGTCCAAACCCCCAGGGCCCTGATCCCTTGTCAGCAGCGGCAGTTGGCCGCTCGGCCGACCGTCACGCGACTAGCCGAGCGGGTCCGGGGCAGCGGTGATGCCCAGCTTCGCGAGCTCCGCCTTGCCGCCGTCGAAGGCCGTCAGGACCAGCGGGCCCTGCTCGGTGACGGCCACCGAGTGCTCCCAGTGCGAGGCCCAGGTGCCGTCGTTGGTGACGACCGTCCAGTCGTCCTCCAGCACGGCGGTGTGCGGGGTGCCCAGCGAGACCATCGGCTCGATCGCCAGCACGGTGCCGGGGATCAGCTTCGGGCCCTTGCCGCGGCCGCGCTCGACGTAGTTCAGGACATGCGGCTCCATGTGCATCGCGGTGCCGATGCCGTGGCCGCCGTAGCCCTCGGTGATGCCCCACTTGCCCTTGGGGGGCAGCGGCTGGCGGCGGATGAAGCCCTCGATCGCCTTGGAGACGTCGACCAGGCGGTTGTTCTTCTTCATCTGGGCGATGCCGGCCCACATCGAGCCCTCGGTCACCCGGCTCAGCATCTCGACCTCGGGGCGGACCTCGCCGACCGCCACGGTGATCGCCGAGTCGCCGTGCCAACCGTCCAGGATGGCGCCGCAGTCGATCGAGATGACGTCGCCCTCCTGGAGCACCCGGTCACCGGGGATGCCGTGCACGACCTCGTTGTTCACCGAGGCGCAGATCACGCCGGGGAACCACAGGCCGCCGTGGTCGGCACGGAAGTTGGAGGTCGCACCGTGGTCGGTGATGACCTTGTCCGCGATGTCGTTGAGCTCCTGGGTGGTCACCCCCGGGGCGACCGCCTCCCGGCAGGCCTTCAGCGCCTCGGCGACGACCAGCCCGGCCGCTCGCATCTTCGCGATCTGCTCGGGGGTCTTGATCTCCACCATCTGGTCACGCCTTCCACGTTCTGTTTGCCACTGCCTACCACCGTACGACGCCGTACGGCCGCGCCGCCCGGGATCGGGGAGCGCGGCCGTACGGCGTCGCCGGGAAACTCAGTTGTCCTGCTTCAGCGCCTCGATCGCGCGGCGGGTGACCTCGTCCACCTTGCCGAGGGCCGAGATGGTCGCCACCAGGCCCTGCTGGGCGTAGTAGTCGATGATCGGCTCGGTCTCCGTGTGGTAGACCTCCAGCCGGGTGCGCACCTTGTCCTCGGTGTCGTCCGAGCGCTGGTACAGCTCGCCGCCGCACTCGTCGCAGACGCCCTCGGCCTTCGGCGGGTTGTAGTCCACGTGGAAGACGTGGCCCCCGTCGTTGCGGCACAGGCGGCGGCCGGCGATCCGGCGGACCACCTCGTCCTCGGGGACCTCCAGGTCCAGCACGCCGTCCAGCTTGATCCCCTGCTCGGCGAGGAACTCGTCGAGCGCCTTGGCCTGGCCGAGGTTGCGGGGGAAGCCGTCGAGCAGGAAGCCGCCCGCGGCGTCCTCCTGGAGCATGCGGTCCTTGGCCATCCCGATGGTGACCTCATCCGGCACCAGGCGACCCGCGTCCATGTAGCTCTTGGCCTCGAGCCCCAGCGGGGTGCCCTGACCGATGTTGGCGCGGAACAGGTCGCCGGTGGAGATGTGGGGAATGGACAGGGTCTTGGCGAGCAGGTGCGCCTGAGTACCCTTCCCGGCCCCGGGAGGACCAACGAGGACGATACGCATCAGCGGAGGAACCCTTCGTAATTGCGCTGCTGGAGCTGGCTCTCGATCTGCTTCACAGTTTCGAGTCCGACGCCGACGACGATGAGCACGCTGGTGCCGCCGAACGGGAAGTTGGTCTGCTGTCCGAAGGCGACCAGGGCGATCATCGGGATCAACGCGATCAGGCCCAGGTAGAGCGAACCCGGCCACGTGATTCGGGTCAGCACGTAGTTCAGGTACTCGGCCGTCGGTCGGCCGGCCCGGATGCCCGGGATGAAGCCACCATACTTCTTCATATTGTCGGCAACTTCTTCGGGGTTGAAGGAGATGGCGACGTAGAAGAAGGCGAAGAAGACGATCAGCAGGAAGTAGGTCGCCATGTAGATCGGGTGGTCGCCCTTGACGAAGTGCTGGGTGATCCACACCGCCCAGCCCGACTGGCTACCGGTCAGCTGGACCACCAGGGCCGGGATGTACAGCAGCGACGAGGCGAAGATGACCGGGATGACACCGGCCTGGTTCACCTTGAGCGGGATGTAGGTCGACGTGCCGCCGAACGCCCGCCGGCCGATCATCCGCTTCGCGTACTGCACCGGGATCCGGCGCTGGGCCTGCTCGACGAAGATGACCAGCATCACAACGATGATGCCGACCGCGACCACGGACAGGAACTCGACCCAGCCGCCACCGATGGTGCCGGAGCCCTTGATCGCCCACATCGAGGACGGGAACTGCGCGGCGATCGAGGTGAAGATCAGCAGCGACATGCCGTTGCCGATGCCGCGGTCCGTGATCAGCTCGCCCAGCCACATGATCACCGTGGTGCCGGCGGTCATCGTGATCACCATGACGGCGATCCGGAACACGCTCGTGTCCGGGACGATCTGGTTGCCCACCGGGCAGCCGGAGAACAGCGCGCCGCTGGAGGCCGTCGCCACGATGCCGGTGCCCTGGAGCACGGCGAGCGCGATGGTCAGGTAGCGGGTGTACTGGGTGATCTTCGTCTGGCCGGCCTGGCCCTCCTTCTTCAGCGCTTCCAGTCGCGGGATCACGACCGTGAGGAGCTGGAGGATGATGCTCGCGGTGATGTACGGCATGATGCCGAGCGCGAAGATCGTCAGCTGGAGGAGCGCGCCACCACTGAACAGGTTGACCAGCCCGAAGAGGCCGTTGTTCTTGGTGTCCTTCACACACTCGTTCACGGCCGTGAAGCTCACGCCGGGGATCGGAATGTGCGAGCCCAGGCGGAACAGCACCATGATGCCCAGCGTGAACAGCAGCTTCTTGCGCAGGTCGGGCGTCTGGAACGCCCGCGCGAACGCACTGAGCACGGTGCCTCCTGCGCCTCCCGCGCGTCGTCGGCGGGAGGGTCGGTCCTGAATGGGAGTTTTTGGCGGTACGGGCTCCCGTACAGACGGCACAGGCGAGCCTACGCGCAGCCTACAAGGGAACTCCACGGACTCTAACAGTGCGCAGCCACTCGGAAGAAGCGCGTACCGCCCCTCCCCCACTCACGGGGTACGGGATGCCCGGGTTTGCCACACAAAAGAACGAGGGCACGTCAACGGAATGCCCGGAAAACGCGGTGCCCGGAAAACGTGCGAGCCCCGCACCTCCCGAAGGAGGTGCGGGGCTCGCACGGAAGTCAGCGGGCTCAGACGAGCTCGGTGACGGTACCGCCGGCGGCGGTGATCTTCTCGGCGGCGGAGCCGGAGACGGCGTCGACCGTCACCTGCAGCGCAACCGAGATCTCGCCGGTGCCGAGCACCTTGACGAGGGAGTTCTTACGAACCGCGCCCTTGGCGACCAGGTCCTCGACGGTGACCTCTCCACCCTGCGGGTAGAGCTCGGCCAGCTTGTCGAGGTTGACGACCTGGAACGTGATCTTGAACGGGTTCTTGAAGCCCTTCAGCTTCGGCAGGCGCATGTGGAGCGGCATCTGGCCACCCTCGAAGCGCTGCGGAACCTGGTAGCGGGCCTTGGTGCCCTTGGTACCACGACCGGCGGTCTTACCCTTGGAGCCCTCACCACGACCCACGCGGATCTTGTCGGTCTTGGCACCCGGGGCGGGACGCAGGTTGTGGATCTTGATCGGGTTGTCGCCCATGATCAGTCCACCTCCTCAACCGTCACCAGGTGACGGACCGTGTGGGCCATCCCGCGGATCTCGGGACGGTCCTCCTTCACCACGACGTCGTGCATGCGCTTGAGACCAAGCGAACGCAGGGTGTCACGGTGATTCTGCTTGCTGCCGATGTACGACTTGGTCTGCGTGATCTTCAGGCGAGCCATCAGGCGCTCACCCCTGCAGCACGCGCCCGCAGCAGAGCGGCGGGGGCCACGTCCTCCAGCGGCAGGCCACGACGAGCGGCGATCTCCTCGGGGCGCACGAGGCCCTTCAGAGCAGCCACGGTGGCGTGCACGATGTTGATCGCGTTGTCCGAGCCGAGCGACTTCGACAGGATGTCGTGAATGCCGGCGCACTCCAGGACGGCGCGCACCGGACCACCGGCGATAACACCGGTACCGGGGGCGGCGGGCTTCAGGAGCACGACGCCGGCGGCCTTCTCACCCTGGATCGGGTGCGGGATGGTGCCCTGGATACGGGGGACCTTGAAGAAGTTCTTCTTGGCCTCCTCAACACCCTTGGCGATGGCGGCCGGAACCTCCTTCGCCTTCCCGTAACCGACACCCACGGTGCCGTCACCGTCGCCCACCACGACCAGCGCGGTGAAGCTGAAACGACGACCACCCTTGACAACCTTGGCGACACGGTTGATCGCGACAACGCGCTCGACGTAAGCGGTCTTCTCGACGGCGGGGGCGTTGCCCCGGTCGTCACGCTTACGGTCGCGCCGCTCGCCACCGCCGGTGCCACCGCCGGCGCCGCTACCGCGGCGCTGGGGTCCAGCCATTGGAATTACCTCTCTCGATTACGTCCGTCGACTGAGTCGACGAGCGGCTTAGAAGTCGAGCCCGGCCTCGCGAGCCGCGTCCGCCAGGGCGGCGATGCGGCCGGCGTACCGGTTGCCCGCGCGGTCGAAGACGACCGACTCGATGCCGGCAGCCTTGGCGCGCTCGGCGACCAGGCTCCCGACCTTCTTGGCCAGCTCGGTCTTGTCGCCCTCGGCGCCCTTGATGGACACGTCGAGGGTGGACGCCGACGCCAGGGTGTGACCCTTGGCGTCGTCGATGACCTGGGCGACCATGTGACGGTTCGAGCGCGTCACGACGAGGCGCGGACGCACCTCGGTGCCGACGACGCGCTTGCGAACGCGGATCGCGCGGCGCTTGCGAGCGGCGCTCTTGTAGGCGTTGCCCTTGCCGATCTTGACAGAGACGCTCATCGCTTACTTACCACTCTTTCCGACCTTGCGGCGGATGACCTCGCCCGCGTACTTGACGCCCTTGGCCTTGTACGGGTCGGGCTTGCGCAGCTTGCGGATCTTCGCGGCGACCTCGCCGACCTTCTGCTTGTCGATGCCGTCCACGTGGAACTTGGTGGCCGACTCGACGACGAAGGAAATGCCCTCGGGGGCCTCGACCAGAATCGGGTGGCTGTAGCCCAGCTGGAACTCCATGTCGGAGCCCTTCGCCAGAACTCGGTAGCCGACACCGCTGATCTCCAGCGACTTGCGGTAGCCCGCGGTCACGCCGGTGATCATGTTCGCCACCAGCGTGCGGGAAAGGCCGTGCAGGGCCTTCGACAGACGCTCGTCGTTGGGGCGGGTGACGAGCAGCGTGCCGTCCTCGCCCTTACCGATCTCGATCGGCGCGGCGACAACGTGGGTGAGGGAGCCCTTGGGGCCCTTCACCGAGACCGCCTGGCCATCGATGGTGACGTCCACGCCAGCGGGGACCTGGATGGGCAGCCGTCCAATGCGCGACATTGCTGTACCTCCGTTTCCCGAATTACCAGACGTAGGCGAGAACTTCTCCGCCTACGCCCTTCTTGGCGGCCTGCTTGTCGGTGAGGAGACCCGAGGACGTGGAGATGATCGCCACGCCCAGGCCGCCGAGCACCTTCGGCAGGTTGGTGGACTTTGCGTAGACCCGCAGGCCCGGCTTGCTGATCCGCTTGATGCCAGCGATCGAGCGCTCACGGTTGGGACCGAACTTGAGCTCGATGGTCAGCTTCTTGCCGACCTCGCCCTCAACGGGCTCCTCAACCTTGTAGGAGGAGATGTACCCCTCCTGCTGCAGGATCTCGGCGACGTGCGCCTTGATCTTGCTGGCCGGCATCGCCACGGAGTCGTGGTACGCCGAGTTAGCGTTACGCAGACGCGTGAGCATGTCTGCGATGGGGTCGGTCATGGTCATGATGGCCTCAGGCCTCTCTCGCCGTGGTTTCTCCGCGCCAGGTCCCCCCGCCGCACTCCGAGGAGTGCGGCGGGGGCACAGACGCAGGGGACCTGCGGCGTCGTAAGACTGGGTGCGAGCCCTCCGAAGAGGGTCGACGGCAGCTATGGAGCCACCGCGACAGGGGGCCCGACCTCACTACCCTACGGGATTCCGTACGCAGCCCCAAAAAAGGGGCTCTGTGGGGTCGGGCACACCTGCTTCGCTATGGCGTTACCGCGAGGTCCTGGTTACCAGGAGCTCTTGGTCACGCCCGGCAGCTCGCCGCGGTGCGCCATCTCACGAAGGCAGACACGGCAGAGGCCGAACTTGCGGTACACCGAGTGCGGACGGCCGCAGCGCTGGCACCGGGTGTAGGCCCGGACGCCGAACTTCGGCTTGCGCTCGGACTTCGCGATGAGGGACTTCTTCGCCATGTGGTTACGCCTCCTTGAACGGGAAGCCCAGAGCGCGCAGGAGCGCCCGGCCCTCGTCGTCGGTCTGGGCGGTGGTCACGACGGTGATGTCCATACCGCGCTGACGGTCGACCTTGTCCTGGTCGATCTCGTGGAACATGACCTGCTCGGTCAGACCGAAGGTGTAGTTGCCACGGCCGTCGAACTGCTTCGGGGAGAGGCCACGGAAGTCACGGATACGCGGCAGGGCCAGCGACACCAGACGGTCCAGGAACTCCCACATGCGGTCACCACGGAGGGTGACGTGGGTGCCGATCGGCTGGCCCTCACGCAGCTTGAACTGCGCGATGGACTTGCGAGCCTTCGTCACCGCCGGCTTCTGACCGGTGATGGCGGTGAGGTCGCGGATCGCGCCCTCGATCAGCTTGCTGTCACGGGCGGCCTCGCCGACACCCATGTTGACGACGACCTTGACCAGGCCGGGCGTCAGCATGACGTTCTCGTACGAGAACTGCTCCTGCAGCTGACCCTTGATCTCGGAGTTGTAACGCTCCTTGAGACGGGGGGTCACCTTCTCAACAGTCGTCTCAGACATCAGATGTCCTCACCGGTTCGCTTGGCAACGCGGATCTTGTTGCCCTCGTCATCGAAGCGGTAGCCAACGCGGGTGACGACCTTCTTGCCGTCCTTCTCCACGACCAGCTGGACGTTGGAGACGTGCACCGGGGCCTCGACGGTGACGATGCCACCCTGAGTGCCCGGGCCCGGCTTGGTGTGCTTCTTGACCCGGTTCACACCCTCGACCAGGACCTTGTTCTCGGCGGGCATGGCCTGGATGACCTTGCCCTGCTTGCCGCGGTCCTTGCCGGTGATGACCTGAACCAGGTCACCCTTCTTGATCTTCATGCTGTTCGCCATGAGTTAGAGCACCTCCGGCGCAAGCGAGATGATCTTCATGAACTTCTTGTCACGCAGCTCGCGGCCCACCGGGCCGAAGATGCGGGTACCACGGGGGTCACCATCGGTGTTCTTCAGAACGACCGCGGCGTTCTCGTCGAAGCGGATGTACGAGCCATCCGGGCGACGACGCGACTTCACGGTACGGACGACGACGCACTTGACGACGTCACCCTTCTTCACCGAACCGCCGGGGATCGCGTCCTTGACGGTCGCGACGATGACGTCCCCGATGCCGGCGTAGCGACGACCGGAGCCACCGAGAACGCGGATGCAAAGGATTTCCTTCGCGCCCGTGTTGTCGGCGACACGCAGTCGCGACTCCTGCTGGATCACAGCTTTCTCCTGATCGTCAACGAGAGCTGACGGGCCGGCCGCTGCTCACACCAGCGCCCACGAGGGACCTGGTGCACATACGGCCGTACCGCATCAACTTCGTTACTTGGCCTTCTCGAGGATCTCGACGACGCGCCAGCGCTTCGTCGCGGACAGCGGGCGGGTCTCCGCCAGGAGGACCCGGTCGCCGATGCCGCAGGCGTTCGCCTCGTCGTGCGCCTTCAGCTTGTTCGTACGGCGGATGACCTTGCCGTACAGAGCGTGCTTGACGCGGTCCTCGACGGCGACGACGACGGTCTTGTCCATCTTGTCGCTGACGACGAGACCCTCACGGGTCTTGCGGAAACCGCGCGTCTCGTTGGTGTTCTCAGTCATCAGGCGTTCTCCACCGTCTCGATGCCCAGCTCGCGCTCGCGCATCAGGGTGTAGATCCGCGCGATGTCCTTACGGACGAGCTTGAGCCGTCCGTGGTTGTCGAGCTGCCCGGTCGCCGCCTGGAAGCGGAGGTTGAACAGCTCCTCCTTGGCCTCACGGAGCTTGGCAACGAGACCCTCGTTGTCCAGCTCGCGGAGGTCAGCAGCCTTGGTGCCGGCCGACATCAGCTCTCACCTGCCTCGCGCCGGATGATCCGGCACTTCATCGGGAGCTTGTGAGCAGCGCGGGTCAGCGCCTCACGAGCCACCTTCTCGTTGGGGTACGACAGCTCGAACATGACCCGACCCGGGTGCACGTTCGCGATCCACCACTCGGGCGAACCCTTACCGGAACCCATGCGGGTCTCGGCCGGCTTCTTGGTGAGCGGACGGTCCGGGTAGATGTTGATCCAGACCTTGCCGCCACGCTTGATGTGACGGGTGACGGCGATACGAGCGGACTCGATCTGCCGGTTCGTCACGTAGGCCGGGGTGACGGCCTGGATGCCGTACTCGCCGAAGGCGAGCTCGGTGCCACCCTTGGCAGCGCCACGGCGCTTGGGGTGGTGCTGCTTGCGGTGCTTGACCCGACGGGGGATCAGCATTGGAGTCAGGCCTCCGTTCCGGTGTTCTCGGCAGCCGGAGCCTCGGCGGCCGCGGCCGCGGGGGCCTCGGACGCAGCGGGGCGACGGCCGCGGCCACCGCGCTCGCCACCACGGCGCTCGCCACCGCGGGCGGGACGACCACCCTCGGGACGGGCCGGGCGGTTGCCCGAGCGGGCAGCGGCGTTCTCAGCGCGGACCTCGGCGATGTTCTTGACGTCGCCCTTGTAGATCCAGACCTTCACGCCGATACGGCCGAAGGTCGTCTTGGCCTCGAAGAAGCCGTAGTCGACGTTCGCGCGCAGGGTGTGCAGCGGCACACGGCCCTCGCGGTAGAACTCCGAACGGCTCATCTCGGCGCCACCGAGACGACCGGAGCACTGGACCTTGATGCCCTTGGCGCCGGACTTCATGGTGCCCTGCATCGACTTGCGCATGGCACGGCGGAAGGAGACGCGGGAGGACAGCTGCTCCGCGACGCCCTGAGCCACGAGCTGGGCGTCCAGCTCGGGGTTCTTGACCTCGAGGATGTTCAGCTGGACCTGCTTGCCGGTCAGCTTCTCGAGGTCGCCGCGGATGCGGTCGGCCTCGGTGCCACGGCGGCCGATGACGATGCCGGGGCGAGCGGTGTGGATGTCGACGCGGACGCGGTCGCGGGTGCGCTCGATCTCGACCTTGGAGATGCCGGCGCGCTCCATGCCCTTCGTCATCATGCGACGAATGGCAACGTCTTCCTTGACGTAGTCCTTGTACAGCTTGTCGGCGTACCAGCGGGACTTGAAGTCCGTGCTGATGCCGAGGCGGAACCCGTGCGGGTTAACCTTCTGGCCCATTACCGGGTCCCTTCCTTGCTGCTGACGACCACGGTGATGTGGCTGGTCCGCTTGCGGATCCGGTAGGCACGACCCTGCGCACGCGGACGGAACCGCTTCAGGGTCGGGCCCTCGTCAACGTACGCCTCGCTGATGACGAGGTCGTCCACGTTGGAGTGGTTGTAGTTGTGCGCGGCGTTGGCAATGGCGCTGTCGAGCACCTTGCCGACGGGCACGGTGGCGGCCTGCGGAGCGAAACGCAGGACGGCCTGGGCCTCCGTGGCCGGCAGGCCACGGATGAGGTCCACCACGCGGCGGGCCTTCATGGGCGTGACGCGGATGTACCGCGCCTGGGCCCTGGCTTCCATGGTTGTCCCCTTGCTGGTGTAAGTCATTGAGTCGGTAATCTCGCTGGCGACTAGCGACGCTTCGACTTGCGGTCGTCCTTGACGTGACCGCGGAAGGTACGCGTCGGCGCGAACTCGCCGAGCTTGTGGCCGACCATCGACTCGGTGACGAACACCGGGACGTGCTTACGGCCATCGTGCACCGCGATCGTGTGGCCGAGCATGGCCGGGAAGATCACGGAGCGACGGGACCAGGTCTTGATGACGTTCTGGGTACCCGCCTCGTTCTGCGCGTCCACCTTCTTGAGAAGGTGGCCGTCGATGAAGGGGCCCTTCTTGAGACTGCGCGGCATCTGACCTGCTCCTAGCGCTTCTTGTTGGTCTTGCGGCGGCGCACGATGAGGGCGTTCGAAGCCTTCTTCGGGCTACGAGTGCGACCCTCCTTCTGGCCCCACGGCGAGACCGGGTGGCGGCCACCAGAGGTCTTACCCTCACCACCACCGTGCGGGTGGTCGATCGGGTTCATGGCGACACCACGCACGGTCGGGCGAACGCCCTTCCAGCGCATACGGCCGGCCTTGCCCCAGTTGATGTTCGACTGCTCGGCGTTGCCGACCTCACCGACGGTGGCGCGGCAGCGCGCGTCCACCAGGCGGATCTCACCGGAGGGCATGCGCAGGTGCGCCATCTTGCCCTCACGCGCCAGCAGCTGGATGCCGGCACCGGCGGAGCGGGCCATCTTGGCACCGCCACCGGGACGCAGCTCCACCGCGTGGATGGTGGTACCGACCGGGATGTTGCGAAGCGGCAGGTTGTTGCCCGGCTTGATGTCGGCGCCAGCGCCGTTCTCGATCCGGTCACCCTGCGCGATACCGCGCGGCGCGATGATGTAGCGCTTCTCGCCGTCCGCGTAGTGCAGGAGCGCGATGCGCGCGGTGCGGTTCGGGTCGTACTCGATGTGCGCGACCTTGGCCGGCACGCCGTCCTTGTCGTGACGACGGAAGTCGATCACGCGGTAGGCGCGCTTGTGACCGCCACCCTGGTGGCGAACGGTGATCCGACCGGCGTTGTTACGGCCGCCCTTGCTGTGCAGGGGGCGAACCAGCGACTTCTCCGGCGTGGACCGCGTGATCTCTACGAAGTCGGCCACGCTGGAGCCACGACGGCCCGGCGTAGTCGGCTTGTACTTGCGGATGCCCATTTGGCTCTCTCGTCCTCGTCCTTATCGACGATCACGATCTCCGTTAGGAGACCGGACCACCGAAGATGTCGATGCGGTTGCCCTCAGCCAGCGTCACGATGGCGCGCTTGGTGTCCTTGCGCTTGCCAAAGCCCGTCTTGGAGCGCTTGCGCTTGCCCTGACGGTTGAGCGTGTTGACGGACTCGACCTTGACCGAGAAGACCGCCTCGACGGCCTGCTTGATCTGGGTCTTGTTGGCACCGGGCGACACGACGAACGTGTACTTGTTCTCGTCGAGGAGCGAGTAGCTCTTCTCCGAGATGACCGGCTTCACCAGGACGTCACGGGGGTCCGTGAACGTCTTGCTCGTGATCTCTGCAGCCATCAGGCGGCGCTCCCTTCGAGCTCGCCCTCAGCAGCCACGGCCTTGGCGGACGCGGCGGGACCCGCCACGAAACGCTCGAAGGCGGCCTGGGTGAAGACCACATCGTCGGAGACGAGCACGTCGTAGGTGTTCAGCTGACCGGCGTCCAGGATGTGCACGTGCGGCAGGTTGCGGGCGCTCTTCAGACCCAGCTCGTCGGCACGCTCGACGACGAGGAGGATGTTCTTGCGCTCGGTGATCTTGCCGAACAGACCCTTGGCGGCCTTGGTCGACGGCGCCTCGGCCGCGATCACGTCGGTGACGACGTGGATGCGGTTGTGGCGGGCCCGGTCGGTGAGCGCACCGCGCAGGGCGGCGGCGATCATCTTCTTCGGGGTCCGCTGCGAGTAATCGCGCGGCACGGGACCGTGCACGACGCCACCGCCGGCGAACTGCGGGGCGCGGGTCGAGCCCTGACGGGCGCGGCCGGTGCCCTTCTGGCGGTACGGCTTCTTGCCGCCACCGCGGACCTCGGCGCGAGTCTTGGTCTTGTGGGTGCCCTGACGGGCCGCAGCGAGCTGCGCCACGACGACCTGGTGCATCAGCGGAACGCTGACCTTCGCGTCGAAGATCTCGGCCGGCAGCTCGAGGCTGCCGGTCTTGTCGCCCGAGGGCGACAGGATGTCAATGGTGCTCATATCCTCACAGCCCCTTCGCCGCAGTGCGGACGAGGACGAGGCCGCCGTTCGGGCCCGGGATTGCGCCCTTGATCAGGAGCAGCCCCTTCTCCGCGTCAACGGCATGGATGGTCAGGTTCTGGGTGGTCACACGCTCGTGGCCCATCCGGCCGGCCATCCTCACGCCCTTGAACACGCGACCCGGGGTGGCGCAGCCACCGATCGAGCCGGGCGAGCGGTGCTTGCGCTGCACACCGTGACCGGCGCCGAGGCCCCGGAAGTTGTGGCGCTTCATGACACCGGCGAAGCCCTTGCCCTTGGAGGTGCCGGTCACGTCGACCTTGACACCCGCCTCGAACAGCTCCGCGGTGATCTCCTGGCCGAGGGTGTACTCGGACGCGTCCGTGGTACGGAGCTCGACCAGGTGGCGGCGCGGGGTGACACCGGCCTTGGCGAAGTGGCCCGCGAGGGGCTTGTTCACCTTGCGGGGGTCGATCTCGCCGAAGCCGATCTGGACGGCGTCGTAGCCGGCCGGACTGTCAGCGGTGTGGACCTGGGTCACGACATTGGGCCCAGCCTTGACGACGGTCACCGGAACGATCCGGTTGTTCTCGTCCCAGACCTGGGTCATGCCGAGCTTCTCGCCCAGGATGCCCTTAATCTGCTTAGCCATCTTCGGTGCGCCTCTCAGAGCTTGATCTCGATGTCGACGCCAGCCGGCAGGTCGAGACGCATGAGCGAGTCAACCGTCTTCGGCGTGGGGTCGAGGATGTCGATCAGACGCTTGTGAGTACGCATCTCGAAGTGCTCGCGCGAGTCCTTGTACTTGTGCGGCGAGCGGATGACGCAGTACACGTTCTTCTCAGTGGGCAGCGGCACCGGGCCTGCGACCTGCGCACCAGTACGGATCACCGTCTCGACGATCTTCTTCGCCGAGGAATCGATGACCTCGTGGTCGTAGGCCTTGAGCCGGATGCGGATCTTCTGTCCCGCCATGGCTACTCAGTAGTCCTTTGTCCTTAGTCACTGCACGACCACCCTCCGACCCCCGCGCTCGGGCGTGTCGCTCTCGCGCTTGTAAAAAACCGGCGAACAACTCGTCGGTTTCAAAATTTCGGGGTGGGGGGCCGGGTCGAGGCCCCGCATACGCTTCCCGGAAGATTCCCGTACTTTCGCCCCGCAGCTGCCGTGGCGTCGACTTCACGCTTAACGGCCATCACGGGAACGACGAGTACCTGGGACTCGCTTCCAGTCCTCCCGGCGGGAGGCGCGCAGCATCGGCAACTCAACCGAGCAACTTGGACATACTGCCACATGGAGCAGCCCGGATGCCAATCGGGGCCGGTGAGGTCGCCCTCACCGGCCCCGATCGGGTGACCGTCCTCAGCCGCGGCGCTCACCGCCGCGGACCCGCGTCACCAGGGTCGCTTGCTCCCGCAGGTCAGCGCCCACTCGTCACCGGTGACGTTGGCGCACCACAGCTGACCCTTGTCGGGCTCGTTGTTGTACTCCTTGAGCTCCTTGTTCACCGGCGCGCAGTCGGTCGGCCCGGCCGGGTCGTACTTCGGGCACTTGCCGTCGCGGTTCACCAGGATGTGCGCGCGCCAGGCGTCCGCACCCATGTCGATGCCCTTGGCCCCGGCGACCGGCACGAACTCGGGCTTGGTGGTCGGCATGTAGCGGTCCGCCGACCAGGAGGCCGCCATGGTGGCGAACAGCGCCACCGCGCAGACCGCGCCGGCGACCAGCCGGCCGGTGACCGCGGGCCGCAGGGTCAGCGGCGCCGGCCGCCCGTCGGTGCCGACCCGCTGCACCGTGCGCAGCCAGCCCGCGCCCCGCTGGACGAGGAACATCAGGCCGAGCACCGCGAGGATCATCAACGCGTAGAGGATGATCCAGGTCGTCCGCGGGTACAGCTGGATGGACTTCGTCTGGGCCATCTGGGAGGCGAACCAGAAGCGCAGCAGCCAGGCGCTGACCAGGGTGGCCGTCACGGTCCGGACGGTGATGCTGCGCAGCCCGAGGCCCAGCGCCAGCGCGACCCCGGCGAGCAGCAGCAGGGTGTAGGCGCTCTGCCCGGCGAGCTCACCGCGCAACGGGAAGTCGTGGTAGTTCAGGTCGCCGTTGCGGTCCGAGGCCCAGCCCATGATGTACGCCGGGTCGATGTACACCGAGAGGTACGCGTACCGGTCCTTGGCCTGGGCGCCCAGCCGCACCAGCTCGTACAGCAGCGGCGAGCCGACCACGCCGGCGCTCACCAGCGTCACGCCGAGGAACAGCAGCACCCGCTTGACCCGGGCGGCGCCCTGGCGCCACGGGACGACGAACAGCGCCAGGACGAGGACGCCGGGCGCGGCCCAGACGAACCAGCCCGAGTACCAGAGGAACATCAGGCCGAACGAGACGCCGAAGCCGAGACCGCGCAGCACCGTGGACCGGGCCGACAGCTCGTGCGACCGGCGGAGCTCCCGCAGGGCGGCGGCCAGCATCGGCACCATGACCAGCATCGTGACGTGGCTGTACGGCCGGATCGGGTCGAGGAAGAGGATCGCCGACGGGACGGCGATCAGCAGCGCCCAGACCGGCCGCAGCATCAGTCGCCAGGAGAGGTACGCCATCGGGCCGACCAGCGCGCTGCAGATCAGCTGGACGTCCTTCATGGCGTAGCCGACGCCGCCGACGCCGCCGTAGAACAGCTTCGACCAGACCGCCAGCAGCGCCGGGAAGCCGGGCGGGTAGACACCGGGCAGGCCCTTGCCGCGCAGCATGTCGTTGGCCATGCCCATGAGGTTGCCCGGGTCGCCCTCCTGACCGCCGAGGCCCCACTGGGTGCCGTTCAGCGCGACCGCGATCCCGCCCGCGACCGCGCCGGTGGCCAGACCGGCGACGGCCGCGCAGACCAGGCGCTGGGCCAGCTGGTACCGGGCCAGGCTGCCCCGGTAGGCGGCGTACAGCAGCACCGCCAGGATGGGCAGGCCCACGATGGCGGCGTACTTCTGGAGCATGGCCAGACCGCTGACCTGGCCCACCCGGTTCAGCGGGTTGACGTCGATGCGGGTGCAGAGCAGCGCGAAGCCGAGCGCCGCCACGATCGAGACCAGGGCCTCGGCCGAGCGGACTGCCCAGGGACGCTCCAGCAGGCCGTCGAGCCGTCCGGGGCGGGGCGCGATCGCGCCCTCCGGTTCGAGCGACTCCTTGCTGGAGCCGCCGACCGGGCTGGTGGCCAGATCAGTCATGTCAGTCACTTCCGTGCAGTGGCCACGTCCGATGAGTGGCGAAGAATGGCTCAGTGGACCGGCGATCAGCGGCCATCATAGGGCGCTTACCAGAAGCCGAGGCTTCGGGCAAGGACCCCGTTCCGGCCGTGTCGGGGCTTGGGCGTGGTGGTTGAGCAGGATCCGCCCGGTCGGTCGTCGGTGCTCCCCATGAGCACCCCCTCACCCATCTAGAGCCCAGCGGCCGGCCGAAGCGCTTACTCCCGCCCCGTCGAATTCGGCCGGGCGCCTCGGGGCGCCGTGACCCGGGGGCGTCCGGCCGGCTGCCGGCACCGCCCTCGGACACGCTCCGGTCAGCTGCTGCGGACCGCGCGGCCGACCATGGCGCCGGCGTGGGAGAAGTCACCCGCGCCGAGCCGGCCGGCGGCGACCATCAGGGCGTGCAGGCGGGACGACAGGTGCAGGTCGGCCGAGCGCGCGGCGTTGTTCCAGCCCTTGGCGCGCAGCTCCTTGGAGATCAGCGAGTAGTACCGCAGCTCCTCGTCGAAGCGCTTGCCGTCCTTGACCCGGTTCGAGGAGTCGCTGGCCTGGTGGCGCCGGTAGCGGAACACCTCCCGCTCGTCGACCAGCAGGTTGCCGCCCTCCATCAGCATGTCGACCATGAACGCCAGGTCGTGGATGGCGTCGATGTCGGGGCGGTACGGGATCTTCGACAGCGCGGACTGGCGGTAGGTGAGCGACGGCGTGTACAGCCAGTTGCCGGACAGCAGGCTCTTCACCGCGGCCTCGCCGCTGATCACCCCGGCCTTGCGGGCCGGCGCGCTGATCCGGCGCTTGACCTTGTCGCCGATGCCGAGCGAGGGCACCAGGGTCCCGTCGCTGTCCATCACCCGCACGCCCGGCTGGACCGCGATCGCGTTCGGGTCGGCCCGCAGGCGCTCCAGGACGACGTCCAGGTAGTCGGGCTCCAGCAGGTCGTCGGCGCCCATCATCGAGACGAACTCGCGCTCGGCCAGGGTGGAGGCCTTGTAGGTGTTGCCGTTGGGGCCCAGCCGCTCCGCGTTGCGGATGTACCGGATCCGCTCGTCGTTCAGGCTCTCGATGTACTGGGGCGCCCGGAAGCCCGGGTACTGGTCGTCCACGACGGTCAGCCGCCAGTCCTGCTGGTGCTGGGCCCGGATGCTGTCGATGGTGGCGAACAGGTACTCCGGATCGCCGTAGTACGGGATGACGAAATCGACGCTCATGACAGCGCCGCACCTCCTGGTCCTGGATCACGCTTCGGTGCCGCCCGGCCGCGGCCAGCGGGGCGCCCCAAGTCAACCAGCTTTGCCGGGCCCGTGCGTCAGCCGGTCGGCCCACACCGGCGCCGGGGGGCGGAAACCGGGTGCTCAGAGGCCGCCAATCGGAAAATCCGGCACAAAGAAATGCGTCCACCGGGCGGCCGGGGGATGAATGAACTCGGTAATGCCCGGATTTTCCGGAGCCCAAAAAGGCGGCACACATCGGTGCCCCTTCTGTGACAACGGATGAACGGGCGTCACCGTTCGACGCGGTGGCCGACGGTCGGAGGGACCGCTCACCGGCCTCTCCGGCGGCGCGCCGACCCGCACGCACGGCTGAGGGCCGGCACCCCGTCGGGGGTGCCGGCCCTCAGGCCTCGTGCCCTGTCGCGTGGAGCGCGATCAGTGGTCGGAGCCGACCGGAGCGTCGAGGCGGTCGTTGTTGTGACGGACGCCCTCGGTGATGGCGACCGTACGGGCCAGGTCGGTGAGCTTCTTCTCCAGCGACCGGAAGCGCAGGTAGGTGTTGAGCGTCAGGAAGCCCATGGCGATGACCATCAGGTAGAGCACCAGGTCCGTGCCACGGCCGACGCCCAGCGCGGTGGCCAGCTTGGTCACGCCCGCCGGCCACAGGATCGCGATGACGTTGGCGACGACGAAGAGCGAGAAGGCGATGCGCTTCCACGCCCGGGTGTTCGCGGCGTCCCAGCGCCGGACGAACAGGAGGGCCATGCCCACGGCGGCCAGGACGAGGATCAGCTGGATCCAGAGGTGATTCATCGGCGGTTACGCTCCCGCAGCGAGATGTCGAAGAGGATGTTCACGCCGTTGATCAGGGACTGGCCCTTGGCGCGCGAGTAGTCGGTGTAGAGGATGTCCACCGGCACCTCTGCAACCCGGAGGTCCGAGCCGGCGAGGAAGGAGACGATCTCCGAAGCGTGGGCCATGCCGTTCATGGTGATCCGGATGCGGCTGGCCGCCTCCCGGTTCATCACGCGCAGACCGTTGTGCGCGTCGGTGAGCTTGAGCTTGCGGGCGGTCGGGCTGACCGCGGCGGCGGTGCGGAGCACGACCCGCTTGATCCACGGCACCTGGCCGGTCTGCTCGATGAAGCGGGAGCCGAGGACGATGTCGGCCTCGTCCTGGCGCAGCAGCGCCACCATCTTCTCCACGTCGGCGGTCTGGTGCTGGCCGTCCGCGTCGAAGGTGGCGAAGTACTCGGCGCCCTCCTGCTCCAGCGCGTACTTCAGGCCGGTCTGCAGCGCTGCGCCCTGGCCCAGGTTGACCGGGTGCCGCACCAGGTGGGCGCCGGTCGTCATGACGTGCTTCGCCGTGTCGTCGGTGCAGCCGTCGTCGATCACCACGATGTTGGGGAAGGTCTTGCGTGCCCCCTCCACGACCTCGGCGATCACCTGGCCTTCGTTGTAGGCCGGGATCACCAGCCAGACGTTGTCATAGTCGGACACAGGGGCTCCATGCTTGGCGAACGGCACGGCGTCGCGTGCCTCGGTCTGTCTGTCGGTGGTGATCACGGGCGTCGTCGGCCAGTCACAGTCCGGTCCCCCACCGTCACGAGGTCCGCAGCGGCTCGGCCGCGCTCCTGCTGTCCAGCCCGGAGTGCCCGGAGGCGGCGGGGCGGGAGGGGAACGCGCGGTACAGCGCCCACAGCATCAGGACGGCGCTGACCAGCGCGCCGGCCAGGTACGCGAGCTCGGCACGGAGACCGACGTCACCCGGGGAGAGGGCGACCGCAACCAATGCTACGGAACCGGCCGTCCAGCCCACCAGCTGTCGGCGGTGCTGGGCGCTCGACATCAGCGCCTGGCCGAATACCGTCGCGAGGACGTAGCAGAGCGTGCCGAGGACGAGCCAGGTGAAGTCCAGCGGGTTGAGCAGGTCCTTGGCGTTGAAGAGCAGCGGGTTGAGCCAGGCGCCGAGCGCGATGACCGGCAGCCCGCCGCCGATGCACATGGCCGCGACGATCGCCGTGGTGCGGGTCAGCACCTTGCGGAACTCGGCGTGGTCGCCGGCCGCGGTGGCACCCGAGAGCGCGGAGACCATGGAGGCCTGGAGGGCGCTGTAGGCGAAGAGCGGCACGCGGGCCATCACCACGGCCTGGCCGAGGGCGAAGACCAGGGCGTCGGACGCCTCGGAGTGCTTCGGCGCGAGCAGGCGCACGCAGACGACGGTCGCGTTCACCACCAGCTGGCTGAGCATCACGGAGCCGATCAGCAGGCCGAGCCCGCTGGTGAGCTGGCGCCAGGACACCTCCGGGCCGGGGGCGCGGTCGGCGAGGATGCCGCGCAGGCCGATCAGCGAGGCGGTGACCGGGGCGACCACCAGGATCAGGCCGAAGGCCAGCGCCGAGTGCAGCCCGAGGACGGCGGTCAGCGCGGCCAGGCCGATGCGCAGGGCACCGTCGACGGCCAGCTGGGTGCCGTAGGGGCCGAACAGCCCGAGGCCGGCCAGCGCGCCGCGGGAGACCGAGCTCACCGCGAGGCCCGCCATGCCGCCGGCGAGGGCCACCACGAGGGTCCGGTCGCCGCCGAACAGCTGGTCGGCGATCGGGCCGGCGGCGGCCGCCAGCACCGCGCAGGCCGCGGCCAGGATCGCCAGGGCGAGCAGCAGCATCCGCCGTACCGCGGGCAGTGCCCCCGCCCCGGACACCTTGCGGGCGGCGACCAGCCGCGTCAGCTCCAGTTCGACGGGCTGGAACAGACCCCACCCGACGGACATCACGATCGTCCAGAGCATCGTCACCCTGGCCGCACCGGCCGTGCCCAGGCTGTAGCCCACGAGCGCCATGTAGACGTACGCCGAGGCGCCGAGCACGACCGTCCCACCGACCACGAGCCGGGCCCCCGGGGGTAGCACCCCGAGCAGCTTGGCGATCGGGTTCTTCATCACATGATCACCGAATTAACCGGCCGACCTTGCCACACATCTCCGCACGAGGCCGGCCCGGCCGTGCGATTGCTGTGAATAGTAGCGGGTAGCCGTGAACGTCCGATGACGGTGGCCCCCACGCTCAGACCCCCGGGAAGGTACGGGACCACGGCTCCGTCCAAAGGTTCTGAGGATCGCTCAGCACCGTCACCGTCACACCCTGCGCCGCCAGGTCCCGCTTGATCCGGTCGCCCACGGAGGGGTCGGCGGTCAGGACGGTCGGCGGGACGGGCGCGGCCGGGAGCTTGTCGATGGCTCCCTTGAGGCGGCCCAGGGACTTCTGGTAGTCCTCCTCCTTCACCTGGGGGCCGCCGATGGACACCCAGTGGATGTCGTACAGCGCCGTCATGTCGCCCCCGCGCCGGTTCAGCAGCGAGGCGAGCCAGGTGGCCTTGAGGTTCTTGTAGTCGTCGTTGGCGAAGAGCGCGATGACCGGGCCCTTGCTCGATATGTCGAGTGCCTGCGCACCCTTGGGGCCCATGTCCCCCTTGAACTCGCCGCGCCCCCAGGCCACCAGCGGGTTGGCGGACCAGGCGGACGGGTTGTCCTTGGTGGTCAGGAAGCCCCACTGCACGTTGGCGAAGAGGCTGAGCGCGGCGGCGACGGCGAGGCCGGATATCGCCAGCTCGCCGAGGCGGCTCTGCAGCGTGCGGCCGGTCCCCCGGTACGGGCTCTGCAGCATGACCCCGACGGCGCCGAGGGATATCAGGCTGACCACGACGCCCACGGCCGTCATCTTGTGGAAGTAGTACGAGTACTTGCCGATGGTGTGCAGCTGGTAGGCGGCGAAGGCGCTGAGCAGTCCACCGGTGCCGAGCAGGACCGCGAGGTGCGCCTGGCCGACGGCGGTCCGGCGGTTGCGCGGCATGACCGCGGCCAGCAGGCCGAGCAGCCCGCCGCCGATGAGTACGGAGCGGTCGGCCCCGACGCTCGGGCCGTTCATGTTCGAGGCACTGGCCACGTCGAGGTTGCCCAGCACGGACAGGACGCTCGGCAGCGCGGCCACGCCCAGCGCGCACGCCAGCGCGCCGGCGGTCCACCACCAGCGCCCGGCGAACTTGCGCCGGTGCGCCACCAGCGCGCCCAGCAGTGCCACGCCGACGAAGGCGCCGTAGATGTTGTACGCGTAGGTGACGGTGATCAGCCCGGCCGACGCGGCCAGCACGAACTCGGTGGTGCCCATCGCCGGCCGGATCAGCACGGCCAGCGCGAGCGCTATCAGCAGCAGCCCGATGAAGGTCGAGTCGAAGCCGTGGACCATCAGGTCCATGTAGTTGCTCGCGAACATGATCGCGCCGACGGTCGCGCACACCGCCGCGCAGCGCCAGCCGCGCAGCCGCGGCCCGCCGATCCACCGGGCCGCCCAGACCAGCGCGGCGCAGAACAGCGCGTAGCCCACCAGCAGGTACAGGAAGTACCGGTTCATGGTGTAGAGCATGTCGCCGGAGTCGGCGGCGGAGTGGACGAGGGTGTCCGTCCAGGCCAGCAGGAAGTGGGAGCCCTGCGGGTACGTCACCTCGGACGGCGGTATCAGGAAGGACCGCGCCGCGTCCTGGTGGAGGAAGTTGAAGCCGCCGACGTTCTGGATGCCGGAGAAGAAGGAGAAGTGCGCGAGCCGGTCCTCCGACGTGGCGAAGTACGCGACCCGCTCGGCCGCCGAGGTTCCCGCGATCGGGTGGAAGAGGTAGTGCCAGACGCCGTAACCGGTGCCCAGGACCAGCAGGTCGGACCAGCGGAAGCGCAACGGCAGGCGCGGACCGCGGCGGGCGGCCCAGGCGGCGACCGTCACCACGCTGAACATCAGGCCGCTGGTGGCGACCGGCGAGAGGCCCCACGGCCAGAGCGAGAAGAGCAGGCCGAACGTCAGCACCGAACCGGCGAGCACCAGCCCGGCGACGAACAGCCGGTCGAGCAGCACGCCGCCGACCCGGAGCACGGCGGCTATGGAGAACAGCAGCAGCGGCAGCAGCAGGACGCCCAGGTCCAGCGCGACCAGTCCGGTCGGCACCAGCCAGGACAGGGCCAGCCCCCCGGCCAGCACGAGCGGGTTGCGCCTGGACCGTCCACCGGCGGTCGGCACGGGCGGCGGCCCCGGCGGTGCGGTCGGACGTTGGAGCTCGCGCTCAGGCGAGGAATGTACGGTCGACACGGTGCCGTGCCCCTTCGGTCAAGTCCCTGCCGCCCGTCTCCCCGGCCGGGTGCGGACTTCCACTACCGTCAGCGGGCAGGCTACGAGCCACAGCATACCGAGGGGCCCGTCGGCACGACGGGCTGAGGGGGCCGGGTGAGCGGCCCGCGAACCGGTGGGAACGGCCGCCGTTCAGCCCCGGTTCAGCCCCGGAAGACCCAGATCTTCAGCAGCACGAACCGGGCCACCGTGGCCAGGCCGTTGGCGGCGACCAGTCCGGCGACCTCCACCGGCCGGGAGGCGTTCGGCGCCACCTGGTCCAGCAGGGCGAGCGCGCCCGCGCTCAGGCCGAGCCCGATCAGGAAGGCCACCGCGCCCTGGAGCTGGTGCCGGACCATGCCCTGCGAACCGGTGACCCCGAAGGTGAAGCGACGGTTGGCCGCGGTGTTGGCCACCGCGCTGACGGCCAGCGCGATCAGGTTGGCCGCCTGCGGGTCGGTGAACCACCGCGCGGCGACGAAGAGCGCCAGGTAGAAGACGGTGCTGAGCACGCCGATGACCAGGAAGGACGGCAGCTGGCGGCGGGTCGACGGGGCCGGCTCGACGGGCTCCACCGGTTCCTCGATGACGGTCACCGGCCCGTGCCCCGCTCGTCGTCCCGCGCCGCGGCGTCCTGCGCCCGTTCGTCGTCCGCCGAGTCGTAGCCGACGAAGTAGGTCGGGCGGGCCTGCACCGCCGAATAGATCCGGCCGACGTACTCCCCCAGCAGTC
The DNA here is from genome assembly GCF_042887425.1 of Kitasatospora sp. NPDC057940. NCBI lineage: Bacteria > Bacillati > Actinomycetota > Actinomycetes > Kitasatosporales > Streptomycetaceae > Kitasatospora > Kitasatospora sp. NPDC057940. The sequence continues at coordinate 82,246 of NZ_JBHVPH010000032.1, forward strand.
CGACGCAGATCAGCTGCACGGCGCCGATGAAGAGCATGCCGATGAACAGCGAGGACCAGCCGGGCACGGTCGCGCCGAGCGCGTACGACAGGGTGGTGTAGACCGCGAGGACCAGGCAGACCACGAAGCTCACCAGGCCCAGCCAGGTGGCCAGCCGCAGCGGGGCGGCGGAGAAGTTGGTCACGCTGTCCAGTGCGAGCCGGACCATCTTGGACAGCGGGTAGTGGGTGTCGCCGGCCACCCGCTCCTCCCGGACGTACACCACCTCGCCGCTGGGGAAGCCGAGCCACGGCACCAGCAGCCGGTAGACGGGCTGGTGCTCGGGCAGCTGCTTGAGGGCCTCCACGGCCGCGCGGCTGAGCAGGCGGAAGTCGCCGGCCTGGTTGGGCATCCGCTTGCCGACCAGCTTGCGCATCAGCCAGTAGTAGGCGCCGGCCGTCCGGCGCTTGAAGGCGGTGTCGGTGGCGCGGTCCCCGCGCACGCCGTAGACGACGTCGAAGCCCTGCTCGCGGGCCAGGTCGAGCATCTCCGGGATCTTCTCCGGCGGGTCCTGGAGGTCGGCGTCGATGCTCACCACGTAGTCGCCGCGCGCCCGGTGGATGCCGGCGGTGAGCGCGGCCTGGTGCCCCGAGTTGCGGGCGAAGCGGACGATGCGGAACTCCGGCCAGTCCTGCCGGACCTTCTGCAGGACGACGGGGGTGGCGTCCGTGCTGCCGTCGTCGACGCCCACGACCTCGTAGTCGACCCCGAGCCCGTCCAGGATCGGCCGCAGCCGCTCGACGGTCAGCGGGAGCGCCTCCTGCTCGTTGTAGATCGGCATCACGACCGACAACAGTGGTGCCGTTGGCATGCGTTGGATCCCACTTTCCGCGACGGCGGGCTGGACGGTCGCCCGACAATAACAGCCGGCCATGAGCAGCCCGTGAGAGCCGGTGAAGGCCGAAGGGCTCCGCACACCTGGGTGTGCGGAGCCCTTCGGTTCGCCTGTGCGGGACAGACAGGTCAGAACATCAAATTACTTGATGATCTTGGTGACCTGGCCGGCGCCCACGGTGCGGCCACCCTCACGGATGGCGAACTTCAGGCCCTCCTCCATGGCGATCGGCTGGATCAGCGCGACCGTCATGGCGGTGTTGTCGCCCGGCATGACCATCTCGGTGCCCTCGGGGAGGGTCACGACGCCGGTCACGTCCGTGGTACGGAAGTAGAACTGCGGGCGGTAGTTGTTGAAGAACGGGGTGTGGCGGCCACCCTCGTCCTTCGACAGGATGTAGGACTGGGCCTCGAAGTCGGTGTGCGGCGTGACCGAACCCGGCTTGATGATGACCTGGCCGCGCTCGACGTCCTCGCGCTTGATGCCACGGAGCAGCAGACCGACGTTCTCACCGGCCTGGCCCTCGTCGAGCAGCTTGCGGAACATCTCGATGCCGGTGACCGTGGTGGTGGTCTTGGTCTCCTTGATGCCGATGATGTCGACAGTCTCGTTGACCTTGAGGATGCCACGCTCGATACGACCGGTGACGACGGTGCCACGACCGGTGATCGTGAAGACGTCCTCGATCGGCATCAGGAACGGCTGGTCCACGGCGCGGGCCGGGGTCGGGATGCTCTCGTCGACGGCGTGCATCAGGCCGAGGAGCTTCTCGCCCCACTCCTTGTCGCCCTCCAGCGCCTTCAGCGCGGAGACGCGGACGACCGGCAGGTCGTCGCCCGGGAACTCGTACTCCGAGAGGAGCTCGCGGACCTCGAGCTCGACGAGCTCCAGGATCTCCTCGTCGTCCACCATGTCGGCCTTGTTCAGGGCGACGACGATGTAGGGGACGCCGACCTGGCGGGCCAGGAGGACGTGCTCCTTGGTCTGCGGCATCGGGCCGTCGGTGGCGGCGACGACGAGGATCGCACCGTCCATCTGGGCCGCACCGGTGATCATGTTCTTGATGTAGTCCGCGTGACCCGGGCAGTCGACGTGGGCGTAGTGACGCGCCTCGGTCTGGTACTCGACGTGCGCGATCGAGATGGTGATACCGCGCTGCCGCTCCTCCGGCGCCTTGTCGATCTGGTCGAACGGCGTGAAGGGGTTGATCTCCGGGTACGCGTCGTGCAGCACCTTGGTGATGGCCGCGGTAAGGGTCGTCTTACCGTGGTCAATGTGACCAATGGTGCCGATGTTGACGTGGGGCTTCGTCCGCTCGAACTTCGCCTTCGCCACTGCAGTCCTCCTGAGGACAGTTCTGTACGCCGTGCTGACGTCAGTTGGTCTTTGATCGGGTTTGGCCCGAGGTGCCGGAAGCACCTCGCACCGTCCCGCGGGGTGGGGGCCGGAGGCCCCCCGGGAGGATCCGACCGGATCCTCCCGGGACGCCCCCTAATAGCCTAAGGGTTCGCAATCGTCCCGAATATCGGGACAGCCGCGGCCTCGTAGGGAGCCGGCTGGCGCCGGTCCTTACTCGCCCTTGGCCTTGGCGATGATCTCCTCCGCCACGGCCTTCGGAACCTCGGCGTACGAGTCGAACTGCATCGAGTAGCTCGCGCGACCAGAGGTCTTGCTGCGCAGATCACCGACGTAGCCGAACATCTCGGAGAGCGGCACCAGCGCCGTGACGACGCGGGCACCGTGACGCTCGTCCATGGACCGGATCTGGCCACGGCGAGAGTTGATGTCGCCGATCACGTCGCCCATGTAGTCCTCGGGCGTGGTGACCTCGACGGCCATCATCGGCTCGAGGAGGACCGGCTTGGCCTTCCGCGCGCCTTCCTTGAACGCCATCGAACCGGCGATCTTGAACGCGAGCTCGGACGAGTCGACGTCGTGCGCCTGGCCGTCGAGCAGCTTCACGCGGACACCCTGCAGCGGGTAGCCGGCGAGGATGCCGAACTCCATGGCCTCCTGGCAACCGGCGTCGACCGACGGGATGTACTCCCGCGGCACGCGGCCACCGGTGACCTGGTTGACGAACTCGTAGCCCTCGGCCTGCTCGAGCGGCTCGATCGCGATCTGCACCTTGGCGAACTGACCGGAACCACCGGTCTGCTTCTTGTGGGTGTAGTCGATGCGCTCGACGGCCTGACGGATCGTCTCGCGGTACGCGACCTGCGGCTTGCCGACGTTGGCCTCGACCTTGAACTCACGCTTCATACGGTCGACCAGCACCTCGAGGTGCAGCTCGCCCATACCCGCGATGATGGTCTGGCCGGTCTCCTCGTCCGTGTTGACCTGGAAGGACGGGTCCTCCTCGGCGAGACGCTGGATGGCAACACCCAGCTTCTCCTGGTCACCCTTGGACTTGGGCTCGATCGCGACGCGGATGACCGGGGCCGGGAAGTCCATGGACTCCAGGATGACCGGGGCCTTCTCGTCGGACAGCGTCTCACCGGTGGTGGTCTGCTTCAGGCCCATGACGGCGACGATGTCGCCGGCGCCCACCGACTCGATCTCCTCACGCTTGTTCGCGTGCATGCGGTAGATCTTGCCGATGCGCTCCTTCTTGCCCTTCACGGCGTTCAGCACCGAGGTGCCGGACTCCAGGCGGCCGGAGTAGATCCGGACGAAGGTGAGCTTGCCCAGGTGCGGGTCGGACATGATCTTGAACGCCAGCGCGGCCAGGGGCTCGTCGTCCGAGGCCTTGCGGGTGATCTTGGTCTCCGGGTCGTTGGGCTTGGTGCCCTCAACCGACTCGATGTCCAGCGGCGACGGGAGGTACTTGACGACCGCGTCGAGCAGGGGCTGAACGCCCTTGTTCTTGAACGCGGTACCGCAGAAGATCGGCGTGAAGGCCGACTCCAGGGTGCCCTTGCGGATCGCCTCGTACAGCAGCTCCTCGGGGATGTCCTCACCCTCCATGGCGAGCATCATCACGTCATCGCTGACGTTCGACACCTCGTCCAGGAGCTTCTCGCGGTACTCGTTCGCCTGCTCCTGCAGCTCGGCCGGGATGTCGACGATGTCGTACATCTCGCCCTTGGCGGCCTCGGCGGACCAGACCAGCGCCTTCATGCGGACAAGGTCGACAACGCCCTTGAAGTCCGCCTCGGCACCGATCGGGAGCTGCATGACCAGTGGGGTCGCGCCGAGGCGGTCCACGATGGTCTTGACGCAGAAGAAGAAGTTCGCGCCCGTGCGGTCCAGCTTGTTGATGAAGCAGATGCGCGGGACGCCGTAGCGGTCAGCCTGCCGCCACACGGTCTCGGACTGGGGCTCGACACCGGCAACACCGTCGAACACCGTCACGGCACCGTCGAGGACGCGCAGCGAACGCTCCACCTCGACGGTGAAGTCGACGTGACCCGGGGTGTCGATGATGTTGATGGTGTTGTCGACGTCGTCGACCGTCCAGTGACAGGTCGTCGCGGCCGACGTGATCGTGATGCCGCGCTCCTGCTCCTGCTCCATCCAGTCCATGGTGGCAGCGCCATCGTGGACCTCACCGATCTTGTACGAGACGCCGGTGTAGAACAGGATCCGCTCGGTGGTGGTGGTCTTGCCCGCGTCGATGTGCGCCATGATCCCGATGTTGCGGACCCTGGCGAGGTCAAGGGAGGTTGCAGCCATGGTGGCTCGTTCTCTCTCTGTCTAGTGACGGGGTAGGGACTACCAGCGGTAGTGCGCGAAGGCCTTGTTGGACTCGGCCATCTTGTGGGTGTCCTCGCGACGCTTCACGGAAGCGCCCAGGCCGTTGCTGGCGTCGAGGATCTCGTTCATCAGGCGCTCGGTCATGGTCTTCTCGCGACGGGCGCGGGAGTAACCGACCATCCAGCGCAGCGCCAGGGTGCTGGCGCGGCCCGGACGGACCTCGACCGGAACCTGGTAGGTCGCGCCACCGACACGGCGGGACTTGACCTCGAGGGCCGGCTTGACGTTCTCCAGCGCGCGCTTCAGCGTCACGACCGGGTCCGAGCCGGTCTTCTCACGAACGCCCTCGAGGGCGCCGTAGACGATCCGCTCGGCGGTGGAGCGCTTGCCGTGCAGCAGGATCTTGTTGACCAGCTGGGTGACGACCGGGGAGCCGTAAACCGGGTCGATGATGACCGGGCGCTTCGGGGCGGGGCCCTTACGAGGCATTCTTACTTCTCCTTCTTGGCGCCGTAGCGGCTGCGAGCCTGCTTGCGGTTCTTGACACCCTGGGTGTCAAGCGAACCGCGGATGATCTTGTAGCGGACACCAGGAAGGTCCTTCACACGACCACCGCGCACCAGCACGATGGAGTGCTCCTGCAGATTGTGGCCCTCGCCCGGGATGTAAGCGGTGACCTCGATCCCGCTGGTGAGGCGCACACGGGCGACCTTGCGGAGAGCCGAGTTCGGCTTCTTCGGGGTGGTCGTGTACACACGCGTGCAGACCCCACGACGCTGCGGGGAACCCTTCAGCGCGGGAGTCTTGTTCTTCTCGACCTTGTCCTGCCGGCCCTTTCGGACCAGCTGCTGGATCGTAGGCACCGTTTCTCCGTTTTCTGTGTGCCAAGGCTTGGTAAAACTAACCTGCGGTGATCCCCCGCACACGGCCCCGTGGTCGACCCACGCGGTCGGGTGTGTTGGGCTTATTCCGACACGGAATCCCATGAGCTGATGTACAGCGACGGCGCTCAACGCGCGGGGCGCTGGAAGGCGCTCCGGCTCGGCGCGGCGACCGGTGTGCATGCACGCACAAGGACCCGGGGACACCCCAGGCACAAGGTCAGAGCGTACCTAGCGCATCGGGCGCGGTCAAAACAAATGCAACGCCGCAGGTCGCGACCTTCGGCCGGATGTCCCGGGAGTGTCCCGGACGCGACCACCCGGTGTCGGGCCGCCCTCCACCCGCTCTACCACAGCCCGTCGACCGCCGCCACCGGGGCGGGACGCGCCCGGGGCGGCCCGCTCAGACCGGCACCTGCAGCATCACCAGGAGCAGCAGCGTCCAGAGCGCGCAGCCCGCGTAGCCGAAGAGCAGGCCGAGGGTGGAGATCCAGTCGCCGGCCCGGTCGTGGCTGCTCTGCTGGGCCTTCGCGAGGTGCCCGACGACCACCGCGGGCAGCGAGAGGCCGGTCAGGCCGAAGACCAGCGAGGTGACCGCCAGCCCGTTGACGGAGCGGACCGGCGGCGGAGGCGGCGGGAGGAAGGTCGCCGGGACGGGCGGGGCGGCGAAGGCCATCGGCGCCGGCATCGGGCCGGAGGGCAGGTCGGACACCAGCCCGGCCAGCTGGCCGTAGGTCTGCGCGACGGAGGCCTGCTCGTGGCGCTGCTCGTACTCCTCGGCGGAGAGCCGGCCCTCGGCGAACGCGGCCTTCAGCACGTCGATCGTCCGGTCCCGGTCCGCGTGCCCGGCGCGCATCCCCGTGTGGAACCCGGGCTGCGGGACGGACTTCGGGACGGGCTGGGGCTGCCAGTCCCCGCGGCGATCCGGCTCGTCGGGGCCCGAGGCTCCCCACGGTTGAACGGCCATCCGCACCTCCCGGCACCCGGCGCGGCCCCGCGCCCCTCGCTGTCCCTCACTGTCCCTCATAGTGCAGGACGAACGGCGGGGCTGAGTAGTTGCCAATTCCAGCCCGGTACCCGCCGTAACGCGCCGTCCGGGCGGCGCGCCTCACCCGTTCGGCCCACTCTCTCAGGGGATCCTCAACTCGGGAGACAGCCCGATTCCGCAGTGACAGGCTGAGTCCGAGACACCCATCCGCCAGCGAACAGAGAAGGCCGCCATGCAGGCGTCAGCGCCGCCGCCGTCCGACCACCCCGTACCCGTTCCCCCCTCCGCCGTCAGCATCCAGGGGCTGTGGAAGCACTTCGGCGGCCAGGCCGCCGTCGCCGGACTCAGCCTGGAGCTGCCGGCCGGCTCCTTCATCGGCCTGGTCGGCCCGAACGGCGCCGGCAAGACCACCACGCTGTCCATGGCCACCGGCCTGCTCCGGCCCGACCAGGGCACCGTCCTCATCCACGGCGGCGACGTCTGGGCCGACCCGGTCGCGGTCAAGGCCCGGATCGGCATCCTGCCCGAGGGGCTGCGGATGTTCGAGCGGCTCAGCGGCCGCGAACTGCTGCAGTACAACGGGCGGCTGCGCGGCCTGCCCGGCGCCGAGGTGGACCGCCGCGCGGAGGAACTGCTGGCCGTCCTGGACCTCGCCCGCGACGCCGACAAGCTGGTCGCCGACTACTCCACCGGCATGCGCAAGAAGATCGGTCTGGCCGCCGCGCTGCTGCACAACCCCGACGTGCTGTTCCTCGACGAGCCCTTCGAGGGCGTCGACCCGGTCTCCGCGCAGACCATCCGCGGCGTGCTCAAGCGGTACGCGGCGGCCGGATCCACGGTGGTCTTCTCCAGCCACGTGATGGAACTGGTCGAACAGCTCTGCGACTGGGTCGCCGTGGTCAACGCCGGCCGGGTGATCGCCCAGGGCCCGCTGGACACCGTGCGCGGCGGGCGCAGCCTCCACGAGGCCTTCCTCGGCCTGATCGGCGTCCGCGAGGACGACGGCCAGGCGCTCGGCTGGCTCGGCGGACAGGCCGGTGGGCAGGCCGGCGGGAACGCGCCGGCCGGCAACGGGCAGCTCGGCGGGCAGGCCGGCGCGCAGCTCGGGGGCGGGCAGTGAGCACCGCCCCCGCGGCCGCCCGTACCCCGGTGCCCGACGGGCGGACGGTGGTCCGCGCCCTGGTCGCGCTCAAGCTGCGGCTGCTGCGCAACGGCCTGCGGCGCAGCCCCGGCCGGACCGCCGTGTACGTCATCGGCGGCGTCCTCGGCCTGGCCTTCGCGGCCGGCATCGCCTTCGCCCTCGCCATGCTGAACGGGCGCTTCGACGGCTCCGGGGACGCCGGGGTGATGCTGCTCGGCGCGCTCACCCTCGGCTGGGCGGCGCTGCCGCTGTTCCTCTTCTCCAGCGACGAGAGCGCCGACCCGACCCGGCTCACCATGCTCCCGCTGCGGCCCGGCCCGCTGCTGCGCGGCTCGCTGCTGGCCGCGCTGATCGGGCCCGGCCCGCTGGTCAGCATGGTGCTGGTGACCGGCGCGGCGCTGTCCGGCGCCAACGGCGGTGCCTCGGCCGCGGCCGCGCTGGTCGGCGTCCCGCTGGCCGTGCTCTGCCTGGTCACGCTCTCCCGGGCGGTCGCCGCCGGCAACGCCCGGATGCTCTCCAGCCGGCGCGGCAAGGACTTCGCGATCTTCGGCGGACTGCTGTTCGCCCTGCTCGTGCAGGCCGCCAACGTCGGCTCGCAGAGCGTCTTCGGCCGGCCCGGGGACCACCTCGACCTCAGCCCGCTGGCGCCGATCGCCTCCGTGCTGCGCTGGCTGCCGCCGGTCGGCGCGGCGGACGCCGCCCGCACCGCCGGCGAGGGGCGGTACGGGCTGGCGCTGTTCCAGCTCGCCGCGGCCGCGGCGCTGCTCGCCCTGCTGCTGCGCTGGTGGCGCGGCAGCCTCCAGGAGCTGATGGTCACCGCCGACTCCTCCACCCTGGAGGTGGCCCGCGGCGTGCAGAGCTCGCGCGGCTGGAGCTTCCTGCCCGAGGGCCGCGTAGGCGCGGTGATGCAGCGCCACCTCCGGTACGCCTGGCGGGAGCCGCGGGCCAAGGCCGCGGTGTTCACCAGCATCGGCATGACGCTGGTGATCTGCGTGCTGTCGATGGTCCAGGGCTGGTCGAGCGTCTACCTGCTGGCGATGACCGGGATGTTCCTCGGGCTGCAGATGCTCAACCTGTTCGGCATGGACGGCTCGGCGTTCTGGATGGTCGCCGCCACCCTGCTCACCCCGGCCGACGCCCGGGACGAGCTGCGCGGCCGGGCCTACGCGGTGCTGTCGTACGCCGTTCCGGTGACGCTGGTGCTCGGGCCCGTACTGGCCGCCGCCACCGGCGACTGGGCCGGCCTGCCGTCCGCACTCGGCCTCGCGCTCGCCCTGCTCGGCTGCGGCGTCGCGCTCGGCGCGACGCTCAGCGTGCTGGCGCCGTACACCATGCCGGCCGACAGCAACCCGATGCGCAACGCCGCCCCCGGGCAGGGCGGCCTGGTGCTGGTGAACCAGTTCGGCTCGCTGTTCGGTGTGGCGTTGCTCTCCCTGCCGGTGAGCGGCTACCTCGGCTGGGCGCTGCTCTCGGCCGGCCCGACCTGGCCGGTCCTGCTGGTCGGCCCGCTCTACGGCGCCCTGGTCGCCGCCCTCGGCATCCGCTTCGCGGCCGGGCGGCTGCTGGAGCGCGCCCCCGAGATCCTGGCCAAGGCCGTCGAGCGCTGAGTCGCCTGCGTCACCCGGAGCGCCCGGTCCCGTCGACGGGGCCGGGCGCTCCGGCATCATGGGCGGGAGGCCGGACCGTCGAGGAGAGCAGGGACACACCGTGGGCAAGCGCGCGCAGCAGGACGGGGACGG